>JBDVSG010000097.1:0-5068 GCA_039967155.1 Sulfitobacter sp. | reverse complement strand
TCCCAAGGGTTTGGCTGTTCGCCAATTAAAGTGGTACGTGAGTTGGGTTCAGAACGTCGCGAGACAGTTCGGTCCCTATCTGCCGTGGGTGTAGGAGAATTGAGAGGATCTGTCCCTAGTACGAGAGGACCGGGATGGACGTACCTCTGGTGGACCTGTTGTGGCGCCAGCCGCATAGCAGGGTAGCTATGTACGGAAGGGATAACCGCTGAAAGCATCTAAGCGGGAAACCCACCTCAAAACGAGTTCTCCCTGAAGAGCCGTGGAAGACCACCACGTTGATAGGAAGCATGTGGAAGCACAGCAATGTGTGAAGCTGAGCTTTACTAATAGCTCGTTCGGCTTGATTACTCTCATTAGTCAATGTTCATCTTGAAGCGTTCAACGCTTCAACATTGGGTTTGCGCTCACGGGCGCAGCCCTCCGCGAGGGCGGCCTGACCGGCCGGCGCGCGGTCGCGCTTGTCAAAGCTTTGCTTTGAGAGTGCGTATCATCCAATCAGACCAGTTCTCATGAAAACCTTCGCTTCCAGTTCCTTGTGATCTGGCAAGGCTGACGGCCGCCGCAGCTTATGCTGCGCCCCGTCCGGAGGTTAAGGCCGAAGGCCTGCTCAACCGTGAGGACATATAATCCAGACCAGTTTCCATTTATCTGCCCTTTGCCGGCCTGGTGGCCCCAGCGGGGAGCCCCCACCCGATCCCATCCCGAACTCGGCCGTGAAACTCCCCAGCGCCAATGGTACTGCATCTTAAGGTGTGGGAGAGTAGGTCGCTGCCAGGCCTGCAAAGCGCAGATAAATATATCTCTTCAACAAAGCCTCCGACCTAACGCGGGATGGAGCAGCCCGGTAGCTCGTCAGGCTCATAACCTGAAGGTCGCAGGTTCAAATCCTGCTCCCGCAACCAACTTGTCCTGCTGGTTTTCGCCAGCATCGCTTTCCTCGGGTTTGTCTAACCCTAGCAAAGCCTTATGTCTGGCAAGCTCAGTCTCATCCACCTCGGATAGAGACTTTTTATCCGCCGAAATCGCAAGAATTCCAGCGAGGTCACCGTGAAGGTCGGCGACCAGACGGTTTTCGCTTTCGTCTGGTGTAAGCACAATCTTCTCGATCAGTGATCTAATAACCTCCGCAGCTTCAGAACGCGTTTCTTCGGCGTTCAGAGCCTGTATGAAGGTTTGAACCTGTGAATGGTATCGTTCGGCCATAGAAGGATGAATCATTGGCGGAGCGACCACAATATCCGTGAGCATGGATTCCAGCGCTACACGCCTGTTTTCCAATTCATGCATCTTGTCTTTGATAGGCGCTACTGGAGCGCCGTCAGCAATCGCATCGACCATCTGGTCTAGACGCTTTTTAACTTGCTTGTGTTCGTTCTGATATCCTGCAAGAGCAGCATTGTGGTTCCGGCGCAGCTCGTTCATATGTCGCGTATATTCTTCGCAGAACATCTCGCTTAATTTGGGGTCCATGAGATGGGTACGAAGCGCCTTGAGTACGTCTTCTTCCAACTTTTCCCTTTTGATAGCCTTACGATTATCACAGGTGCCTTTGTTCCTTGCGTTAGAACATCCAAGGTGGGTTTGGGAAATCATTGAGAAGCCGCCGCCACAGCAACCGCATTTCACCAAACCAGAAAACAGGTTCTTCGGGCGTTGTTTAGCCCAGAGCGGCTTATCTTGTTTGTTGATCGCGCCCTGCCGATCTTTGACCTTTCTCCAAAGCTCCTCATCCAGAATACGAAGCCCCGGTACATCTTGAATGATCCAGTCTTTTTCATCGTTCAGTTTTGAGACGCGCTTGCCTGTGGTCGGATCTTTCAGGTATCGCAAACGGTTCCAGACCAATTTTCCGATATAGAGTTCGTTGTTCAGGATGCCTGTACCGCGATTGCGGTTCCCGTTGATCGTACTCGGACCCCAGCCGTTACCTGTTGGTCCCGCAATGCCCTCTTTGTTGAGTTGTTGAGCGATTGCCTTTGGAGACTTGCCTGTGGCGTACTCACGGCAAATGCGCACAACGATTGCGGCTTCCGCCTTGTTGATCGTGCGACCGCCCTTTTCGTCGCCCGGAATGATGTCATAGCCGTAGCACTTGCCACCGCCGGACTTTCCTTGTTCCACCCGTCCGCGCAGACCGCGACGCGTCTTATCGGCCAGGTCTTTCAGGAAGAGGGCATTCATCGTGCCTTTCAGCCCGATGTGAAGCTGTGAAATCTCACCTTCCGACAAAGTGGTGATCGCTACATCTGAAAACGACATGCGCTTGAAGATGGCTGCAATGTCTTCCTGATCACGGGACATGCGGTCTAACGCTTCCGCGTAGACCATCGAGAATTTACCCGCAGCAGCATCCTGCATCATCATCTGAATGCCTGGGCGCATCATGGACGCGCCGGAGATCGCATGATCGGAGTAGCAGTTTATGACCGTGTAACCGTCTTTCTCAGCCCGCTCCTTACACATACGGATTTGATCCTCGATAGAGGCATCGCTTTGCATGTCGGTGGAGTATCGGGCGTAGATAACGGCGTTGGTCATGATTATAGGTCTTTCTCTAAATTGTTTTCCTCAGACCCATTTTCAGCGGCTTCCTGATTGAAATCCGCCTCTGCTGCGTTTCTTGCCAGAAAACGTACCAAGCCTTCCAACTTGATGCGCTTTTCCGCATCGTCAATATCGCGCACGGCACGCAGCCAAATTTGATCTGATAGCTTATGCTTCATAATAGCCGCCTTTCAGATCAAAATGAATAAAAAAGTAAAATACGAATAAAATACCAACATAACCTATAGTAGCATTATGTAAATTTATAATACAACCGTAAAGTATAGTTCTGTACGAAAGAATAGATGAGTCGTTCGCCATAATCACCTCCCTGCGTTAGAGGTAATCTTAGCGGTGCTCTTGGTTCGTTGCGGTGTGTAACCCGGGTCCTTTCAGGCTTGCGGCGACAATTCAGAATTCAATTGCAGTGCCTTATCGTCCCCACCTCTCACCTACATGGAGCCGATACCGGAAATTTTCGGGAAACAACCTACAAGCTGCTTCACACAGTTTCGGAAAAAAATTCGGGCGGCGAAAAAAAGTTCAAAAAAATTTTTGATTCAGGATCAAAGACTTGTATCCAACTGAATACGAAATCCGATTCACTGAACAGAATCATGGGCTTGATCACCTGTGGAAAAAAGTGCCACTCTCAAAATGTCGTCGGGAAAAAGTTAACAAATCCTTAACGTGGAGTACCCGTCGGTTTCTAAAACTGGTCATTTTGAGGCGCAACTATGACTCAGCACAATACCAAAGAACCGATCTTCGTCCTCTCCAACCATCAGCTCGTCAATAAGGTAACCTATCGCAATCACGTCTGGGTGCCTGCCCTTCAAGCCCATGCAGAACTTCCGAGCAGAGCTGCATGGCTTGAAGCCTTGCCGTTGATCTATGAATACACGGATCGTTTTTTCTTCAAGAACGGGAAACGTTACATGCCGAGTGACATCGACACGATCTTCCGTGATCCGCAGAATCGTTGGATGTCCAATTTTCTGAAGGCGGATGGATCGGGGATGGCACCTGCTAGCTACTCTCACCAATACGAACGCCTTCGGATGATTGAACTCTATTGCCGTCTTCGCGGAAATGACAATTGGCCTGTTACGACCAACTCAAATCCGCCTTCTAGCGGGGGACTGCAGTTCGAATTGCCATTGTAATCAGTAATGCCGAGCCCGCCCAAAATTCAGGGCTCGGCAGGCCGAACCAGTAAGGTAGGCTGAAAACGCCAAGCCAAATCAACAAGCCCAATATCCTCTCAAGCCCTGATTGATGATGACGGGTTTGCTGTGCAATCGCCTCTCCCCGCGCGAGCCGTGTTCCCAGACCAAGCTGCGGTCTCGCACGAAGTTCGTTCATTTTGCGCCAGTACCTCACTTTCGAAAGTGAATAGATCGTCGTCACAAGTTGGATCGGTGGGGCAGCCAACCAGACGATCATGTTCAGCGCATTGTGAAAAAGCGGCAATTCGATGCCGTAATGCCGAGCGATAATCGCCAGGCAACCCCATGACAGAAAGCTGACGAAAACCGTCAGTAGCGTCATCCCGAACATTTCAGCCTACCCCTAAAGTTTCAGCCAGAATTGCCCCTAGATCCGTTCCAGGAGCGGTGAAATCGATTGAATGCTCAATCGGTCTGTGTGCGTGGTGCGGGTGGATGGAATAAAGTGGCTGGTCGTAGCGATCACGATAGCGCCGATCCAAAAAGTAGACTGGTCGATAGCCGGTAAATGGCCGGGATGCGGCAAGCTTGACGACCTGTACGCTGGGGTGAAGGCTCATCAGTTCATCCGGTGTGATTAGGAGGCGGCCAGCCAGCCCGTCACTCATAGAGCGGTAATCCGGTGAGCCGAAAAATGAAACGCGCTGTTGCGCTGAACCATAGGCTAACCGCTCAATCGTGCCAGACCCGCCAAGTTGAGACAGATAGCGGGCAGTGAAAAAATCGTTTGTCCCAAAACACTGCACGCTTGCTGCGTTCGCGATAAAGGTTTCCCAGCGATTTTTGTAAAGGTCATTGAGCTGTGTGAAATCCTGAACCACGCAGACAAGTTGAAGGCCGTAACCAGCCATCTGGCCGAAACTGCGTTCGATGATTTCCATCCGTTCAAGTGTCGGCATTTCCTCCAAGAGGATCATCACCGGAGTGGCTGGCTTATCTTCAAGAGTTGTCACAGTGTTGATGAAGGTGGAGACCAGCACCCGTAACCAGCGTTTTGCTGCGCGAATTCGACGACCAGGCAGAACGATGTAAATCGTTGTATTCTCGCCGATATTGCGCAAATCAATATCAGTGCCGGACAAGCTGGAAGACAGACTGCTGCTTTCCAGAAAGTGCGTATTGCGCTGCGCGGTAGAAACAACGCCGCTTAGCTCCCGGTCAGCCTTATTCAGGATACGAGCAGCTGCAGATCGGATTAGCTCATATGGACTATGAGCCATTTGATCGACGAGCTCGGAAAATCGTTCAGCATCACGATTGAGATTCCTCCTCACACCGCCGAGATCGCCGCT
>JBDVSG010000096.1:0-17885 GCA_039967155.1 Sulfitobacter sp. | reverse complement strand
AACCGTGATCGCGCTGTGGCCTTGGTGCTGGGCGCGGAAGGTCCTGGGCTGCGCGAGAAAACGAAAGAAACAGTAGATGCATTGGTGCGCATTGACGCAGGGGGCGGGTTTGGATCGCTCAACGTCTCGAATGCGGCAGCGATCGGCCTATATGCTACAAAGACCCACAACTGAGGAGAGGTGCCATCGCGCATCCGGCCAAGATTGCTACCTGCTGCCACTGCGGCACCCGCGCGGTGCTGCAGATGGATGCAGGGCACCACACGCTCACCTGTCAGGCCTGCGGCGCCCCGCTGAGTAAGCTCAAATCGCTCCCAGTTGCGGCCCCTGTGACCCGCGCGGCGGTGACGCATCAACCGCATACACATAAGAATCGCAAGCGGGCCAAGCCCCCCAAAAAGTCGAGTTTCAAATACAAGAAGCGGCGCAAGGGATTCTGGCGCAAGTTCGCCGAGGAAGCATTTGATCTGGTTGAAGATATCTTTGATTGAGAGGGGCTGCATCGGCGGATTTTTGCGCAGTTCAGTCAATGGTTTTCTTTCGTAGGAAGCAGCACTTCAAATCGCAAAAATGGTGACTATCTCTTGGGTAACGAAGCGGCTTGGAGCATCTGTTTCGTGTTTTGTCCCTGTTCCCACTTTAGACCTCCCGACGGTGTTCGGGAGGTTTTTTTATGTGCCAAAGCTTGCTAACCTTTGGGCATGGAGCATTCAGACAGTGAATTAAAAGCGATATTGAAACGAACCAAACGCGTGGCGATGGTTGGAATTTCAGACAACCCAGTGCGGGCCAGCTATTTTGTCGCGCGCTACCTGTCGCGGCGCGGCATTGAGGTTGTGGGGGTAAATCCCAAACTGACGGGTGAAATCCTGTTCGGTCAGCGGGTCGTCGCATCGCTTGCGGATATAGTGGGGGAGGTGGATATGGTCGATATCTTCCGCCGCTCGGACGCGGTTCCACAGATTGTCGATGAGGCGCTGGAACGGTTTCGTGATTTGGGCACAATCTGGATGCAAACCGGCGTCGAACATGCCGCGGCAGCGGCCAAAGCGCAGGCGCGCGGTGTGGATGTTGTGCAAAACCGGTGCCCCAAAATCGAATACCAACGGCTCTTTGGTGAGCTGCGGATGGGTGGCTTTGCGACGGGTGTGATCTCGGCCAAGTTGTAGCGGCGCGTCTATCGCGCCGCTTGCGCGCGCGGTGCAGGCGGAATTGAGTTTAAGGGCAAAATAAAGAAGCGCTAGCGGGACGCTTTCTCCGTTAGGCCTGATTGGGATTGGCGTGCGGCGAGGGTGTCCATCACGGCGCTAATTGGCACGTCGCGGGCGGCCAGCATGACCAGCAAGTGAAAGATTACATCAGCGGCTTCTGAGGTCAGGGCCGATTTATCGTCTTTTATGGCCTCGATAATGGCCTCGATGGATTCTTCACCGAATTTTTCGGCGCATTTCTCTGGGCCCTTGGCGAGCAGCTGTGCGGTCCAGCTGGAAGTTGGGTCCGCCGATTTACGGGACAGAATCGTAGCGTAAAGATCATCTAGGGTCATGTCAGCCTCATTGGGATGCCAGCGGCAGCCATGTGCTGTTTGGCCTCGCCGATTGTGTATTCGCCAAAGTGGAAGATCGAGGCCGCCAGCACAGCGGAGGCGCCACCTTTTGTGACACCGTCTACAAGGTGATCGAGGTTGCCAACCCCGCCAGAGGCAATCACCGGCATGGTGACGACATCCGATATCGCGCGCGTCAGTGGCAGGTTGAAGCCCTGTTTGGTGCCGTCGCGGTCCATGGATGTCAGCAGGATTTCACCGGCTCCTTTTTCCATCATGGTGATCGCGAATTCAACCGCGTCGATACCGGTGGGTTTGCGGCCGCCATGGGTGAATATTTCCCATTTTCCTGGCGATACGGTTTTGGCGTCGATGGCGGCAACGATACATTGGCTGCCGAATTGATCGGCGGCTTCGGCCACAACGTCTGGGTTGGCGACAGCGGCAGAGTTGAAGCTGACCTTGTCTGCACCAGCCAGAAGGAGGGCGCGCACATCTGCTGGGGTGCGTACGCCACCGCCTACGGTGAGGGGGATGTAGCAATGCTCTGCCGTGCGGCGCACCAGATCGAACATTGTGCCACGGTTTTCATGGGTGGCATGGATATCGAGGAAGCACAGCTCATCCGCGCCAGCAGCGTCATAGGCGATGGCCGCATCAACGGGATCACCTGCGTCACGCAGGCCCACGAAATTGACACCTTTGACCACGCGGCCATCGGCGACGTCTAGGCAGGGGATGATACGGGTTTTAAGCATGCTAATTTTCTACTGAAAGGGGGAGCAAAGGCAAGGGTTAGTCGTGCAGGGCCTTGAGGGCCTGTTCAAGATTGATCGCGCCGTCATAAAGGGCACGGCCCGAGATTGCGCCGCTGATAACGCCCGTTGATTTGAGCGCTGTGAGGTCTTCAAGCGACGAGACGCCGCCAGAGGCGATGACGGGGATGTCGACGGCGCGGGCCAGATCGGCGGTAGCATCGATGTTGGGGCCGCCCATGGCACCATCGCGCATGATATCGGTGTAGATGATCGCGGCGACACCGGCGTCTTCGAAGGATTTTGCCAGATCGGTGACCATCACGTCGGTTTCCTCGGCCCAACCTTTGGTAGCGACGCGGCCATTGCGCGCGTCGATGCCGACAGCCACTTGGTCGGGGAAGGCGCGCGCGGCTTCGCGCACAAGGTCGGGGTTCTCAACGGCGACCGTTCCTAGGATGACACGGGCGAGGCCCTTGTCCAGCCAAGCCTCGATTGTGGCCATGTCGCGGATGCCGCCGCCCAGCTGCGCGGGGACTTTGCATTGTTTCAAAATAGCTTCGACAGGGGCGGCATTCACAGGGGCACCAGCAAACGCACCGTTGAGATCGACAAGATGCAGCCATGTGCACCCCGCATCCACAAATTCCTGTGCTTGGGCGGCAGGATTGTCGTTGAACACGGTTGAGCGGTCCATGTCTCCATGAACAAGGCGCACGGCTTGGCCGTCTTTGAGGTCAATGGCAGGGTAGAGGATCATGGTCTGGCGTCCTTCGTGTCTATGCTTGGGGCGTGGTTTTGCACGGAATGGCCTCAGGTGCAACGCGCGCTCACGTCAACCTAGGCCCAAGAGCATGGAATGCGGCCTTGAACCGATCTGCCAAGAGCAAACGCAGCGCTCCGCGTGATACAAACGGCGGCAAAGGCCGCCAGCGGCCAGCAGACTTGCGCCTGTTGGTGCGTTTAAGGTTTCCACGTCAGGAAGTTCGAGATCAAGCGTAGGCCGGTGGCTTGGCTTTTCTCGGGATGAAATTGCATGCCCAGCATATTGTCGCGGCCAATCACGGCGGTGACATCACTGGCGTAATCCACATGGGCCAGACGTTGCGCAGGATCGGCGACCGCCATGTGGTAGCTGTGTACAAAATAGGTGTGGTCGCCAGATGTGATCCCATCAAACACCGCGTGCGGCACGTCGATGATCAGATCGTTCCAGCCCATATGCGGCACCTTTAGCGAAGTGTCGCTGGGCGTAATGCGTGTGACTTCACCGCCCACCCAATTAAGGCCCTTGGTGTCTTCATATTCGCGGCCCCATGTGGCCATCAGCTGCATGCCGACGCAGATGCCCAGAAAGGGGCGGCCTTTGACCTCAACCGCTTCGATCATCGCGTCATAGATGCCACTTTTGCCTTTGAGGGCGCTCATGCAGGCAGGGAAGGCCCCATCGCCAGGCAGCACAATGCGGTCGGCACGCGCGATGACATCGGCGTCCGTGGTGACGATGACCTCGCCTGCATCTGCCTCGCGCGCCATGCGCTCAAACGCCTTGTGGGCAGAGTGGAGGTTGCCGCTTTCGTAATCAATAATTGCTGTGCGCATTCAGAGCATGCCTTTGGTGGAGGGGATCGCATCGGATTTGCGCGGATCGCTTTCAAGCGCATCGCGCAGCGCGCGTGCGACAGCCTTGAAGGCGGCCTCGGCGATGTGGTGGCTGTTAAATCCGTGCAGCTGATCAACGTGCAGGGTGATGCCGCCGTGGGTGGCGAAGGCTTGGAAAAATTCGCGCACCAGTTCGGTATCGAATGTGCCGATTTTCGCAGCGGGCAGATCGACGTTCCAAATCAAAAAGGGCCGCGCAGAAAGATCCAGCGCCGCGCGCACCTGCGCATCATCCATCGGCAACAGGCAAGAGCCGTAGCGCACGATGCCGCGTTTGTCGCCCATGGCTTGTGTCAGGGCTTGGCCCAAAGCGATGCCGACGTCTTCGACGGTGTGGTGGTCGTCGATGTGCAGATCGCCTTCGCAGCGCACGGTCATGTCGATCAGTGCGTGGCGCGACAGTTGGTCCAGCATGTGGTCAAAGAACCCCACACCGGTCTTGTTGTCGTAGATTCCAGTGCCGTCGAGGTTGATGTCGACGCTGATGTTGGTCTCGGCTGTCGTGCGGGTAATTTTTGCGCTGCGCATTGCGGGCCTCCGTTGACGTATTTGTGTCCTTATAACAGCGCTGACCCTCAGGCCAAGGGGCGAAGGGGGATTGCAGCGCTGGTGTCTTCGTGACAGCCTAGGGTTACCCGTTTCAGGAGCAACACTATGCGTAGAATGTACTGTGCTATGGCAAATCGTGGCGCGCCGGTGTTGGCGTTGGTCTTGGCACTGGTGGCAGGCCCTGTTGTTGCGGGCCAACGGGTCTATGCCGGCGAGGAAGCCGCGGCAATCCGTTGTGCAAACATGATGGCGATGACAGGGGTGACCCTGAACCAAGCGGGGCTGATGGATGATCCCGAAAAAGACGTGTTGGTTGGGATTTCGATCTTGATGCTAGAGCGGCACGTGAGCGGCAATTGGACCGAAAAGAAGCGCGCTTTGGCCGCGATGCGCGATCGCCGCAGCATCGATGCGACATTAGAGGATTACCAGCGCAACGCACCCGTTTGCCTAACGCGGTTTCCGATCAACTAAGGCGCGCACGCAAATTCTGCCGCGATACTACCTTTGCATCCAGCCTCAATCACGCTGAGGATGTCAGTGACGAGCAGCCCTGTGGCAGCCGTGATCGCAGCACGGTAGGGGGGCAGGTTGGTGCATTCTAGCAAGATATGTTTGTGCTCTGCTGTGTGGTTATCGCTGATCAAATCGACGATTTCGGCCGATGCACGTGTAGGGTTTAGGGGCGATAGATCCTGCGTGATGACTTGCCTCAGGTGGTGATCGGGGGGCAGGCCAATCAGGCTGGCGGCATACTGCGGATGATCGCCTAGATGCGCAGGCCCAAGGGTGGTGGCATCAAATGTCAGAATGCGCAGTTGATCTGGCCTGTAGCGCTGTGCCAAGGTCGGCAGCGCAATCAAGGCAGAGCTCACAAAGGGGCGATCTGTCAAAGCGGCAAGATGGGTCTGCCAATAGGATAAAAATCCGCAAGAGGTTGTGATGATGTCGCCTTCTGCATGGCTGAGCGCCTCCTCAAAGGGCGTGATATCAATGTCTTGGGGGCGGTCGGTGACAATACGCCCAACACTGGCCCCCGCAATGCGGATGATCTGCGGAGGCCGCGCGTAACTGTCAGCGCAGCCAACATCCCCCGCAATGCGGGGGAAACCCGTGTCCAGTTGCAGGACCGTTACGCGCGGTATCATCGGGTTTGATTGGCGCTGATCTTATCGGGCAACCATGTTGCGACCTCAGGGAATGCAACGAGGATCACGACCATCAGCAGCATCAGTCCAACCATCGGCAGCGCGACCTTTGAGATGTAGGAAATCTCGTGTTTGGTCATGCCTTGCAGGACAAACAGGTTAAAACCAATGGGCGGCGTAACCTGTGCCATCTCAACCACAACGACGATGAAAATACCGAACCATACGACGTCAATGCCCGCTTGGCGGATCATCGGCTCAACAATCGCCATGGTCAGCACGACAGACGAAATCCCGTCCAAAAACATGCCAAGGATAATGTAGAACACGGTAAGCGCCGCGATGAGCGTGATCGGCGACAGATCCATTCCGTCGATCCAAGCAGCCAGCGCGCGCGGCAGGCCCGTAAAGCCCATCGACAGTGATAAAAACGCCGCCCCCATCAAGATCAGCGCGATCATCGCCGAGGTTCTTGTGGCGCCCATCAGGCTCTGCAAAAAGGTCCCAAAGGTCAGCGAACCTTGCAGCATGGCAAGGGTAAGGGAACCCAAAACACCCACGGCCGCGGCCTCGGTGGCGGTGGCCCAGCCAAAATACATCGATCCGATGACGGAAAAAACCAACATGAGCACAGGGATCAGAAAGCGGCTCTCGGCGAGCATGTCACCAAATGACATGGGGGGCTCGGCGGGGGGGCGTTGATCGGGTTTGACGAAATGCCAGACAGCGATATAGCCCATGAACAACGCGGCAAGCACAAGGCCTGGAATGATACCAGCCATGAACAGTTTGATAATGCTTTCGTTGATTGAGACGCCGTAGACGATTAATGTCAGCGAAGGCGGGATCATCAGGCCCAATGTGGCGGCGCCTGCCAATGTGCCGATGATCATATATTCGGGGTAGCCCCGCTTGCGCAGTTCGGGGATGCTCATTTTACCGACGGTCGTCAGGGTCGCCGCAGAAGAGCCCGAGACCGCAGCGAAAATGGTGCAGCCAGCGATGTTTGTGTGCAGTAACCCACCCGGCAACCAGCGCATCCATGGGGCCAATCCGCGAAACATGTCTTGGGACAGGCGGGTGCGATACAGGATTTCCCCCATCCAAATGAACAATGGCAGCGCGGTGAGGGTCCAGCTGCTGGAAGACGTCCAGATGGTGGTGATCATCGCATCCCCTGCAGGGCGCGTTGTGAACAGCTCCAGCCCCACCCAAGCGACGCCCATCAGGGCAAGACCAATCCAGATGGAAGACGCCAGTAACGTGAATAAAACGCAAAGAAAGACAACGGTTGCATAGGCTTCGATCATCATTCGACCCCTTCAGAAACGATGGGGTTCTTACCCGTGATAATTGTGCGGTAGAGCGTATCCCAAAGCGCAATCGCCAACAGGATCGCGCCTACGGACATGGCCAGCTGCGGAATCCACACAGGCGTAAAGACCATCTTGCCCGAGGCATTGGCCATCGCGCTGCCCCAGTCGCCCACAGGGGTGGCGGGCAGGCTGAAAAACGTCACCACCCATTCGGGGATTTGGTCCTGACCTTGTGTGCGGTCGTTCAGCATCTCGGAAAAGATGTTGGTTTTGACGGCGAAGCGCGCAAAATACGTGGCGATGACCGCAGCACCGAAAACGGCAAAAATATCCAACCAACGGGACGTGTGCCGGTTCCAGTTCAGGACAATCGACACACGGATATGGGCGCCATAGGTCAGCGCATGACACAGCGCAAAGAAGGACGTGGCCGCCATGGCATAGCCTGCGAATTCGGTCGTGCCAGGCAGCGCAACACTGGTCCAACGTGCGATCATTTGCGCGACAATCAGCAGTAGAATGGTCACCATAAAACAGGCCGCAATTGCGCCGCTGGCAAAGTAGATACCATCCAGCACACGCCAAACAGGACGCAGCGCGCGCTGCAATGTGGGGCGGGCAAAAAAGCAAACCAACCCAAAGAGGGAGGGCAAGACAAACAGCCACACCCATAGGGGCAGGCCTAGGACAGGGGACCAGTCACGCATGGGGGGGATTCCTTTGGTATGTTGCCTGCGCAAGGGGCAACCCCGCGCAGGCTGATGTGTTTTGGGCTTACTCGGCGGCTTTGTAGGCGTCTAGGATGGCTTGGCCGTCCGCGCCTGTTGTCTCCAGCCACTCCGCAGTCATTTTTTCACCAATGGCTTTCAGCTCACCCAGAAATTCTGGACCAGCATCGGTGACGGTCATGCCGTTTTTCGCCAGCTCGGCAAAGTAGAAGTCTGACAGTTCCTCAGATTTCGCCGCACAGGTAACAGCGGTTTCATCGGCAGCTTTTGTCAGCCCTGCGCGTGCGGCGTCATCCAGCGCTTCCCATGCTTGTTTGTTGACCACAACATAGTTGCGCGGCAGCCATGCGTTGACCTTGTAATAGTGGCTCAGGTGTTCCCAAACTTTACGGTCATAGCCTGTCGCACCCGATGAAATAAACGCAGAGGCCACGCCAGTCGCCAATGCTTGGGACAGTTCAGCCGCTTCGATTTGCACAGGGATCATGCCCAGTTCTTCCGCAAAAGTCGCAGTGGCGGGGTTATATGAGCGAAATTTCACACCCTGCGTATCAGAAGAAGAGGAAACCTCTTTGTTAAAGTAGAACCCCTGACCCGGCCATGGGCATGTATAAAGGGCGACCATGTTCAGATCGGACAACTGTGCGTTGACCGTCTCTTTTGCCACGCCCCATAGTTTTTCGTTGTCGGCATAGGTTGTGGCAAGGAAGGGCAGGTTGTCCCAGCCCAGCAGAGGGGCCTCGTTTGCATGCGCGGCCATGAAACGTTCGCCAATGTTAACCTGACCGGTTTGCACGGCACGTTTAATATCGCCGCCGCCGAACAGTGACCCACCGGAATGAACGGTGATGTCGATGGCGCCATCCGTGTATTCGCGTACTTTATCGGCAAAAATCACACCCTGTTCCGAGTGGAAATTCGTCGCAGCATAAGCCATGGGCATGTCCCATTTTTGTGCATGTCCGTCTGCAAATGCGCTGCCTGCAATCAGGGCTGCTGCCGCGGCTGATGCGCCGATCTTTGTGAAGGTTGTCATGGGGTTCTCCGTGTTGATGTGGCTCTTATGGCCTTAAAAATTAAGAGTATTTCATAGGGTTGAATGGTTGCATGTCCATATTGGGAGTAGAGCCATTCACCAACTCTGCGATGATCCGACCTGTTTTTGGACCGCCTGTCAATCCAACATGTTGATGCCCAAAGGCGCTGTAGCTGGAATTGCCTTTATCATTGGCACCTATCAGCGGCAGGCTGTCTGCAGGAGCGGGTCGGTGGCCCATCCATTCGACGATTTCATCGTATTCCAAATCGGGCAGAAGGCGTTTGACCTGTCGGCGCAGCATCTCAAAGGGCGCGCGCGAAGCCTGAGCGTCCAACCCGCCAAATTCGATCACACCCGCTGCGCGCAGACGGCCGTTCATCGGGGTCATCACGAATTTGCCAGAGGCCACCATCATCGGCGCGCGTGGCATGGTGGAGGGGTTGGTCAGTTCAATGTGATAGCCGCGTTCGCTCTCAAACGGGACCTTCACGCCCAGTTTATGGGCGATTTTGCGTGACCATGGGCCCATGGCAAAGACAATCTTATCAGCGCTTAACGGCCCGTCATCGGTCATCAATGCGCTGATCGTGCCATCCTTTATTTCGATGTCATTGATGGTTGTAATCTGCAGTGTTCCGCCCTCGGCAATAAAATGATCGGCTAGGGCGATGATATAGGCGGTGGGATCGCTGATGCGGCCGTGGTTCTTGCAGCGCACAATGGTTTCAAATGCATCGCCATAGGTGGGGTCATAGGTGGCATATTCTGCCCCGCTCACGACCTCGAATTGCACATCATGAGCCGCGCGTTTGTCCCAACCATAACGGTCCTTTTTATAGGCTGCCTGTGTCGCATACCCAAAGCAGTAATCCTCGGTGGTAATGAATTGTGCGGCAGGGGTATCGGCAGCAAGCGCTTGGTGTTGTTGCACCGTGTCATGCAGCAATCCCGACATCGCGCGGGCGTAGTGATCTACATGGGCGTCATTGGCATGGGTTAGATAGCGGACAAGGAAAGGCAGCATGCGCGGCAGATAAGTCCAGCGTAAAAATAGCGGCGCGTCGCGGCCCAGCAGCATGGCGGGGGTTTTGCCCAATAATCCAGGCGTGGTGACAGGGATCAATGCTCCTGCGGCCAAAACACCAGCATTGCCATGGCTCGTGCCGCTTGCGGGGCCTGTGCGATCCACAACGGTGACCTTATGGCCTGCACGTTGCAGCCAGATGGCCGTGGAGATCCCAACGATCCCAGCGCCCGCTATTAATATGTCCATTTCAGGCCTCTACATTCAATATCCATTCAATTCGCAACTTGATCCCGCCTGTTGGGATTGTCACGCTTAGAAATGAAACATGCTATTCTTGTTGGGGGACGGGCCCCAGCGATGCCCGTATTTCAACCGAAATCGGTAGCGCGCGCGGCGCGGGATAAGGTCCACCTTCAATCATGTCGATCAAAGCCGTTGCAGCCTGTTTGCCCATTTCGCTGTGGGGCAGGTGAACGGTTGTCAGCGGGGGGGTGACGACGCGGGCCAGCTCGATATCGTCAAATCCAGTGATCGAGACGTCGCGCGGCACCTCCAGCCCCCTTGCGCGCGCAGCACGTAACGCACCTGCCGCCAGAACATCATTGCCGCACATGACAACAGTGGGCGGAGCAGCGGTCTGCATGATCCGGTGCATTTCCGTTTCGCCATTCTCAACCTTAAAAGAGGTCTCCGCCACGTGCAGCGCTTTGATTGGCAAACCGTGGGAGCGCAGGGCGTCTTGTAGACCGGCAAGGCGTTCTGCCGCACGGTCGTTGCCTTGGGTCACGCCAGAAATATAGGCAATGCGCCTATGGCCTTGGGCAATGACATGATTGGCCAGCATTTCCATTCCAGCGCGGTTGTGAAAACCGATAGCGGGCATGTTTATGTGGGGGGCATATGCCCATGCGATTAACGCGGGGACGCCTTGTTGTTCTAGATATTTGTAGAGTTGCGGGTCGCGCTCATATCCAATTAACAGCACGCCGTCAGCGCCACGCCCGACCAAGGTGCGGATTTGCTCTTTTTCCATCTGGGGGCAATAGGCATGGCTGGAAACCAGCAACGTATACCCGCGCGTGTGCAGTGTCTCCTGAAAGGCCTGAATGCCTCTGGCAAATATGGCGTTGACCATCGTCGGGATGATCGCGCCAATTGTAAACGTGCGCTGGGCGGCCATCACGCGGGCGCCAAAGTTGGGCGTATAGCCCAGCGTTTCTACTGCGCGGAAGACTTTTTTACGGGTTGTTTTCGCCACGCTGTCAGGGGTGTTCAGGCATCGCGATACGGTTGCTGTGGAAACCTCTGCCAGTTTGGCAACGTCATCAATGGTGGGTGTCGTTCCGTTACTGCGCATATGACATGTGCTCGCTTGGGGGGCTGGGGCGTAGAGCGCACGAAATCTGACCTGTGAGTGGGAGAGGTCGGTTCTTGTATGATGTAAGCGCTTGCATGGTTGTAATGTAAGCGCTTACACTGCCTTTGAATACAGCAAAATTAACGGCTTTTGAAAATACAACGGCATTCATTGCGACAGCCACAAAGACGCGGGTCAAAGTCACATGGCCGTAGGTGGTACGGCAAGCTGGCCTCGACTGGTGCAGCTGCTGTCGGCACAAACGACCCGTGGCGCCGTTATTTTGCAAAAAAATTTGAAATAGGATCACATTAAATGCCCCGCAACTACCTGAAAAAGGCACGGCTTACGGCTGAATCGGATGCATCCGAAACCCATGAGGTGGTGAAAACGATCCTCGCCGAGATCGAAGCAGGCGGGGATGCAAAAGCACTGGAATATGCGGCTAAATTCGACCGTTATGAAGGGGGCGTTGTGATGACCTCAGCTGAAATCGCTGCTGCCTGTGCTTTGGTTCCAGAAAAGCTGAAGGCCGACATTCAATTTGCCCATGATAACGTGAAACGCTTTGCTCAGGCGCAAAAGGCGACGGTGTCGGATGTGGAATATGAAATCTGTCCCGGTCTCATTGCAGGGCAAAAGGCGATCCCGATTGATGCGGCGGGATGTTACATTCCTGGGGGACGTTATAGCCATATCGCCTCGGGGATCATGACGGTGACCACCGCGAAAGTTGCCGGATGCGGGCATATCACGGCTTGCTCGCCCCCGCGTCCGGATGTCGGCGTAAACCCTGCAGTCGTTTATGCAGCCCATATCTGTGGCGCGGATAAAATCATGGCGATGGGCGGGGTGCAGGGGATTGCGGCTATGACGTTTGGGCTGTTCGGCCTGTCAAAAGCCAATATTCTTGTTGGACCTGGAAACCAGTTTGTGGCCGAGGCCAAGCGCATTCTCTTTGGTCGTGTCGGCATTGATATGATTGCGGGCCCAACCGACAGTCTGATCTTGGCAGATAAAGACGCGGATGCGCATATTGTTGCAACTGACTTGGTCTCCCAAGCCGAGCACGGCTATAATTCGCCAGTTTGGTTGGTCACAGATGACCGTGCGCTGGCGGAAAAAGTAATGGATCTGGTGCCCGACCTGATCGCCCAGCTGCCCGAGTTGAACCGCAAAAACGCATGCGCTGCATGGCGCGACTATGCCGAGGTGATCCTATGCGCGGACCGCGAAGATATGGCCGCCTGTTCTGACGAATACGCGCCCGAACATCTGACGGTTCAGGCCGCCGATCTAGAGTGGTGGCTGGATCGGTTGACCTGCTATGGCTCCTTGTTTTTGGGGGAAGAAACCACCGTCTCTTATGGGGATAAGGCAACAGGCACCAACCATGTCCTGCCCACCTCTGGGGCGGCAAGTTACACAGGTGGGTTATCTGTGCATAAATACATGAAGATCGTCACTTGGCAGCGCGCAACGCGCGATGGATCCAAGGCGGTGGCCGAAGCAACGGCCCGCATCAGCCGTCTTGAGGGGATGGAAGGGCATGCGCGATCAGCTGATGTGCGTTTGGCCAAATATTTCCCGCATGAAACATTCGATCTGACATCCAATGGATGATCCGCGCGGGCTTTTTGATCTGACGGGGCGGGTGGCTTGTGTGACTGGCGCAAGTGCAGGCATCGGGCGGCATGCAGCGCTTACGCTTGCGGCGGCGGGGGCCTGTGTGGTTGCGGTGGCGCGACGTCAGGGTGCTTTGGATCAGCTGCAGCGCGAGATTGGCGAAAACTCGGCCACAGTTTCGGCGGATGTGGCAGTGCGCGATGGCATTCCTGATTTGGTCGGCGCGATCAATACCCCCTTTGGCGCACCGGACATCGTCGTGCATGCGGCGGGCATCAACAAGCGCGAAGCGGCAGAGGATGTGACGGCGCAGGGATGGGATGCGACCTTGGCGTTGAACTTATCCGCACCCTTCTTTTTGTCGCAGGCCATGGTGCCAGCCATGAAAGCAAAGGGCTGGGGCCGCATCGTAAATTTTGCCTCGCTGCAAACCACCCGCGCCTTTCCGCACAGCATCGCATATGGGGCCAGTAAAGGTGGCGTCGGCCAGTTGACACGCGCTATGGCCGAAGCATGGTCCGCCAGCGGCATCACAGCCAATGCCATTGGTCCGGGATTTTTCCCAACAGAGCTGACGAAGCCTGTGTTCCGCGACCCAGATCGCGCCGCGCGCAATGCGGCGCAGACCTGCGTGCAGCGCAACGGCGCAATGGCAGACCTAGAAGGGCCGCTGCTGTTTTTATGCTCTGCGGCATCTTCCTATGTGACGGGACAGGTTTTGATGGTGGATGGAGGGTTCACCGCAAAATGAATGCGCGGGGTGGGGAGGCTCTGACGTGGAAAAACAGCAGCTTGCAACCTGCGCTTGTGAACAAGGAATACCACTTAACTGTAACCATCGGGAAAATCTAAAAATGATGAATATCGACAAGAAGATCACGGATGATCTTGTTGCCAACGACATTTCTTTTGTCACAACCGTGCCCTGCAAACAGCTGGCCGGTGTGATTGACGAGATCGAGGCGCGCGACGAGATCTTCCACATTCCATCGAATAAAGAAGACGAGGGCATGGGCCTGTGCGCAGGTGCCTTCATGGGCGGTAAACGCCCCGCCATCATTATGCAAAACACTGCAATTGGTGTCACAATCAACACATTGGCGACGCTGATCCAATATTACCGAATGCCGCTGCCGATGCTCATATCCTACAGGGGAGAGCTACGCGAACCTATTGCCTGCCAGGTTGAAATGGCGATCCACACCAAGGGGTTGTTGGCCGAGATGAACGTGCCGACCTACCACTTCCACCGCCAATCCGATGTGGAGGAACTGGACGCAATTTTAAAATACACCTTTATGTGCAACAAACCCGTGGCCATCCTGACCGATGCCAACTTCTGGGGAGGCTATGGCGACCAATGATCCGTTCAGAAATCCTGCGCGACATCGCGCCCATCATCCGCGACCAATTGGTCATCTGTAACATCGGCCTGCCCAGTCAAGAGCTGCATATGATCGACGACCAGCCCACGAACTTCTATATGTTGGGGACCATGGGGCTGTCTTCCTCTATCGGTTTGGGGTTGGCGTTGGCCCAAGACAAAACAGTGATTTCCATCGATGGCGATGGATCTGTTCTGACGAACCTTGGCACTTTGCCCACAATCGCAAATAACGTCGCTGACAATTACATCCTGCTGATCATCGACAATGGGTCATATGGGTCGACGGGGGATCAGCCGACCTATGCAGGCAAAAAAACATCGCTTGCGGCGGTGGCAACGGCCTGCGGCTGTGAAAATGTGATCGAAGTGCAGGACAAAGATCTTGCCCCCGTGTTGCAGTCTGCGATCGCGGGCAAAAAGATGACTGTGATCGTCTGCAAATGCGATAGCGGCAACATCAAACTGCCGGTGATCACGATGGATCCCGTTGTGATCCGCGACCGATTTATGAAGTCTGTGAAGGCTTAATCAAGCTGAGGCCAGATGGTGGGGGTGAAGAGGCTGTGCGCGATGCGCGCGGCCCTTTTTGGACGCGATGTGCGCTTGCTGAAGGGGCGGTCTGCGGAACCTCTGGCAGGAAGGGGAAGGGCAGGTTTCTTACCCCCAAAACGAAAACAAGAGCCGCAACTTGCGTTGCAACTCTTTGTTTTGTTTGACTAACTGGAGCGGGCGAGGCGATTCGAACGCCCGACCCTAACCTTGGCAAGGTTATGCTCTACCCCTGAGCTACGCCCGCATCCCGTTAGTAGGGGTGATTTAGCTCTATGGGCTGGGGGCCGCAAGGGTTTTTAACTGCGGTTAGTGCAGAAAGATCTGTCTGTGAGAAATGCACCGCCGCGGGCCGATGTGGCGCTGTGTTTTTACAGGCCATTTTGTATGTTTAGGGGGGGTGATTGGCCTTGGAAAACTCTGCAATCTTGGGGTGCCCTAAAACGACGAAAGGACCACCCGAAGGCGGCCCTTGATCGTTTTCCTTCCGGGGTATTGGAAGAACTAACTGGAGCGGGCGAGGCGATTCGAACGCCCGACCCTAACCTTGGCAAGGTTATGCTCTACCCCTGAGCTACGCCCGCATCCGTTAGTAGGGGTGATTTAGCTCCCCGCGCCGGTCGCCGCAAGAGTTAAAATGCCCGATCTCGAAAAAAGTTGTATCAGCTCAGAGCGTGGCCAAGGATGGCCAGCGCACAGGGCCCCAACAGGGCAGAACCCCGCAGAAAACCAGCGGCCCGCAGCGCGCCAACGTCAGCTGTGCGCTACTGGGCGCTGTCTGACGACAAGCGCGCTGAGCAAAACACACAACGGGCAGCAGCGGTAACAAACCGGCCTAAAGAGGCGTGATCAAAAGACTTATTCGTCTTCCAGTTCAACCAGCAGGTCTTTGGCGTCGATCTGGCCGCCCGCTACCACGTGAACAGCTTTGACCACTGCATCGCGTTCTGCATGCAGACCTGTTTCCATTTTCATGGCTTCGATGGTCAGCAGCAGATCCCCTTCTTTAACGGATTGTCCGACAACCGCGCCGACAGAGGCCACAACACCCGGCATCGGCGCGCCAATGTGGTTGGCATTGCCTGTTTCGGCTTTGGGGCGTTGTTGTGTGGTTGCTTTGACCAGACGGTTGGGCACGCGGATCACCCGCGGCTGACCGTTAAGTTCAAAGAAGACCTTCACTTCGCCGTCTTCGTTGGTCTCGCCAATGGCTTGCAGGCGGATTTCCAGCGTTTTGCCAGGGTCAATCTCGGCCGCGATTTCATCGCTGGGTTCCATGCCGTAGAAGAAGGTTGGTGTGGGCAGGGTCCGTACGGGGCCGTAGGTTTCGTGGCGTGTCATGTAATCGGTGTAGACCTTTGGGTACATGAGATACCCTGCGAGATCTTCGTCGTCGATTTCAGTGTCGAATTTTTCGGCCAATTCGGCGCGCAGCGCCTCTAGATCTACGGATTCCAAATGTGCACCTGGGCGATCGGTATTGGGTTTTTCGCCCTTCAGCACCTTATTCACGATGCCGTCTGGGAAACCGGCAGGCGGTTGGCCCAAATTGCCGCGCATCATGTCGACAACACTGTCAGGGAAGGACACATCCGTGTCGGGGTCTTCCACTTGGGCACGTGTCAGGCCTTGGGACACCATCATCAGGGCCATGTCACCGACAACCTTGGAGGAAGGTGTCACTTTTACGATATCGCCAAACATTTGGTTCACATCGCGGTAGGTGCGCGCAACTTCGGGCCAGCGGTCATCCAGACCAAGGCTGGAGGCCTGCGCCTTGAGGTTGGTGAACTGGCCACCGGGCATTTCGTGCAAATATACCTCGGAAGAGGGGGCCTGCATGCCTGTTTCAAACGCCGCGTATTGGTGGCGCACTTCTTCCCAGTAATCCGAGACTTCGCGCACGGCATCCATATCCAGACCAGTGTCGCGGTCGGTGTGGCGCAAGGCTTCGACAACCGACCCCAATGTGGCCTGTGATGTATTGCCCGAAAACGCGTCCATGGCGCAATCAACCGCATCCACACCCGCCTCAGAGGCGGCAAGGATAGTCGCCGTGGCGATGCCTGCGGTGTCATGGGTGTGGAAATGGATCGGCAGGCCGACCTCGGATTTCAGGGCGCGGACTAAAACGCGGGCTTGGGCAGGTTTCAGCAGGCCAGCCATGTCTTTGAGACCCAGAACATGGGCCCCCGCATCGCGCAGCTGTTTGCCCATCGCGACATAGTATTTCAGGTCGTATTTTGCCCGCTCGGGGTCAAAAATATCGCCAGTGTAGCAGATCGTGCCTTCGCAAACCTTGTTGGCCTCTTGTACCGCATCCATCGCAACGCGCATGTTTTCCACCCAGTTCAGGCTGTCGAATACGCGGAACACGTCGACACCGCTGCTGGCGGCGGTTTTCACAAAATGCTGCACGACGTTGTCGGGATAGTTGGTGTAGCCCACACCGTTCGAGGCGCGCAGCAGCATTTGCGTCATGATGTTTGGCATCTTTTCGCGAATGTCGCGCAGGCGCTGCCAAGGGCATTCCTGCAAGAAACGATACGCCACATCAAATGTAGCCCCCCCCCAGCATTCAACCGAGAAGAGCGTGGGCAGGTTGGCCGCATAGGCAGGCGCTGCTTTGATCATGTCATGGCTGCGCATGCGCGTGGCAAGCAAGGACTGATGGCCATCGCGCATGGTTGTGTCGGTGATCAGCAACTGACGTTGCTGGCCCATCCAGTCGGCCACGGCTTGCGGGCCTTTTTGTTCCAGCAAGTTGCGCGTGCCCATCATCGGCTCTGCGCGGTTGACCGGAGGCAGCGGTGCGCGCGCGGCGTGGGCGGGTAGGGGCTTGTCCTTGGTTTCGGGGTGCCCGTTGACGCTGATGTCGGCGATATAGGTCAGCACTTTGGTGCCGCGGTCGCGGCGCGCCTTGAAGGTGAATAGATCCGGTGTCTCGTCAATGAATTTCGTGTGGTATGTATTGTCGAGGAAGGTCGGGTGCTTTAGCAGATTCTCCACAAACGCAATGTTTGTAGACACGCCGCGAATACGGAATTCACGCAGAGCGCGGTCCATCCGTGCGATGGCCATCTCTGGCGTTGGCGCTTTGGCGGTCACTTTGGTCAGCAGGCTGTCGTAGTAGCGCGTGATCACGCCGCCCGCATAGGCGGTGCCGCCGTCCAAACGAATGCCCATGCCCGTGGCC
>JBDVSG010000095.1:0-6102 GCA_039967155.1 Sulfitobacter sp. | reverse complement strand
ATGGGCAGGGGGATACACGGCTGGTGGCTTTGCTGCAAGGGTTGCAGGAGATGGGGCAACATGCGACGATTTCGGTGCAAGAAGGAGCCGATATGCAAGACCCAGACGACCCGTTCACGGATTTCCTGCTGACGCTTCAGGAACTTTGGACCAATGTGCTGAGCTTTTTCATAGGGGTGGCCCAACCGGGGTGGCGGCAGAATCAGGTAATTATCATCGCCGTTTTGGCGTTTTTGGCATGGTGCATGCATCTGCAGGGCGGCGCAGTTTTAGATAACTATGCCCGCGCACGTGGGGGATGGTCCAAGTGGCAGCTGCGGGTCATCGTGCAATTTAAGCGGCGGATGGGCCTAGCAATGTTCGCGGTACTGGCGTGGTTGGTCTATTTGGTGATGCAAAACATCACATGGCCGTCGCGGTCCTATTTGGTTGGCGTTGCGGCGACGTTGGCGGCTGTTTGGGTTGGCATCGCCTTTGCCGCGCAAATGGTGCGAAACAGGCCAATCCGGCGCACGGTGATTTGGGCGCTGTGGATCTACGCGACGCTGTATTTCCTGAATGTTGCGGATGATGTGGGGGCGTTTCTAGACCGTATCGCGTTGAATTTGGGCGATTTTCGCCTGTCGGTGTTGTCGCTGATCACAGCGATTGTTGTGATCGGTGTCTTGGCGACTTTTGCGCGGATTGTCTCCCAAGCAACAGCCAGCACGATCCGTAAAAACGAGGACATCAGCCCTTCTATGCAGGTGTTGGCGGTGAAGGCCGTGCAATTGGGCATGTACGGCATTGCGATCTACATGGGGGTCAAGGCCGTTGGTGTTGATCTGACAGGGCTTGCGGTGCTGTCGGGTGCGATCGGTGTTGGTCTGGGCTTTGGTCTGCAAAAGGTGGTGTCCAATCTGGTGTCGGGCGTCATTATTCTACTGGATAAATCCATCAAGCCAGGAGACGTGATTTCACTCGGCGAGACCTTTGGCTGGATACAAACGCTGGGCGCGCGCTATGCGTCGGTGGTCACGCGGGACGGTAAGGAATATTTGATTCCGAATGAGGATCTGATCACAGGGCAGGTGGTTAACTGGTCGCATTCAAACGATTTTGTGCGGCTCGATATCCATTTCGGAACGGCCTATGGCGATGATCCGCATGTTGTGCGCAAGTTGGCGATCGCCGCCGCGATGAGTGTGGAGCGCGTGCTGGATCACAAGGCACCAGTTTGTCATATTGTGGGCTTTGGGGACAGTTCTGTTGATTATATTCTGCGGTTTTGGATTAAGGACCCCACGGGGGGGTTAACCAATATTCGGGGGAACGTGTTTTTGGCGCTTTGGGATACGTTTCAAGAAAACAACATCTCTATTCCATTCCCCCAACGCGAAATTAAGATGTTACCAGAAGAGTAGGGTGCACAAATTCGTCACAGGGTGCAGCGTACAATTGCCTGTGACACGCCTTGGCATTGAATTGTGCCGCGCGCGTTGTTAGTTGGCACTTTCATCCCCAGCGCCGGGGGTCTGACGGCGCGACAGAAGGAGGACAATGTCCTGTCTACGCAAATTCAAGCAGGTCTGCCTGCAATCAGTGGTGCAGTTATAATGGCTGGCCAAAAGAAAGCGACAAGCGATCTGTTGTTGGAAACGGTACTGTCATCGCTGAAAGATGACAGCGCGGAAGATATCGTGCAGATTGATCTGCGCGGGAAGACCGAGATTGCAGATCACATGATCATCTGCTCGGGCCGCTCTACACGTCAGGTTAGTGCCATTTCCGAAAAATTGGCGCAGCGCGTTAAGGATGAGTACGGCCACACCGTGCGCACTGAAGGCAAAGGCACTGGCGACTGGGTGCTGGTCGATACAGGCGATGTTGTTGTGCATGTGTTCCGCCCCGAAGTGCGCGAATTCTACCAGCTGGAAAAGATGTGGCTGCCACAGCCTGATTCAGCTGAGTAACTGCAAAAGGGGTTTGCGCGCAGATGAAGGTCCATATTTGTGCTGTGGGCCGGCTGCGGGCGGGTCCTGAAAAAACGCTGATCGACGACTATCTGAAACGCTTTGATAGAACCGGCCGGGGCCTGTCCCTTGGGCCGGTTTCTGTGTTGGAGGTGGACGACCGCAAAGGCGGCGGTATGGCAGGAGAGGCGGCGCTGTTGCGCCGTGCTGTGCCGCAAGGCGCGGTGATTTGCGCGCTGGATGAACGCGGCGTTGTTGAA
Organism: Sulfitobacter sp.; assembly: GCA_039967155.1. Taxonomy (GTDB): domain Bacteria; phylum Pseudomonadota; class Alphaproteobacteria; order Rhodobacterales; family Rhodobacteraceae; genus Sulfitobacter. The sequence goes on along the minus strand of JBDVSG010000095.1, from coordinate 3,890 downwards.
ACCTCGCCTAAATTTGCCCGCCGCATTGAGAATTGGCGCGATGGCGGGCGCAGCGATTTGGTGTTTATCATCGGTGGCGCGGACGGCATTGATCCCCAGCTGCGCGGGCAGGCCGACCATCTGCTGTCTTTTGGGGCGATGGTCTGGCCGCACATGATGGTGCGCGTGATGTTGGCCGAACAATTGTACCGCGCGGCCTCGATCCTGTCAGGTGGACCGTACCACCGCGTCTAGGGTAGCTTGACGGTTTTGCTTTTTGGGGCCCATCCGCCGACTGTGTCACGGACTTCGACCACCACCGAATCTACACCAGCAGGGATACGCACACCTGACAGGGACCGCGTGAAAGGCTGTTCATTCACATGCGGGTGCGTCAGTTTGCGCTCTCCCAGCAATGTGCCGTTCATGTCCTTGATCCGCCATGCATCGGCGTAGTCTTCCCAGCCTTTGTCGCTGTGTAGAACGGTGACGTTGAAAGTGTAAGCATCGTTTATTTTTGAGACGCTGACCGATTGCACAATAGCAGGGTCTGCAAAGGCCGAAGAGCCGAGGAATGTTGTCGCAATTAGAGTTTTATAAAACATGATCAATATCCAGTGCTAAAAACGGAATATAGGGTCTTAGATATCGGCTTCCAATAGCGCCTTGCGCGAATGAGAAGCGAATTCCCGCCGCCAGATCACAATAAAGGTCACAATCGCGGCAACAACCAGAGGTATAGGCCCAGCCAACCACGCTACAGCCGCCAATGCAAAATAAATTGCACGTAAGCCGCGATTAAATGTGCGCGCCGCAGTGATGTTCAGTTCAGCGGCTTTGCGGCCAATGCTGTCCAGTTTTGAATCGGGTGTCTGTGGATTGTCCGCTTTGTTCGGTGTCGCGCCGATCAGAACCGAGCAGTAGCCAAACAGGCGGTTGGACCACACAAATTTCAGAAAGCCGTTGGTCAAAAAGAAGATGATAACCAGCAGCTTAAGCTCCCAAACAATGGCGGGGTCGCTTGTTGCTGTCAGATCAGCCGCAACGCCTGCAACTTGGTCCGCGTTGCCAATCAGCGCCAATGTTCCGCCAATCGCGATGACGCAGGTCGAGGCGAAAAACGAGGTGCCTTGGCGCAGTGTTCCAATGGTCTGGGCGTCAAAAATGCGGACTTCGCGGGCCGCCATTTGTTTCATCCATTGGCGTCTGTAATCGGCCATGATCATCGAGGTTGAGGGTTTTTGTGCTGCGGGATGTTCGATTCGCCAGCCGATCAAGCACCACAAGGCAAGCAGCAGCGCGAATGCGGCAAAGTCCAAAGAGGACAAGAGGGACAGGGTTTCAAGCGATATCATAGCTCCTGTCTAGGACGCATCGGGGGGCGATACCAGTCTGCTTGTGGGTCAATGCAGCCCGCGGTCGCGGTGTATAGGTAAACTGACCGTTAAAGATTGTTGGAATAAGCTTGCGGGTTCCGAGAATTGGTAATATTATTTTACCAAGAGCTATATCTGGAGCACATCATGGAAATGCCTGTCCCCAATCAGGATGTCTTGGCCCGCAAAGCGCGCGTTGTTGAACGGCTGAGCGCGGTGCTGCCGCAAGACGCAGTCATCCACGAAGTCTCCGAGACACGCGCCTATGAGTGTGATGCGCTGACCGCATATCGCTGTCCGCCGATGGTTGCCGTGCTTCCCGCCAATACCCAAGAAGTGTCGGATGTTTTGCGCATCTGCCATGAAGAAGGCGTGCCTGTTGTGCCGCGCGGGTCGGGGACGTCACTGGCGGGGGGCGCCTTGCCGACCGCTGATTGTGTGATCCTTGGGGTCGCACGGATGAGCGATGTGATCGAGACAGATTACGAAAACCGCATCATCCGCGTGCAAACAGGGCGCACGAACCTGAGCGTGACTGGCGCGGTTGAGGAAGACGGGTTCTTTTATGCGCCTGACCCTTCCAGCCAATTGGCCTGCGCCATTGCGGGCAATATCGCCATGAACTCGGGCGGGGCGCATTGTTTGAAGTATGGGGTGACCACGAACAATCTGATGGGCGTGAAAATGGTGATGATGGACGGTGAGATCGTCGATATCGGCGGTGCCTATCTGGATGCGGGGGGCTTGGATTTGCTGGGCGTCATTTGCGGATCGGAAGGGCAGCTGGGTGTCGTGACCGAAGCCACATTGCGGATTTTGCACAAGCCCGAGGGCGCGCGCCCTGTTCTGATGGGGTTCGATGATAATGAGGTCGCGGGGCAATGCGTTTCTGACATCATCAAAGCGGGTGTTTTGCCTGTCGCGATTGAATTTATGGATCGCCCCTGCATCGAGGCGACCGAGGCCTTTGCCCACGCGGGCTACCCGATGTGCGAGGCTTTGTTGATCGTAGAGGTTGAGGGATCAGACGCCGAGATTGATCACCAGCTGTCCTTGATCATGGAGATTGCGCAGCGCCATAACCCTGTTGAGTTGCGCCAAAGCAAATCAGCCGAAGAGAGTGCTGCAATTTGGTTGGGCCGCAAGAGTGCCTTTGGGGCGATGGGGCAGATCAACGACTATATGTGTTTGGATGGAACCATTCCTGTGTCCAGCCTGCCTTATGTTTTACGCCGCATTGGCGAAATGTCTGAAGAATGCGGATTGAAAGTTGGGAATGTGTTTCATGCGGGCGACGGGAACATGCATCCGCTGATCCTGTTTGATGCCAATAAACCTGGTGATCTGGAGCGTTGCGAGGCGTTCGGCGCGGATATCCTCAAGCTTTGTGTCGAGGTGGGGGGATGCCTTACGGGCGAGCATGGCGTGGGCATCGAAAAGCGGGACTTGATGCATGTGCAATATGCACCAGTTGATCTGGATGCGCAGATGACGGTGAAGGACGTATTTGATCCGCAATGGTTGTTGAACCCAGCCAAAGTTTTCCCGCTCGATGCATCTGATGCGCGACGCGCACTTGCGATTGCAGCTGAATAATTGACGTGAATGGGGGCTTTGCCCCCAAACCCCCAGAGGATTTATGGCCAAGAAAGATATGTACACCCCGTCGGATGAAGTTGAGCTGGCCGAAGTTGTTGCGTCCGCGCAGGGGCCTTTGTGCATCAGCGGCGGTGGCACGATGGGGATTGAGGTTGTGGGTGCAGGTGTGAGCACGGCGAAGATGTCGGGGATTACATTATATGAGCCAGGCGCGATGACGGTTGTTGCGCAGGCGGGCACGCCCGTAGCCGAGATCGAGGCGGCATTGTTGGCAGAGAACCAACGTTTGGCGTTTGAGCCGATGGATTATCGTGGGGTGATGGAGACTACGGGGGCGTCTACCATTGGCGGCGTGATGGCGGCAAATGTGAGCGGGCCGCGGCGGATCTCGGTTGGGGCGGCGCGGGATTTTCTACTGGGTGTGCGGTATGTGGATGGGGCAGGGCGCAGGGTCAAGAATGGTGGTCGCGTTATGAAGAATGTCACCGGTTATGATTTGGTGAAGTTGATGTCTGGGGCCTATGGCACGTTGGGTGTGTTAAGTGAGGTGTCGTTGAAGGCGTTGCCGTGCCCTGAGACGGAAGCCACGTTGATTTTACATGGGCTGGATGATGGGGCGGCGGTTGCGGCCTTGGCGCGTGCGTTGGGCAGCCCGTTTGAGGTGTCGGCAGCGGCGCATGATCCTGTGGCTGGCGAGACCATGTTGCGGGTGGAGGGATTTGAGGATTCTGTGGGCTACCGTATTGCGTCATTGACCGCTTTGTTGGGCGGGGATGCGTCGGTGGAGGAGGAAAGCGCGGCTAGGTGGTTGGGGTGGCGTGATTTGGCCGGCTTTGCCGAGGTGTGCGAGGATGTTTGGAAGGTGTCGTGCAAGCCGTCCGAAGGGCCCGCATTGGTTGCGCGGTCGGGCGCGGTTGCTGTGCGGTATGACTGGGC
>JBDVSG010000094.1:0-4273 GCA_039967155.1 Sulfitobacter sp. | reverse complement strand
TTTTGGCTTTTTCAGCGGCTTCTTTCAGACGCTGCAGGGCCATCTTGTCTTGTGTCAGGTCGACTTGGTTCTCTTTTTTGAACTCATCCGCGAGGTAGTTCACGATGCGCATGTCAAAGTCTTCACCACCCAAGAACGTGTCGCCGTTGGTGGATTTTACTTCGAACAGGCCATCGTCGATTTCCAGAACGGTAACGTCGAATGTACCGCCGCCAAGGTCATAGACCGCGATGGTTTGTGTGTCTTCTTTGTCGAGGCCATATGCCAGCGCAGCAGCGGTTGGTTCGTTGATGATGCGCAGCACTTCGAGGCCAGCGATTTTGCCGGCGTCTTTGGTGGCCTGACGCTGTGCGTCGTTGAAGTATGCAGGCACGGTGATGACTGCTTGGGATACTTCTTCGCCGAGGTATGATTCGGCGGTTTCTTTCATTTTACCCAAGATGAAGGCAGAGATTTGCGAGGGGGAGTATTTCTCACCGCGGGCTTCGACCCATGCGTCGCCGTTGCCACCGTCAATCACGTTGAAGGGCAGGTTTTTCTTGTCTTTGGCAAGATCGGCATCGTCGTTACGGCGGCCGATCAGGCGTTTCACGCCAAAGATTGTGTTGTCAGGGTTTGTGACGGCTTGGCGTTTTGCCGGCTGGCCTACGAGGCGCTCGTCATCTGTAAATGCCACGATGGAAGGTGTTGTGCGGGCACCTTCTGCGTTCTCGATCACGCGCGGCTGGCTGCCGTCCATGATGGCGATACAGGAGTTGGTTGTCCCAAGGTCAATACCAATTACTTTTGTCATGTTTTCGATCCCTCATTTAGCTCAAGGCGATGGCACGAAGCATAGGCCCGTTGCGGCACCACTGCTCCGATCTGGTTACACTGGAAACGGGTCGTCTCCAGCGGTTCGATGGGTATATAGGGGGGGGGTGCAGGTGCTGCAAGCGTGGCGGACACCAAGATGTGATGATTCAGGGAAAATTCCTGAAAATTGAGCGAAAATTGAGGGTAGTTGCGGTGAAACTGGCGGTTAAGGGCTTTGAAATACACTCTGAGTTTCTGGACGGTGCGGCGCAGCGGGCTGTTTTATCTGCTGTGCGCGAAGTGATTTCGCAGGCGCCGTTTTTCCGGCCAGTGATGCCGTCGGGCAAACGGATGTCTGTGCGCATGTCTGCGGCGGGGCAATTTGGCTGGGTGTCGGACAAAGACGGCTATCGCTATTCAGCGGCGCATCCTTCTGGCGCGGCTTGGCCTGATATCCCGCAGGAGGTGTTAGATATTTGGTCCGTTGTCACGGGGTTGGACCGCAAGCCTGAGTGTTGCCTGATTAATTATTATGGCGCCGAGGCGAAGATGGGTCTGCATCAGGATCGCGATGAGGCCAACATGGAATGGCCAGTCGTGTCTGTGTCACTGGGGGATGAGGGATTATTTCGCATGGGCAATGTCACACGTGGCGGCAAGACAGACAGTCTTTGGTTGCGGTCAGGGGATGTGGTTGTGATGGGGGGCGCCGCGCGGCTGGCCTTTCACGGGGTTGATCGAATCAGGGCGGGGTCGTCAAAACTGCTGCCAAAGGGCGGGCGGTTGAACCTGACGCTGCGGGTGGTGACTTGATTGATTTGATGGGGGGCAAGGAATTGTTGATCCCACAGGGGCCCAATAGACTAAATTCACCTTATACTTTGGTCCGTGGATAGGGCGCGGATCAAGGAAAGATGGATCAAGAAAATACTACGTCACCATAGGGTGCAGGTAGTGTGAAGAGAATCCCGAATAGGTTTTGGGCTTAGCGGCGCGCGTTCCAGCTGAGGGAGGCGTGTTTGCGCGTATAGAATTCGCCCATTAGGCCCAACATGACCAAAACCACACCAATCCAAAACGGATACATTGGGTCGCTATAGCGTGGGTTGTAGTTGAGAAAAGCAAAGCCGCGTGCTTGGTCGATTGTGTGGAACAGCGGGTTCCAGTCAAACATGGCCAACATAAATCCAGGGAGTGTGTTTGCGACAAACATCTTGCCGGATGCGATCATATTTGCACGCTGATAGACGGTGGAGAAAACGCCAACCGCTGTTGGAAACCACGGTTTAATGGACAGTAGTACCAGACCTAGCGCAACGCCAGTAAACCAAGCCAGCAACAGCATTGCAAAGGTGGCGATGGGTTGTTCAATGACCAGCGGCGTGAAGGCGACGTGGTAGACAAATAAAATCGCCGACAGCGACAATACCTGAATGTAGAGAGATCCAAGCGCGGCCGAGCAGATCGAGATGATCGTGTTCATTGGTGCGTGCTGCATCATCGGGCTGGCAGGCCCTTCGGAGCCGACAACCGCGCCCAAGGCCTTGGAGTGGGTCATGTAGAGAAAAATTCCGGACATGATGTAGAGCAAAAAGTCACCGCGCATAACCGCGCCTTTCAGGCCCAGTACCGTAAACATGACATAGAAAGCGCCCACAAAGATCACCGATTGCAAAATATTCGTACCGATCGCCAAAAACGCGTTGTTATGGCTTTTGCGGACGGAGCGCACGATCGAATGATAAATCAGCTCCATCATCGTCAAGGTGATGGTGAGCGCGGATTTTCTTCTGCGGATCGGTTGGAACATTGTTGCTACTGCCTTGCGGATATTACCAGGGTTGCACGGAATTCTTGATGATCTGTTACAACCGCATCATAAGGTACCTGAAAATTATTTCAAATAAGGATGGCAAGAGTACGGCATGGATTATGAAAAATTAACGAAAGTTATGCGGCAGCTGTCATTAGAGGCTGGCGACAAGATTATGGAAATCTATGGTCAGGACGACTTTGATATCAAATCAAAATCTGATGACAGCCCTGTGACCGCTGCGGATGAAGCGGCAGATAAGATCATATCAGACGGGCTGCGCGCAGAATTCCCTGATGTGCTGTTGATCACCGAAGAGCAATCCGACACGCATTCGGCGTCTGGCGATACATTTTTGATCGTTGATCCGCTGGATGGCACCAAAGAATTCATTCACCGCCGTGGCGATTTCACGGTCAACATTGCCTTGGTTGAGGGCGGCGTGCCGACGCGCGGTGTGGTTTATGCGCCTGCAAAGGGGCGGATGTTCTTTACTGGTGCGGATGGAAAATCTGTCGAAGAGACGGGTGATTTTGACAAAGAAGTTGTTGGGGAATTGACGGCAATTTCAGTCTCTAAACCAGATAATTCGGCGCTGATGGTTGTTGCTAGCAAGTCGCACCGCGACCAAGCAACAGACGACTACATCGGTAAGTACAATGTCAAAGACATGAAGAGCGCGGGATCGTCGCTGAAGTTCTGTCTGATCGCCACGGGCGAGGCCGATATTTATCCCCGTGTTGGTCGCACGATGGAGTGGGACACAGCCGCGGGTCATGCCGTTCTGACGGGGGCGGGGGGCGATGTGGTGCGCTTTGATGACCATAGCCCGCTGACCTATGGCAAGGCGGATTACGCCAACCCGTTCTTCATCGCCTATGCGCCTGATGTTGATCTAAAAGAAGCGTGATTGCCGTTTTGCGCACTCTGCCAGCTGCGGCGTGATGGATGTGACGGTTAGTGTCATTATCGTCAGTCGCGGTCGGCCCCATGCTCTGCGCAGGTGTCTTTTGGGGGTGGCGCAGCTGCAACACTCGGCTTTTGAGGTTGTGGTTGTGGCCTGCCCCGAAGGCATTGCGGTAACCGAACAGATCGACGTTTTGCCTGATATCAAATGCATTGCTTTTGATGAGGCTAATATCTCGGCGGCGCGGAATTTGGGGCTGACCCATGCGGCGGGCGAGATCGTCGCGTTCATTGATGATGATGCGGTGCCCGAGCCTTTGTGGTTGCATCATCTGGTTGCGCCGGCCAGTCGGGATCAGGTCGCGGCGATGGGCGGTTTTGTGCGCGGGCGCAACGGCATCAGTTTCCAAAACAAGGCGCGGATACTGGATGCCCAAGGCACGCCGCAAAACGTGGAGATCGCCCCCCTTCAGGCGACCGTCCTTGCGCCACCCAAAGGGCGCGCGATCAAGACGGAAGGCACGAATATGGCGTTTAAACGTCATGTCCTGATGGAGATCGGGGGCTTTGATCCTGCTTTTCGATTCTATTTGGATGAAACCGATGTGAATATGCGTCTGGCGCGGGCGGGGTATCATACGGCACTGGTGCCCTTGGCGCAGGTACATCACGGGTTTGCGGCCAGTGCGACACGGCGCAATGACCGTGTGCCGCGCGATCTCTATGAGATCGGCGCCAGTTGGGGCGTTTTTCAGCGCA
>JBDVSG010000093.1:0-5029 GCA_039967155.1 Sulfitobacter sp. | reverse complement strand
ATCCGAGTTTTTGCGCCTTTCGATAGATGGACTGGGTACCAAGTCCGGTTGGTCCAACACTGACTTCGTAGATCACTACTTTAACGGTGATGGGCGTGGTGTTACGCTTGTGCAAATCGGGCATAGCCAAAAGATCATATCAGCCTTTATTGATCGACGTGGCGAGGATCTTAAAGACCAAATAGCGAGTGCAGCAAGAAGTGCGCGCGATGGATCTGTCTCCTATAAATTTGAAAATACGTATGATATGACAGGAATTGTCTTCAGCATCGGCGACACCACAATCGGTGGATCATTTTCTGGGCAAAGCGTCGAACAAAACGGCATCATCGAGCTTTCGGGGAACTTGGACTTGTACCTTAATGACGAATTCGCGGACCCATTGGACGTTCGGGTGGAAGTAGATGACTACCGTCCAGGCAGTATTCTGTTTGATAATATTCACAAGCCGTTGAACGAATACCTGAGAGGCCGTACTGGATTGCCAACGGGCGGGCCTCAACGATTCGGCATTCGTGATGGTAAGCCATATGCCATAACTGGAACTTGGTCAGGATCTTTGGAAGGGCGTATTTATGCCGATTCAATCCGCAGTAGATATACAGAATGATTGCTGCTCTTCGCGTCTTTTTCGTAACATTGAGTGGTATTTCAGTCTTTGGTGGGGTGGCTTTGATAGCGATAGTCTGGTTGTATTCTCTCAAATTTAGCAATTGTGTAAAACTACCAAACGGAAGCGAACTTAGCTATGAGGCATTTGTCGACTTCGGTAACAGCTACTTGCGACCGGATGTTGTGCTGCGTGATCCAGAGGGTGCCATCATTGGCAAAGAAATTTGGCCCATACGTGTAACGGACGTTGCAACCTTTGGAATCGCTCGACCAGAACATGATACCTCAAAGTCAGACTTTTCCTTTGTCTGGACCGCTGAAACTGGCTTAGTAAAGCATGAAGATAATCCGTCTCTTTATATTGAACTGCGGAACAGCGCCAACTTAGCGTCAAACTACATCGGAGCACCAGTCGACCTCCACGTGAATACGCTATGGATGTTCAAACGGCTTTCGGAAGACGAGCGATACGTTGAGCGATCATGCGCAACTCGCTACTTCACGATTTAGATGAATGAATCAAGAAATAGCGTGTCCGTCTGTTGAAAAGCCTTGAGCCACAAAGCTTCTGCACAGCTTTGTTAGGTTTTTATCCGCTGCTCGTGAAGCGACATTGGGGCAAGATGAAGCGTCGGTTACATTGAGCTCGAAGCCGTCATCCGATGCTGTGCAGCATCCTGTGTTATGGTCGGACGTCAACGTCGGGTTGTCGTTGTGGGAGGGATTGGCGGACCGGAGGATCCATCATGCGAATACCAAACTTACCTGTCATTGTAGATATGTACGGACTCTCGGGACACTTCCTGTAGATTCCCTGATTTGGGATGGAGGAAGTATTCATGACGAACGAAGAACGCGACATTCAACGCAAACTTAAAGTGCTCCAGCACGCCGAGAAGACCGGCAATGTCCGTAAAGCCTGCCGTTATTTTGGGATCGGCAGATCCAGTTTTTATAGGTGGCGTGATGCCTATCAAAAGCATGGCGAATCCGGGCTGAAGAATGCCAAATCAATCCCGAAGAACCCCGCCAATCAAACGCCTGCCGAGATCGTCGAGAAAGTCTTATATCTGCGCCGCAAATATCACCTCGGGCCAATCAGGATCGTCTGGTATTTGGCGCGCTATCACGGCATCAGAATCTCAGATGCCGGGGTCTACCGCATTCTCAAACGTAACGGCCTCAACCGACTGCCCAGAGGCACACGCATGCGCAAACTGCACACCAATCGCTATCAGAAGCAGGTGCCGGGCCATCACATTCAGGTGGATGTTAAGTTTTTGACCTTCAAAGGAAAAAGCGGCGAAAAGATCCGTCGATTCCAATACACAGCGATCGACGATGCAACCAGAGTTCGCGCCCTCAAGGTCTACGAGAAGCACACGCAGGTAAACGCCATCGACTTCATTGACCACATTATCGAAAAGTTTCCATTCCGCATTCGCGAAGTGCGCACCGACAACGGTCACGAGTTCCAGGCCAAGTTCCATTGGCATGTCGAAGACCTCGGGATCAGGCATGCCTACATCAAACGGGGTACCCCCCCCCAACTCAACGGCAAAGTCGAACGATCCCATCGGTCCGATCAGCAGGAGTTCTATCAGCTCCTCAGTTACAAAGGCGACGTCGATCTTGAAGCCAAACTCGACGAATGGGAGCGGTTCTACAACTTCGCCCGACCGCACGGCGCACACAACGGCCAGACCCCTTACGAAGCTCTAAGAGACAAGCTACAGTATGCTATCGTTCAGGATCGTCATCGTGGGACCTCCTTACATGTCGCGCCAATCACCTGATTGTTCAAAGGCGTGGGCCGCCTGATAAATTTTCATCTCGCCATAGTGTGGCCCGACCAATTGCAAGCCGATTGGCAGGCCTTCGCTGAACCCACAAGGGATGCTCATCGCGGGCAGGCCACCGTTAAAGGGAGCGGTGTTTGGCACCATTTCAAACGCGCGCTGTACGTAAAGGCTTAGCGAGCAATCGGCAGGTGGATGTTCCTGCGGCTTAATTGGTAAGGTGGGCATCAATAACACGTCATATTGTTTAAGTGCGGCCAAATACCGTTCGTTACAACGGCGCATGATGTTCTGTGCTTTGCCGTAGAACCGCCCGCGATATTGCTGCTGGAAATGCTCGCCGACAAACATGCAGGCCTTTAGCGAATGGCTCAACTCGTCTGCGCGGCCTTTCCATTGCGCCATGTGATCGGTCATTGAAGGCAGGAACAGGCCACGATGATTGGTCCCAGTGGAATTGCCCCACATCATGCCGTCTTGCAGACCTTCGAGTGTGATCGCTGTCCATGCGTCCATCGCCGTGTGATGTTCGGGAACAGAAACATCTTCTACGCGCGCGCCAAGCTCACGGAAACGCTCGATGGCTTGCATCACCTTTTGATCAACGTCCGCTTCCGAATTGGGATGGCCAAAGCCTTCTGTCAAAACACCAATGCGCAACCCATGCGCGCCGCGCCCCAGTGCCTCAGTGTAGCTATAGACCTGTGGCTTGTATTGACGTGGATCAAGGCCGTCTTCGCCCGCCAACACCTCCAATAACAGGGCATTATCAGCGACAGTGTTTGTGACTGGGCCGAGGTGGTCGATGGTTTGTTCAATCGGCATTGCCCCCGTATAGGGCACCAAACCATGTGTGGGTTTCATCCCGTAACAGCCGCAATTAGATGCGGGGATGCGGATGGAACCGCCTTGATCGCCAGCAATGGCCATATCAACTTCGCCTGCTGCAACCAATGCAGCAGATCCAGCGGAAGAACCACCAGCCATATAGCCACGTTTGTATGGGTTATGAATTGGGCCTTTTGCATTGGTGTGTGAACCTCCAGAAAGACAAAAGTTCTCACAATGCGCTTTGCCTGCAATGATCGCGCCTGCATCGAGCATCCGAGTAACGATAGTGGCGTCAATCTCGGGAGTGTAACCCTCCATTATGGAAGATCCGTTCATCAGCGGTACACCCGCAAGGCAGATCGTATCCTTCAGCGCGATCCTCTTGCCGCGCAGTTTGCCATCTGGCGCACCGCGCACTTCAGTCTTAACATACCACGCATTCAACGGGTTTTCACTTGGGTCAGGGAAACGGCCTGGGCTACGCGGATAGCGTACTTCGGGAAGGTTGTCGGGCATCCCGTCCAAGCGATCATAGGCTTGCATGTAAGGTTCAATGATCTCGGTATATTCTCTCAGATCCTCGTCCGACAGGCTCATCCCGAACCGTTCGGCCATGGTGCGCATTTGAGCAAGGGTTGGGCGTTTGATGGTCATTGTTGTCACCGTAGAGACTGGGGGTTGTAATCGAGTGTGCGCGGGCGCGCTCGGTTGCTTAGAAAGTACTTTGCTGTTTGGTTGGGTGGAAGCTTGTGCCGTCGTTCTGGCGGTGTTTTGACGTGTGCCGCGTGCGGCCCCAAAACCTAAAAATTTATCGACCTTGGATTGATCCGAGAGCTCTGCACGCGTCAACTCACCTGTGATCCGTCCACGCTCTAACACCAGAACGCGGTCAGACAGATCAGCGATAAAGTCAAAGTTCTGCTCAACCAGTAATATGGATAGTCCGCGGTTTTGGCGCAATGCCAACAAGGTCTCGGACATTTCCTCGATGATGGACGGTTGGATGCCTTCCGTCGGCTCATCGAGAAGTAGGAAATCCGGGTCGCCCATGAGACAACGCGCCAGCGATAGCAATTGTTGCTCGCCCCCCGACAAGGCCCCGCCCTCGCGCTCTAGCAAGCGAGAAAGGCGCGGGAAATCAGCCAGCACCGCTTCGATCACATCGTGCTCAGATCCCGTTCCATGATCATGCCAAGCAAAACGCAAGTTGTCGCGCACAGTTAGCTGCGGAAAGATGCCGCGCCCTTGTGGCACATAGCCCAAACCCATTTGGCTGCGCTCATTGGGTGGCAATCTGGTAATATCGGCTTGGTCGTAGCGAACTTGTCCCGAGCTGGTTGGCAGAAAACCCATAAGCGTCTTCAACAGAGTTGTTTTGCCCATACCGTTGTGACCCAAAACACCAACAACTTCATTCTCCGCCACATCAAGGTCGATGCCATGTAGGATCGGCACACGGCCATATCCCCCGGACACGCCTTTTGTAGACAACAATATCTCACGCTCTTCGGACATTACGCTTTCTTTCCTAGATAGACCGCGCGCACTTCGGGGTCTGACATGACGCGATCGACTTGGTCTTCCATCAGAACAGCGCCTTGATGAAACACCGTCACAGTTTGTGCGATGGACCGAATGAATTGCATGTCGTGCTCTACGATGACGACAGCGGCGAAGCGGGTCAGCTCGTGGATTATTTCAGTCATGCGATCAACGTCCTGCGCGCTCATTCCAGCAGCGGGTTCATCGAGCAAAACGAGCCAAGGGTCGGCAACCGCGACGATTCC
>JBDVSG010000092.1:0-5954 GCA_039967155.1 Sulfitobacter sp. | reverse complement strand
GCATCTTGCGCGCCGCTTGGAAATTCGCCGTCCACAACCGAGAACGTCTCATAGGTGAAATCATTGCCCGCCAGCAACATCTCGAACATCGTGTCGTAGTTGCCTTGAAGGGTCTTCATACCGTCGGGGGCGTGACCCGCGCGGAGTAATCCGATTTTCATAGTTATACCGTATCCAAATATATTTCGACTTGCTCGGTTGGGCTGAGCTCTTGCATGTAGTGCAGTTCCTGCCGCTTGGTCAGCACAAGGTTCTGGATCAATTCGGGGGCAAAGATACGGGCGATCTGGCTGTCGCCCTCAAAAGCATCAATTGCGGTTTCCCATGTGTGGGGGATCTGCGGCAGATCAGCGGCATAGGCATTGCCGGTGATTGGCGCAGGGGGGTCTACGGCATCTTCAATGCCGTTGATGGCCGCGCCCAGCACGGCGGCGAGCATCAGATAGGGATTCACATCGCCCCCTGAGACGCGGTGTTCGATGCGCCGCGCAGAGGTGGCGCCTGATGGAATGCGAATGGCAGACGTTCGGTTTTCATAGGCCCAGCTGACACCAGTTGGCGCGTGATTTCCAGGCACCATGCGATCAAAACTGTTGGCATGCGGGCAGAAGATCAGGGCCGAGCCCATCATCGCGTTCAGGCACCCTGCGACGGCATGGCGCATCATCTGCGTGCCTTCTGGTCCGCCGTTGTCAAAGACGTTAGTGCCGTCAGCATCCAATACAGAGAAATGCGTATGCAGTCCTGATCCGGGGTATTCTTTGTAAGGTTTCGCCATAAAGCTGGCAGCAAACCCGTGTTTGCGCGCAAGGCCACGCACCAGCATTTTGAACAACCACGCGTCATCTGCGGCGCGCAGGGCGTCGTCGCAATGCATCATGTTGATCTCGAACTGGCCCAGACCGGCCTCGGAAATCGCGGTATCGGCGGGGATGTCCATTTCTTCGCACGCATCATAAAGATCTGTGAAGAATTGGTCGAATTGATCCAGCGCACGGATACTGAGGGTTTCTGCCCCTTTGCGGCGCTTTCCCGAACGCTCCGAAGGTGGGATTTGCAATTTGCGACCGCTGTCGTCGATCAGGAAAAATTCCAGTTCCACCGCGCAAACAGGCGTGAGGCCGCGGGATTTGAACCGCTCTAATACAGTGCGCAACGCATGGCGTGGATCGCCCGCATAAGGACGGCCATCGTCGTGAAACATCCAAATCGGCAGCAAAGCACTGGGCGCATCTAGCCAAGGCATGGGCATCAAGCCCCGCTCGGTCGGTTTTAGGACACCGTCGCGGTCGCCTGTGTCAAAAACGAGGGGGCTGTTTTCGATGTCTTCGCCCCAGATGTCGAGATTAAGAACCGAGAAAGGAAACCGCGTGCCGTCATCGGCGATCTTATCGGCAAAGCGGGTGGGTAGGCGTTTGCCACGCGGCACACCATTCAGGTCTGCGGCCGCCACACGTATCGTGCGGACGTTGGGGTTTTTGCGAAGCCATTTGTGCATAAGTCACCATTTGGTGCGCTGGCACATTAGGGGCCGAACACAGAGGCCCCAATCAATTGCAGCCAGCGCTGCGGAATTTGATCAAATTATTTCTACTACCGTATCAGATTTGGGCGCAAGCGAATTTTTTGGCGCCGCTCGGAAGGCAGGTGGCGGTTGAGGCGGCGGTTCGCCAGCCCATAAAGGCTGATAATGATCAGGGTCAGAAAGATGAAGTATCCCGCAAGAATGGGGTAGGGGATGAACGGGTTAAAGGTCTTATCCGCAAAATAGCTGGCATAATACAACGCGTCCCCGCGTTGCTGCCATGCAGGGAAGCTGGAGATATAGACCAACGTTGTTGCGTGGAACAGGAAGATCGCCTCATTGGTGTAGGCAGGCCAGCCCAAACGCATCATCGTGGGAAAAATTACGCGGCGGAACCGTGTCCAACCCGTCAGGCCATATGCGTCTGCGGCCTCTACGTCGCCTTTGGGGATGGATTGCAGCGCGCCATAGAAGATCTCTGCGGAATAGGCCGTTGTGTTCAGGATCAACACAATCAACGCCCCAAAAGTGGCCGAGGTTAGCGGGCTAAAGGCCGGAAACTGGTTCTTGAGGCTGAGGAACAAAAAATAGGCAAAGAAAAATTGTAAGAACAGCGGCGAGCCGCGGAAGATAAAGATGAACCATTCGGAGGGTTTGCGCAGCCAGACCTGTGTGCTGGCTTTCCCAACAGCCAAGGCCACGGCACAGAAAAAGCCGATAACAAGCGCGGTCACACCAAAATAAACATTCCAGATCATGCCCGAACCGATCAGGGTGAATTGTTCACATAGGGTGAAATCCTCCCTCGGGAGCAGGCGTTCGCCATAGCCGATTGCACGCAGGCCGTAGTCTTGGATCGTTTGCACACAGGTCTTCACGCCATTTTCCTTTGCGCTTCGCCGCCGGTGGTTGCTTGTCCACGGGTGAGGCGTTTCATCAGCCGCGCAAGGGCCAGTTCGGACAAGCGGGTAAAGATAAGATAGAAGACCAACAGCGCCAAAAAGTACCACATGCGCCAGTCAGGGTGCGGGTAATCAGAGAAACGCGCGGTTTTGGAGCCGCCCAACTCACGCGCCCAATAAACAATGTCTTCGACGCCGAGCAAAAACAGCAGCGGGGTGGCTTTGATCAGCACCATCCAAAGATTGCCAAGTCCGGGGAGCGCATAGACCCACATCTGCGGCACGAGAATGCGGCGGAACGTCTGGCGCGGCGTCATGCCGTAGGCCTCGGCCGTCTCTAACTGCGCGCGCGGCACGGCCCGCATGGCCCCGAATAGAACATTGGCGGCAAAGGCCCCAAAAACGATGGCAAAGGTCAATACAGCCAAGGCAAACCCGTAGGTCTCATGCACCCATTGCGGAGCATTCCCCAACGGCATTTTGGCGGCTTGGCAAACGACGAAATCATTCCCTTGGCGGATCGGCGCATCCCAATCCGAACAGAGCGCCTTGTGGCGCAGAAATTCGATGCCCTGATCCAATGCGATCACAAAGAACAGGAAAAACGCAATGTCAGGGACGCCGCGCACAATGGAGACATAAGATCTCCCCAACCAGCGCACTGGCGCGATGGGGGATCGCGCAGCAGACGCGCCAGCAAAGCCAAAGGCGAGCGCCGCAGGTGCTGTGACTGCAAGCAAGGTAAGGACAGTCAGCACCGACCAATAGATATTCATGTGCTTGCCTGTGGTCAGGTAGCAACTAAGCCATTTTAGGCCTTCGAGGTCTTCCGGTGTGGCGCAGTAATTAAAAATGGGAACGCTCGACGTATCTGGGGGATTGAGTTTAAGAGCAAAATAAAGGAACGGGGGGCGGCGTTTCAGCGCCCCCCGTCGGATTGTTTATTCGAAGACTGTTGCGTCTTCACCGAACCATTTGATGATGGCAGCGTTGATTGTGCCGTCCTCTTTCATGGAGGTGATGGCGGCATTGAATTTCGCCTTCAAGTCAGTGTCGCTTTCGCGCAGACCCATGCCAACGCCGCCGCCCAACTGAACGTCTGCGCCCGCGAAGGTCAGCGCGCCTGCGGATTCGTCAACCGCTGGTGCCAGCGCGTCTTTGTCAGCAAATACGGCATCCGCTTCACCGTTGCGCACTGCGGCAACTGTTTCGTCGTATGTTGCGAATTCCAGCAGTGTTGCGCCACTTTCTGCAACATAGCCCGCTTGGATTGTGCTGGCTTGTGCTGCGATGATGCCGCCTGTCAGGTCTGCATCAGCGGAAAGCGCGACATAGGCAGAGTTTGCTGGCGGAATGTAGTTCTGGGTGAAGTCGATGACTTCTTCGCGCTCATCCGTGATGCTCATACCGGCGATGATAGTGTCGTAGTTGCCAGATGTGAGGTTCGGGATGATGCTGTCCCATTCGTTTGTGACCCATTCGCATTTCAGCTCGGCGCGCTTGCACATTTCGTCGCCGATTTCGCGCTCATAGCCGTCAACTTCGCCTGCGTCGTTGATGAAGTTATAGGGGGGGTAGGCGCCTTCTGTGCCCATGCGAACTGTTTTGCCATGGCCATCGGCCAGTGCCATACCCGCTGTCAGTGCCAGTGCGGATGTCGCAAGAATAAGGTTTTTCATGGTGGTCTCCCAAGTGTTGATACGGGTTTTTTTATGCGGCGTGGGTTGAAGATAGAAACCCGCGCAATCGCTCTGATTTGGGCGCGCCAAAGAGGGTCTCTGGGCTCCCTTGTTCTTCAATCTGGCCTTGGTGCAGGAACACAACTGTGTCCGATACATCGGCGGCCATCTTCATGTCGTGTGTCACAATCATCATTGTGCGGCCCTCTGCCGCCAAGTCTTTGATAACTCTTACGACTTCTTGTTCTAATTCGGGGTCAAGCGCCGACGTGGGTTCGTCGAACAATAGCGCCTCTGGCTCCATGCAAAGTGCACGGGCGATTGCGGCGCGCTGTTGTTGACCGCCAGACAGTTGGGCGGGATAGACATCGCATTTATCGCCAATGCCTACCTTTTCCAGATAGGCGCGCGCAGCGGTTTCAACCTCGGCGCGGTCGCGGCCCAATACGGTGACGGGCGCCTCCATCACGTTTTCCAAAATGGTCATGTGAGCCCATAGGTTAAACTGCTGGAAAACCATGCTGAGGTTGGTACGGATGCGAATAATTTGTTTTGGATCTGAAGGGCGGCGTGCGTGGCCAGTACCGCGCCATTGCACAGGTTCCCCTTTGAACAGAACGTCGCCCTGTTGGCTGTCCTCAAGCAAGTTACAACACCGAAGAAGTGTCGATTTACCAGAGCCGGACGAGCCGATCAAAGAAATGACGTGGCCTTTGGGCGCGCTGATACTGACGCCTTTCAAGACTTTCAGATCGCCGTAAGCTTTGTGAAGGTCTTGGATGTCGATAACGGGGGGAATTTCTGTCACGAAGGCGCCATTTGTTAGTACTATGGGTCAATATGACGCGATTATGGCGTTACTTGCAACGCGCAAAAACACTGATGCGGCTGTCTGCTGTCCAAATGTGCCTATTTTTTGGACATCACCCTTTGTCGCGCTTGAGCGCTGTCCATATCTGCAACCCCAAGTAGGCTTGTGACCAAACGCAGCAGGGCGTTTTCTTCTTTAGCGCGTGTGCCATCTGCCAATACGACCCGCCATAATGCTTCAACCACGGCGAGGCGGTCTTCGTAGGCGATGGCGTCTTTGATTGCGCGGGTAAAGCGAACTGTGTCTGGGGCTTCGGCCTCGAGAACTTCTGCGTCGCGCAGCAATGCATCGCGATCTTTGGCATCCAAACCATAGCGGGCGCTGATGATGTTTTGGATGCTGCTTCGTTCGGCTGCGCTGAAGTCGTTGTCGGACCGTGCCACGCGCACGAGCAGCGCAGTCAGAGCAAGGCGCGCGTCAGAATCGGGAAGGGTGGCGGGGGCTGGGTCAGTCAGCCTTTTTAGGAAATCTGCGAACATATCAATCTAACTAAAGGTATTGGGCGCTATTACAATTCTTTCAACGCGTTTTTACGCGCTGCAACAATGTCTTGCCCTGTGAGGCCGAGCGCGGTTTCGATGTCCACCAGTTGCGCCTCTTCGGCATCGTCGCGTTGTCCATCGGCCAAAGCGACGGCCCACATTGCGTCGCCGATGGCTTTGCGTTCGGCGTAGGAGACCTCTTCGCGCAGGATCACGGCGAATTCATCCGTGCCAGGCGCATGGCGTTCAAGCGCTTCGCATTCAGCGCGCAGTTTCGCGGCCTCCAGCGGTTTGAGCCCGAAGGTCGTGGCAAGAACACGATCAATTTGGGCCACTTCGGACGCGACATATTCACTGTTGGCGAGGGCGACGCGCACCAACAAGGCCCCCAGCGCAAGTTGCGCGTTGGGTTGTGGAAGGGGTTTTGGGGTCGGCGCACGGCGCGGGAATAAGCGATCTAACATAAGGGATTGTTATCCTAAATCTTGCGATTTG
>JBDVSG010000091.1:0-17368 GCA_039967155.1 Sulfitobacter sp. | reverse complement strand
CAGTCAAAATTACCGCTGTCCACAACGCAACCGCCTGTGACGGTACCGTTGCCAGTAAGGTATTTGGTGGTTGAATGCACCACAAGCGTGGCGCCCAGATCAATCGGGCGGCACAGGTAAGGGGTGGCTGTGGTGTTGTCGATGATCAACGGAATTTGTGCATCATCCGCAATATCGGCAATGGCGCGCACATCCATAATATAGCCGCCCGGATTTGCGATCGCTTCGCCAAAGACCGCGCGCGTGTCATCGTCGATCGCGGCTTTGACGGCATCCAGATCGTCAAAATCCACGAATTTCACGTTCCAGCCAAAACGTTTGATCGTGTGGCTGAATTGCGTAACCGTGCCGCCATAAAGCCGCGTCGAGGCGACGATGTTTTTACCTGGCATCATCAGCGGAAACAGCGCCATGATTTGCGCCGCATGGCCGGATGAGCAGCACACAGCCCCGACGCCACCTTCCAGCGTGGCAATGCGTTCTTGTAAAACGGCGACAGTGGGGTTGGTCAGGCGTGAATAAATGAAGCCGACTTCTTGGAGGTTGAACAAGGCCGCCGCGTGATCGGCATCGCGAAATACATAGGCCGTTGTTTGGTGGATTGGGGTCTGCCGCGCGCCAGTGGCGGGATCGGGGCGGGCGCCCGCGTGGATTTGTAGGGTGTCAAAACCGTATGACATGAGTGTCTCCTCCTCTTGATTATTGCCACAAGGGGTAGGCGATTGGGCCCGCGCAAACAACAGTGCAGATAAAGAGGAGACGTCGCGGGGTGGTTTTGATCAGGGCGCGTGATGCCCCGACCGTGTCAACGCATCCAATACCCGTTGGACTTGAGGCGATTGCGGATGGCTTGTTCTTTGCGCGGTAGGTTCGCGCGGTCAAACAACGCGCGCGCTTTTGCGCCGCGGCCTTGATAGATCATCCGTTTGATCGGCTCATAGGTTTTGAGCACTTTTTTGAGTTTGTTGGGGGCGGTGACCTGTTCCAGAACCGCGACGGCGTGGTCGCTTTCGCGCGCGTAGAGAAGCGGCAGCAGGCGGTAGTGGCAGCTGACTGATCCGTCCAGAAACCCGTCCGGCAATGTGTCGCGACCACCGCCCAAGGAATGAATGACCAAGGGCAAGGCGATTTGATCCAACCACGGATCAAAGCTCTGCGCGCAGAGTTCAACAGGCGGGGTATCGCGAATGGCCAGCGCGTATTCCAAGAACCGCGCCCCGAACGCATGGGGGCATTTGTAGTAGAAAAAGCCCGCGTTGAAATAGAGATACCGGCGCCAATATTCGTCAGGTTGGCTCAGATCCAGCGAGCTGTCAAAATCCAGATTGAATTTGTCATAGAGCGATTTCCACAGGCCGGTATACTCAGGACCATAGAGCTGCGGCTGTGGCCACGTCCCTTCGCGGCGCAGTGATGCGCTGGGGCGGTCAAAGTCGAAAGGCACAGCAGCCAGATCGCCCGTAATCAATGTGTCTGTGTCAAAAAAGACAAAAGGTTCGCCCTTTGGCAAGGCCGATAGCATTTCGATTTTATTGCCGTAGGGGTACACTTCGCCGAAATGGGTGGAAGTAAAGGGGATGATCTTGGCGCCCAATTCACGCAGGGCGTCTTGCACGGGTTGGTTGTTCATCTGCGGGTTTTTGAGCCATTTCGGGCCGGCTTGTGGTTCTGCCACAAAGATACGGCCACTGAAATCGGGGCTATTTGCGCGCAAAGAGGCCACAAATATGAGGGCTTCATAGGCCAGCCGCCCCTGTTGTCCTACAACAACGACGTTGAATGATTGTTTTGCCGCTACGGTGCGTGCCATACTGATCCTCAATTGCTCCTGTGTGCCACGGGATGCGCTTTTTGCATCAGTATACGGCGCAGGCTGCTTTTTAAAAGATAACATTTACCGACTGCACTTTTTGGAGACCGCTATGATTGATTTTTTCTTCGCCATGATCGCAATTTCAGCCGCGCTAGACCCCGACGCAGGCCAAACCCCAACCCTGCAAACCACACCAGAGCTGGTTCAAACCGCCAGCGCAGTTCTGATTGGTGAAGGGGTCAGCATCGGGGCTGCAACGCTGATCGAAGGCGCCCCAACGTTGCAAGTCAGCAACGCTGATTTCGATCCATCCGTTGTGCCGCAGGGGCTGACAGCAGAACCCCAAGAGGGCACAGGCAAATTCACCACAGCAACAGAGATCAAGCCGATCCTGACCGCGACCAAGGGAAACTGGGTCGCGTTGCGCGATTATGGTGGAAATGATCTGGTCTATGTCTCGCATCTTTGGGCGTGGCGCTGCGGGCTAAGCGCGATGGCTCTCGCGATTAATGACGGTCCGATGCAAAACATGCCACTGCCAGACTGCCACCCTGAATATGCCTCGCCAAATGTGATCCTTGAGGGGGATGGTTTTCCCTACATGACCTATGCGCAGGGCAGTGTGCAGCGGATCACGGTTCAAATTGTCTATGATGATCTGAGCACAGATATCGCCAGTTTTGAGGCAAGCCAGATACGCATCCCCTGAAGGTCGCGTTGATTCGGATCATTGTTCACGGCGGTGATTTAAGGGCGGAAACAAAAAAATGATGTGTTTTGGATTGTTGCGAAACAAGAAACGCAATCGTGGCTGAACTATGGCCAAACCCCTGAAAAAGTAACGATTGTGTCAGATGATGGGCCTTCGTGTGAATTCCCCTCGGCACAAATATTAACAAAGCTTAGAACAGTTCTATCAATTTCTTCATTGGGAAAGAACACTGCCATGAGCTCCAATAACTCGATTTCCGTAACGCTGGGATGCCACCCCCAGACGATTGTAACTGTATCTGAAACCGACACTGGCACATTGTTTGTGATCGTTGCATCTGCAGATCCGACAATGCCTGTTGATCTGGATGGGGTGTTCTTTAACCTGTCCGATGACAGCACGCTTGACGCGTTGAACTTCTTTCCGGAGGCCAACACCGGTTCGATCTTTTCACCGGTAACAGGTGTTCAGGCTGCTGTAGACAGCGTCAATACGCTGGCGAATGGGGCGCAGGTTGCGGACAACTTTGACGTCGGTATTCAGTTTGGCACAGACCCCAGCAGCACTGCCGGTGAAGTGGTTCAAGCCAACTTTACCCTTTTCTCTGACAATGGTCCGCTGAGCATTTCTGACCTCGATATCAACAGCTTTACCACGGTTGTCGATAGCGACGGTGGCAATGGTCAGGTGCTGACAGCTGGCGATACACCTGATGCGGACCCTATTTTGGTTTCCAAGCAAGTGCTGTTCGACGATTTCAACGACATCGACTATGCCGCGCAATCCGCAGTGGTTGAGGGCGACACCGATTGGCGTGCAAGCTGGAACAAACTGGTGACAAATGGTGACAACGACGGTGAATTGACGTTGAAATCTGTGGCCACCGACGGTCCTGTGACGCTCAGCTTTGATGCGAATGTGCATGACACCGGATTGTTTGAAAACTCTGGCGCCTATGCGGACAGCCTGCGCCTAGAAGTCAGCCTTGATAACGGCGATTGGATTCTGTTGGACGAATTCGCAGTCAACGATGCAGGCACAGCCATTGTGGGGTCTGAGACGGGCCAATCCTTTGGGAACCAAGCTGGCAATCTTTTGTATGAAGGCGGCATTCTGGATACTGCGGAAGAAACAGTTCAGTTCCGCTTTGTGTCCGATATCTCGGCCAGCAACGAATATATCAAAATCGACAACCTGTCGGTGACGGCATCTGAGGAAGTCGAAGGCGCATCCCAAGCTGTTGAGACTGTTCTCTTGTCTGAAGATTTTGACGACATCCACAGTGCTGACGATAGCGATGCGATTGAACATGACAGCCTTTGGGATGTGTCTGGCGATGCATTGGTCACAAACGGCAGCAACGATGGCGTTTTGAAAACGGCCGCTGTCGCTGCGGATGGTGATGTCACGCTCAGCTTTGATGTTCGTGTCGAGGATGCCAGCAAATTCGAAGCCACAGGCAGTTACGCTGATGATTTGACCCTGCAGGTCCGCACGGATGGCGGCGACTGGGAAACTTTGGACAAGTTCGTGGTCAACGATGCAGGCACCGCATTGGTGGGCAGCGAGACTGGCAATGAAATCACCGAAGAAGGCAGCACGCTGAGCTATTCCGGCGGCTCTTTGGATGATGTGGACGGCGACGTTCAATTCCGCATTGTCTCGGACATTTCTGCCAGCAACGAAGAGGTGGTTTTTGATAACCTCTCGGTCACGCAGACAACTGAGGGCGCTGAAACGGCCGCTGGCGAAACCGTGACCATCGATTTCGAAGGTCTGGTGTCTGGCACTGTGATTGACGATCAGTTTGACGGTGTCAGCATCTCTGCCCAGCGTGATGGCGACAGCGCAGACAGTGAAAACGATGCCATGATCTTTGACACCAATAACACAACCGGTGGTGACAGCGATCTGGGCTTTGACGGTGTGGGCAACGCCTTCATCATCTCTGAAGACAACGACAGCTCGGATGCGGATGATAACGCGGGCGGCGGCACATTGACGTTCGATTTTGACGTGCCTTCCGATGTGGTCAGCATCAATGTGTTGGACGTTGAAGAAGCAGGCGGCACAATCGATCTGTTTGATGTGGACGGCACGCTGATCAACACAGTTGAAATCCCAGCGGCTGGTGACAACAGCCAGCAAGAACTCAGCATCGCCACCGAGAATGTTTCGACGTTGAATGTGAATCTTGTCGGCTCAGGCGCGGTTGATGATCTGACCTATGTGTCCCCCGCAGAAGAAGAAGCGGATGACGGCAAAGGTGGTCAATACGATGTGGAATACATCGCAGGCATTCCAGTTCTGCAGCCCGTCAACGAAGACCAGCTGAAAGCCGAGATCAACGTGTTGGAAGAAGCTGAGGATGACTTGATCATCTAAGCCACCTCAATACTGCACGCTTAGGCCTTCGCCCCACAAAACGGGCGGGGGCCTTTTTTATGCGTAAGAACACGGGGATGAGATCTCCAGGACCACCTCCAACCAAATGCAATGCTGTGTACAATCCACTGGAGTGGCGGTGCTGTGAAATGAACAGGGGCGTGGTGGGAGAGGCGGGAAACGCCTAAGGGTAGGTTTAGAGCTTCGCAAGGCTTTGTTTGTATGTTTTTCAGATATTTACAGTCCAAATTCTACCTGAAGTCTTTCAAAGACCAAGAACGGATCACCAAAAAAATGAGCCCCGACGCCGCGTGGTTCGCTGTCGATCTGGTTTGACGCTGAGATGGCGTGGGAGGCGAAGCCGTCAGGGCATCGTGGACGTCAGCACGCCCAAAACGATGCGGCAATCCAAGCCTGTTTCACCATGCAACTGCCGTTTGATTTACTATTGAGGCAGACGACTGGCCAAATCGGAAGTCTGCTAGAATTTGTCGGGCTTGATTGGTCAGTGCCAGATCCTAACACCTTGAGCGGGCGGTAGAAGACGTTGCTGGTCGCCATACCCGATCGGGCCTCATCAAGGCCGCTAGATCGGCTCAACCAGACCCAGACAGACCAAGAAACAGGCGGCGTTACAGGGGACGGGGCTTACGATACCCAAAAATACCGTGAAGCAATTGCTGCCATCCCGCCGCGCCAGACTGCGAAGGCATGACACACACAGCACCTGAGCGTGAAGCGAAGCGGTGCGATCCTAAACGCATACCCCGTACCGTGGCCGAAGGCTAAGTCCCGTCGGATAAAGGGAATGCACGACCTTAGGCCGATGTGTGCAACAAAGACCAACAGTGTCGAAAGCGGCATCAAATCAATCCGCTTCCATCTTAGCCAAGCCGCGAAACGATCCGAATAGGTGGATCGTTTCCGCGATGGGGATACTGATCTGCGCGATATGATCAGGCGGGTGCAGGCCCGTTTGTTCAAGGATGCAGGGCAGCACGCACATCGTCGGGCGCATGAACGCGTTACGCGACCGACGATGTTTCAGCCTTGGGTTACTGTAGCTCGAATACCGCTTCGACCTCGACCAAGGCATTTGCGGGCAAAGAGGCCACGTTTACCGCCGTGCGCGCGTGGTGGCCGGACTCACCCAGTAGGTCGATGAAAAGCTGTGAAGCGCCGTTCACGATAAAAGGGCCTTCGCCATAATCAGGATCGGCTGCAACGTATCCGTTTACCTTGACGACACCGGCGATCCTGTCTAGCGAACCTGCGACCTGTTTGGCGCAGAACAGCAGGTTCAATGCACACATTTGTGCCGCTTGCTGTCCGATACTGACGTCGAAGCCTTTAGAAATGGGGCCGAAGAATTTTGGCACACCTTCCCATTCACAGATCTGTCCCGATAGGAACAGAAGATTGCCGCTGATCTTACCTGGCAGGAATAAGGCACGCGATGGTGCCGAGGGTGGTAAGACGAGATCCATTTCGGCAAGTTTTTCTTCGATAGTCATAGTCAGTCCTTTGAGTTGAGGGCGTTCGCGTTTTTATCCGCCTCACAGCAGCCGCCCCTTCGCAGGACCGAGCATGTGAGGCGCAGAGCAGGCGTTCTATTCAGCAGCTATTGGTTCTTGCGCCCGCAAACAGGCCACGCGGCGCCGATCAGCCGGTGAAACCATCTCGGGGAGCGCCTCGTGGCACGTCGGCATCACGCTGGGACAACGCGGCGCAAAAGGGCATTCTTGCGGCGCTACTTCCAAGGCGGGGGGCGCGCCGGGAATGGCGTTCAGCCGCTCGCCCTTTTCAATATCGTGCAAGTTTGCGGCCAATAGGCCTTGAGTATAGGGGTGGCGGGCATCGCGGATGATCTCATGGGTGGTGCCTTCCTCAACGATCTGACCTGCATACATGACAGCCACACGTTCGGAAATTTCCACCGCCACGCCGATGTCATGGGTTACAAAAATGACGCCCATCCCGAATTCTTTTTGCAATTCGCGCAGCAAGAGCAGAATCTGAATTTGCACAGTCGCATCCAACGCGGTGGTGGGTTCATCCGCCAGCAACAGTTTCGGTTTGCACGCCAAGGCAAGCGCGATCATGACACGCTGGCGCATCCCGCCGGACAGTTCGTGCGGGTAATTGTGAAGGCGGCGATTGGCCGAAGGGATGCGCACATGGTTGAGCATTTCAAGCGCGGTTGCCATGGCATTTGCCTTATCCACACCCTTGTGCCGCATGACGGATTCCGCGATCTGATGCCCGATCGTATAGACAGGATCCAACGCCAGAGCGGGTTCTTGGAAAACCATAGAAACTTCGCCGCCGCGGTAGCGTTGCAGCGCCTTGCCTGACAAGGTCAGAACATCCGTGCCGTTGACATGAACAGACCCTTCGATTTCTGTCCGCTTGGGCGGCAGGAGACCCAATAAGGCCTTCAACGTCACCGACTTTCCCGAGCCTGACTCTCCCAAAAGCGCCAGTGTTTCACCCTGCTTCATCTTTAGGGATACATTGTTGATCGCATGGACCGTGCGCTTGCCCTTAAAGCGTAGGGTCAGGTTATGGATATCGAGCAGATCGGTCATGGGCGGGCCTCCGGCTTTGAGCAATGTGCAAGGTTTGCGCGGTGTGTTGGGGTACTGATTTTGCCTGTCATGCGGGGATGCCTTGTCCTGCTTTGGGATGGCCCGAGGCTGGATCGTGCAAGTGGCAAGCCACCAAGTGGTCTGTAGTCGCGTCAAATTCGGCAAGGCGCGGCACGCGGGTTTTGCAAACCTCTGAAGCAAAGCGGCAACGGGTGTGAAAACGACAACCAGAGGGCGGATTGATCGGGTTCGGTGGATCACCTAACAGAGGCGGTTTTTTCGTACGGTTGTCAGGGTCCATGGACGGCATGGCCGAAAAAAGAGACTGGGTATAGGGGTGGGCTTGCTCTTTCCAGATACGATCAACAGGTGCGATTTCCACCACTTCTCCCAGATACATCACAAGGATACGGTCAGAGATATAGCGCACCACGTTCAGATCGTGCGAAATGAAGATATAGGTTAGCCCGAACTCGGCGCGCAGGTCGTTTAGCAGGTTCAGAACCTGCGCTTCGACCGACTTATCCAATGCCGAGACAGCCTCATCCAGCACCACAAGGCGCGGCGACATGGCCAGCGCACGTGCGATATTGACCCGTTGGCGTTGTCCGCCCGAAAGCTCATGAGGGTAGCGATGCGCAAAGCGGTTCGGATCCAGCCCCACGCGGTCCATCATTTTGCGGGCCAGACTGTTGGGGTCCGAAAGACCCTGTACTTTGGCCCCAAATGCAACAGAATCGAGGATCGTCAGCCGTGGGTTTAACGTTGCATAGCTGTCTTGGAAAACCATCTGGACATCTTTGCGCAGTTCCCTGACCGGCAATTGCTGGCCCAATGCGATGCCATCAAAGATGATTTCGCCCTTGTCTTTCTCCGTCAGGCCAATCAGCAGTTTGGCTGTCGTTGACTTGCCACAGCCGCTTTCACCGACAATGCCGAGGGTTTCGCCTTTTTTGACTTCAAAGGAAACACCGTCCACAGCTTGGACTTTAGCTTGGGTGCGCCCGAACAGCCCACCGCGTACGGGGAAGTGTTTTTGCAGATCTTTTACAATCAGAAGGGGTTGCGCAGGGCCTCCACGATCTGGTTGGACGTCGGGCAGTTGCGTAGGCGTCTTTGAGACGGATAGGTCAGTCGCGGACATTCATAGCACTCCTTAGGCCATCAGACAGCAGGTTCAGGCAAAGGGAGGTAATGAAAATCATCACCCCCGGCAGGGCAGAGAGCCATGGATTGACATAGATTGCAGACCGCAACGTGTTCAGCATCAGCCCCCATTCAGGTTCGGGCGGGCGCACACCAATCCCCAGAAACGACAGGCCCGCCGCAAGGATCATGCAGACGCTGGTCAGAGACGTCGCATAAACGAAGATGGGCGACAGCACATTGCCGATCACATGCACGCGGATCACTGTCCAGGCGCTTGCTCCTGTGGCACGGGCGGCATCGATATAGTCCAATGCGCGCACGCCCGAAGTCACGGCCTCGGCCACCCGTGCGATGGGCGGGATGAAAACGATTGTCAGGGACACAAGACTATTTGTAATCCCTGCACCAAGCGCTCCAGAGATGGCAATGGCCAACAAAACCGAAGGGAAGGCAAAAAACACATCGATGGTCCGCATGATGATGGTGTTGGTGATACCCCCCACATAACCCGCGGTAATGCCCAGAGCAGACCCAACAAAGAAGGCCAACACAACAGGCATCAACCCGATAAAGAGCGTAAGCCGCCCCCCATAGATCAACCGCGCAAACATATCGCGCCCTTGCTCATCGGTGCCCAAAATGTGTCCGGCTGTGCCCAGCGGTTTGAGGCGGGCGATCATGGATCCTTTGTAGGGGTCTGCCAGACCCAGCCAAGGGGCAAAGATCGCAGCAAGTATAAGCGTAAGGATCACGCCAGCGCAGATCATGGTCAGCGGGTCACGAACAAGGCGTGCACCCACACCGGACCAGTACCCTTTCTGCTTGGCAGCAGGTGCTGCAAGTGTTTCTGACAGGGCCATAGATCAGGTCCTTTGAATGCGGGGGTCAATGGCGGCTTGTGCCACATCGACGATGAGGTTCATGGCGACAAAGAACAGCGCGAGAACAAGAATGGTGCCTTGCAACAGGGGCAGATCACGTTGGAAAATTGCATTAGAGAGCAAGAAGCCCGAACCAGGCCAGTTGAACACCGTTTCGATCAGGATTGAGCCACCCAGCAGATATCCCAATTGCAGTCCCATAACGCTCAGCGCGGTTGCGGCGGCGTTGCGCGCCACGTGGCGCAAGACATCTGCGCGGCTCATGCCTTTGGCATAAAGCGCCTGCACGAAATCCATGCTGAGAATGTCTCCAGCCAAGGCACGCACTGTGCGCGCGACGATCCCAATGGGCACGACTGCCAGTGTCACGGCGGGCAGGACAAGGTGGCGAATATGGAGCCAGTTCCACTCCCATTCGGATGACCCGCCAGGCCCTGCGCCCATCGAGGGAAGCCAGCTGAGGTTGACCGAGAAAATGATGACAAGAACAATGCCAAGCCAGTAGTTGGGGACCGATACGCCCGCGATTGAGATGGCAGTGACGACGCGGTCAATCCATGTGTCGCGGAAATACCCCGCAAGAAATCCAAGAAAAATACCGATCGGAAACGCGATGATCGCGGCGGACAATGCCAGCAAAAGCGAGTTTTGTACCGCGCCGAAAACTTCACTGGCCACGGGGCGGCCTGTGGCGATCGAGCGGCCCATGTCGCCTTGCACAAGGTTTCCGATCCAGATCGCATATTGGACAGGTAACGGCTTATCCAGCCCATATGCCGCACGCATCGCGGCCTGTTGTTCGGCGGTGGCGTCCACCGGCATGATTGCTGTCAACGGATCGCCCGGGGCGATCTGGACCAACAAAAAACATATGACAGAGACCCCGAAAGCAACGGGCATAACGAGGATAAGACGGCGTAGGATATAGGTCAGCAAAGAGAGGGCCTTCCGAAAAATGAAAACCCCAGCCCACAATCGGGTGGGCTGGGGTGAGGGGTGTTTATTCGTCCATCGTGATGGAGGAGAAGTTCTGATACCAGTTTTGCGCCTGAACAAAGCCTTTGACCTTGGGCGACATGGCGCGTGGAGCCACGTCGTGGGTCACAAACAAGAACAGCGCATCATTGACGTATTTCTCATGCGTTTCCTGCAGGATAGCGGTCTGTTCTTCGGGATCGAAAGTTGTTTTGATCTTGTCAAACAGGGCTTGCATTTCAGGGTCGGAAAAATGGCCCCAGTTGGTGCCGTTTGGCGCAATCAGGGTGTTGTCCAAATGGCGGATAAGGCCCGTGAACGGATCCTGAATAAAGTAGGTGAAGTTCAACGAATGTGCGCCTTCAACAGCGTCATCCGCAGCACCCGCACGCCATAGGTTGATCATCTGGTTCCATTCGACAACCATGAATTCAACGTCGATCCAGATCTCGGCAAGGCTTTGCTGAACGTATTCATTCATCGGCAGCGGCAACATCTGACCAGAACCGGATGGCGAAATCAGCGCCTTTACCGATAGATGGTTGTCAGGGCCAAAGCCCGCTTCTTCCATCAGTGCTTTGGCAGCCTCAAGGTTGTAGGAGGGGTCAAAGTCGGGGTTGCCGAACCATTGTGAGGACGGCGGCAAAAAGCCTTTGGCGGGAACCATCAGGCCGCCCAGAAGCGGCATCATGCTTTCGCGGTCAATGGCCATATTCGCAGCTTTGCGAACGCGGATGTCGTTCCACGGTGAGCCCTCAAGACGCGACAGGTGCCATGTCCAGTTGTGGGGATAAGCGTTTGAAGAAATGACAAATCCGTTGCCCTGCATGGCGGGAATGGTGTCTGGGGCCGGGGCTTCGATCCAGTCGACCTGACCGGACAGCAGTGCCGCGGCACGGGCGTTGGGCTCGGGCAGGGGGATCAAAATCATTTCGTCCAGCTGCGGGATGCGTGTTTCGTCCCAGTAAGCTTCGTTGGGGACCAGCACAGCGCGCTCACGCGGCACAAATTCGGTCAGCTTCCAAGGGCCAGTACCCGATGGAGACGCCGCGACTTTCTCCCAGTCTTTGTCCAAGGCTTCCCAATTTGCTTTTGAAGACATCACGATCCATGCCAGCTGATAAGGCAGGGTTGCGTCGGGGACCTTTGTGGTGATGGTTAATGTCAGATCATCCACGGCTTCATAAGACGCAACAGCAGGGATGCGGCTTTTTCCTTGTGCCGATTGACGGCTGTCGTATTGCTCGGCGTTGTCATCCATCAGCTTGTCGAGGTTCCAAACCACAACTTCGGCAGTCAGCGGCGATCCATCGTGGAAGGTCACACCCTCACGAATTTTGAACGTCCATGTCAGTTCGTCCTCACCGACAGACCACTCGGATGCAAGGCCCGGAATGAGGCCTGATGGTTTGTCCGCGCTGGTTAGGTCCCATTCGATCAAGGAATCGTAGACTGTATAGCCCATAAACCGCATGCCTTCGCCGCCTTGGTCGGTCTGGCCGGTGGTCAATGGGATGTCTGATGCTGTCATGCCGACACGAAGCGTGCCTTCGGCTTGGACAAGATTGCCGCCGAGCATGGCGACAACGGTTGCAATGGCGCCGAGGCGCCTTCGGATTGTCATAGTCAGTACCTCTCTGTCAGGTGTCGCGCTGTTTCGCGCTTTTTTGTGACGCATCAATTGGGTGCGTTCGTGAGCCAGAGTGTGGCGGACCAGAATTTTGTGAAGCAAGATAGTTAACGTCTTAGCGTGCAATGAGACCGTGGGTTTTTCCCGCTGCAATAGAAATGCGCCAAAATATGTCGCGATGCCGCATATTTTGGCGAAATATGGTCGTCTGAGACCCAAGGCTTGCTTGTTGTGAGGGGCCGTTTTTCGCATCAGATTCTTGATCGGCCAGATGTCTGGATGAGGCTAAAGTCGGCTTTAGGCTCATCCAAGCAGTGCGCGGACTTCTTTGGCTGCGGCGCGGATTGGACTTGTTAAAGGCAGCGGGCTTCGGCTTGATAGCCGTTCGGCAGCTTCGCCCAGCGGCCCACCTCCGATTATGACACGGTGCGCGCCAGCTCGTGCTGCTGCATGAACGGCCGCAAGCAACGCCTGATCCAGCGATTGTTCATTCTCCATCAGCTCATTTGGATCACCTTCGGTGATGAAGCACCCGCAATACGTCGTTTGCGTCGCGTTCGAACGCATCAACTTGTCGATGGACCCCACAAGCGCGGGAGTGGTCGTTGCAACAGCGAAGGGAAGGAGGGATGCCCGCGCTGCTGCGCCGCCAATACCCACCACAGGAATGTGCAACCGCGCGGCAAGGGCCGCGGCACCTGGATCACCGAAGGCGGAAACAATAATCGCTTCTATATCTTTGGGGATTTCAGCATGTTCAATAAGGCGCCCTGCTGCAACAAGCGCTCTATTTGTGGTGATCAAGGCGGGACCCTCTGGCACCGTCCACGGACGAGGGGGCACTTCCAATACTTCCGCTGCAATTCTGCACATCATCTTTGTCGTGCCTAAGTTGGAGTTCGGATTCATGAGTAATACGGTCATGGATTCTATTCCCTGTTAGGCTTGGCCGACATGGCCGATCTTATAAACGAATTATAGTATTTTGAGTGGTCTCTATTCTATTCGCATTCTTCCAGAACTTTGCAGGGAGCGGAGATAGTGGGAAATTTCGATGAAAACTCTAGGTCTGATGCTGTGTATGATCCTGTGCAGCCCCAATTGAGTGGTCCACATCGAAAGTTAGTGCAGGATTGGCCTTTGGTCCATCAAGACGATTGTTTTAGCGGGGTAGGGTAGTCGCTTAATGCACTGTGTGGTGGTTTGGTCTTGCCACGGATGAGTTCCTGTCTCTTTCGAGAAATGTTTGCTATCAAGAAGACAGTGAATGACACCGAGATGCCCAGACGATTTTTGTCTTGATGCAGTGCGCATCGCAACGACCAGCGGGTTGACACGACCGCAAGCGGCAGCTGGTTTAGGGGTTGCCCTTTTCGATGACTGCAAAGCCCTTGCCGGCCTCGCATGACCAAGAACTGCAAAAACGGGGTCTGAAATTTGGGCTCTGGCGCGTGGGCCGTTTCATGCGGGAGAATGGTATCAACATCATCCGGACCCAGAAATTCAAGGTTGCGGCCGACAGCAATCATGCGTTCCGCATCGCTTCTAACCTGCTGGGCCGAGACTTCATTGCAGGTGGTCCGAACCAAGAGTGTGCGGGTGACATTTCCTACATCTGGACCAGCGAGGGCTGGTTGTTCTGGCCGTGACCCCTGATTTGTCTTCCCATCGCTTCATCGTCCTGAGTGTTTTGCACGCAAAACCCTTTCGGGGAATAGTATGTGTGGTCAGAAGCCGCGTGAAGCGGGGTCTGGCTGTGCCATTGCGGCAACCGCCGAAGGGCTGCATTCAAGATACGGATCGCGGGTCGCAACATTGTTCAGGCGACTATCAGAAACGGCTGTCTAGATATGGCTTCCAAATTTCGGTGAGCGGTAAGCGTTGTTATCGTGATAATTCTAGGGCTGGAACATTCTTCAAATCCCTCAAGGCAAAGCTGATCTAGCCCAATCGCCGGAAAACCAGACGCCAAGCCGAAGGGGGCGATCTTCGAATACATAAACGGCTTCTACAATCCGCGACGGCGCCACTCAGTGTTAGGTGGTAAAAGGGCCTTGGCCTTGGATCGAAAGGCTACCTAAGTGAGTTGAGAGATAGGAATGCAACCGCGACAAGACCAAACCTGTACAACATAAATAGGGATGCTTGTGTTATTTCGGCACCCGCTTAGATAATGTGACACCACCACTCGGCATTATTTATCAGCCTTTTATAGTCGGGCAATCAGGCAATTGGCGACGTTACGTGTTTAAGGCCTTGATATGCGCGAAGACCGGATGGACCTAGCTCACGGCCGATGCCGCTTGATTTAAACCCACCCCAAGCGCTATCCGGATAAACGATTTGGGGTGTGTTAAGCCAGATATGGCCCGCGACAATGCCATTGCAGAGTGTTTCTGCTCTTTGAGGGTCTGCGCAAACGACAGATCCCACCAGCCCATAATGTGTATCGTTTGCGATGGATAATGCTTCTTCATCAGTGTCGAAAGTTGTTGTCGCTAAAACGGGACCGAACACTTCTTCATGCCATAGGCGGTTTTCATGTGGGACATTGCGGTAGATCGTTGGCATTAGAAAATTACCCTCAGATTCATCGACTGTTGTTCCGCCTGTAATACAATTGAGACCGCTTGCCTTTGCGTGGTCGAAATATGATTTGATCTTATCGAACTGAGGACGCGCGGTAATGGGCCCCATCATGACGTCAGGTGAGAAGGGGCAACCTACTTTATATGAATGGGTACGATCTATAAGGGCTTCAACGAAATCGGCCTCTATGCTGTTGTGGACGATCAGGCGCGATGTGGCCGAGCAAATTTGCCCTGCGTTAAAGAAGATACCTCCGATAACTGCATCAAGAGCAGTTTCAAAATCGGCGTCTTGCGTCACGATGATCGGTGACTTGCCGCCCAGCTCCAATGCGACAGGCAGGCATCGGTCTGACACGGCTTGCATCACTTTTGCCCCTACCGCGTTTGACCCTGTAAATGACACTTTCCGAAACTCATGGGCTACGGTCATGGCCATGCCCACATCGGCTTCGCCAGTGACAATGTTTAAGACGCCTTCAGGCAACCCAATTTCCAACGCGATATCTGCATACACCAGCTCAATCAGCGGGGTCACTTCCGAAGGTTTAAGAACAACTGTGCACCCAGCAGCAAGAGCCGGTGCAATTTTCCAAGCACTCGTCACAAGAGGAAAGTTCCAAGGGACGATAAGCCCCACGGGGCCAATCGGCTCATAGCGTACACGCCCAATGTGGTCACCGCCTCGATGGGCGACAGGATCATCCTGAGACGCGTCGATGTCTTCGGCCAATCCGGCATAGTATTCAAATGTTGCAATGGCGTCGCCGATATCAAATTCGGCTTCCCATTTGGGTTTGCCACTTACCAACATTTGCACGTGAACAAGTGCCTCAAAGCGCTTCGTTAGACCGGCTGCAAACTGCATAAGATATGCGGCGCGCTTTGCGCTGGGTTGAGCTTTCCATGCAGCAAACGCGTTTGCCGCGGCTTTTGCTGCAGCTTCAACATCTTGTGGCCCACCTGTGGGGATTTGGGCGATCGCTTCGCGCGTGGATGGGTTTGTCACAGTAAGTTTGCCGTGACCTGTTCCTGATGACCAAACGCCGTTGATAAAGACTGTCTGGTTGCGTTCTAAAAGTGGGGTCTGAGACATATTTGATGATCCGGTGACGTCCGTTGAGCGGACAGGTGAGCTTGGCCTGGATGGTGAAAAAACGTATTTTTGTTCGGGACGCGGCCCTTTAGTCCGCCTTGGATTGAAGCCATTTTGTTATGATTTCTTTATGGCGTTCCCCCGAATAGGAGTTGAAATGGCCGCCGTGAACTATGCGTACCGGCAGCTTCAATAAGCGCTCCATGCTTGCCACATACTGTTCCATTTCAATGGGGTCATTGCTCTCGACCAAGGGGCCATCGTAAACAATGTCCCCTGAAATCAACATGCCCGTGGCTTGCTCCCAAAGAGCTATGCCGCCAGGGCTATGGCCGGGTGTGTGGATGACTTCGAAAGCTCGATCTCCAAGATCAATGAAATCACCGCCCTCCAAAATATGTGTCGCGGGTGCGGCTTTCACACAATAGGTGGAAGATTGATATGGCGCAGGGGGCAACGCGGTGAAGATGTCATCAGTGACATAGTCCTCGGCCCAAGTGTTTGCCCGCGTCGGCGCGGCAAGGATGTCTGCTTCGGCTGAGTGACACATCCGACAGGGAAATTCGTGGTGCATACCAATGTGGTCGAAATGGGTGTGGCTGGCGACTGCGACCAAGGGGCGCCGTGTGACAATCGGCACCCATTCGCGAAGCGATAACACGCCCATACCACTGTCCACCAGCATGTCGCGATCTCGACCTCGGACGTGCCAAACGTTACAACGGTAAAAGTCCTCTATGTGAGGTTCATCTATCCACGTCACACCCTCTGAGAGGGGACGAACACGGTACCAATCTTTGGCTGCTACAGTTTTCATGCCTTAACCTCCAAGGTGATGGTGTTCGAAGCAAACAGTGACAATTCTTCACCAATTTTTGGCAAGGTTCCCACCGGAAGATTGGCGATATACGCTGTGTTGTCCGCGCTGGTGCTGCGAAAACAGCAACGATGATAGGTGCCAAAAAATGCACTATTTTCAAGAACGGCATTGCCCAGCGGGATGTCCCCCGTGAGGCCAATGTGTTCTGGGCGCGCGCAATGCACGGTGCCGTTTTCTGGCGTCATTTGCGGTGACGGAATGGTGTTTGTTTCCCCCATGAAGTTTGCGGAAAACAGGGTTTTTGGGCGCATGTATACATCTTCCGGAAGGCCTGTGTCTTCGACTTTTCCATGGTTCATAACAATGATTTTATCTGCGATAGACATGGCCTCTTCTTGGTCGTGGGTTACGTGTACGAATGTTGTTCCGACTTCGCGTTGAATGGATTTAAGCTCCTGTTGCATTTGGCGGCGCAGTTGCAAGTCGAGCGCGCCTAGAGGTTCATCAAGAAGCAAAACGTCTGGTTTCACAGCGAGGGCGCGCGCCAAGGCAACACGTTGACGTTGCCCACCAGAGAGTTGGTGAGGTTTGAAATTTGCTTTCTCAAGGAGGCCGACCAGATCCAACATTTCATCAGCGCGGTGATTACACGTCTTTTTGGATTGCCCGCGCATTTGAAGACCGAAACCAACGTTTTTGCGCAGGGACATGTGAGGGAAGAGGGCATAATC
>JBDVSG010000090.1:0-14186 GCA_039967155.1 Sulfitobacter sp. | reverse complement strand
GTTCAGCACCGACCCGTTCGGCCGATAGCGTCTTTAACCCGTCCAGATTCGAAGCGATCGCGCCCAGCGCCTCGGCATCAAGCCCTTCTGAGTTGTTGCCATACCACGCGTGAAAGCGAAAATAGCGCAACGCACGCAGGTAGTCTTCGCGAATACGTTGATCGGCATCTTCGATAAACCGCAGCTTGGCCGCCCGCAGATCGTCTAGCCCCCCCAAAGGGTCAATAATCACGCCCTCTCGATCGGCATAAAGTGCATTCATCGTGAAATCACGGCGACGGGCATCATCGCGGATGTCTTCAGAGAACGCGACAACAGCGCGGCGGCCATCCGCCTGCACATCCCGCCTGAACGTCGTCAGCTCATAGCCGATCCCATCAGCGACAACGGTGATTGTCCCGTGGTCTATTCCTGTCGGAACGGGCTTTAGTCCCGCTTGCTTGCTCAGGTGGATGACCTGTTCCGGCGTCGCACTTGTGGCCATATCAACATCGCTGACGGGTGCGCCCAGCAGGGCATTACGCACACAACCGCCAACGTAGAATACTTGATGCCCTGCCGCGGCAACCGCATCATACACAGACCGCGCCGAATTTGAGGTAAGCCAAGGCGCGTCTTTGGGATTTATTTTTGAATAATCTCTGTCCATGCCCGCAGCATACGCGCGGTTGCCCCCCAGATGTAATAGGGTCCGTAAGGCACAACGAAATAGTGACGTTTCTGCCCACGCCAACGGCGCGACTGAATCAAATAGTTGTCGGGATTCAAAACATGATCAAGCGGAACAGCAAAAACTTCGTCCACTTCACCCGGTTCCGGTCGAATATCAAACGACCGCTTCACAAATCCAATCACAGGCGTGACTTGAAAACTTGTGACAGTTTCATGGGGCGCTAAGGTGCCCAAAACCTCGACATGCGAAGGCGGCAGACCAATTTCTTCGTGTGCCTCACGCAAGGCCGCAGCAGTCACATCCGCATCGCCTTCGTCCTGCTTGCCGCCTGGGAACGCAATTTGGCCAGGGTGATGTTTCAACGCGGCGGACCGTTTGGTCAGCAGCAGGCTGAGACCTTGCGCGTCTTCAACGATCGGGGCCAGAACGCCAGCAGGGCGTAATTTGCGATCCGCTGGCAGTACAGTATCGGGGTTGAGATCAAAATCAGAAGACCCGTCACCTGCGCGTTCCAAGGCCTTGCGAAAATGGTTCAGCCACTCATGCATTCGTATTTGCGTCAAATCCCAAGCTTGCAGGATCGAGATCGTAATGTGCGCCGCAGAATTGGCAATCTGCGGTCACGCGGCCTTCCTCGGTCGTCATTGTTTCAATGTCCTGAGCTGAATAGATAGACAAGCTTTGGCGGACGCGCTCTTCTGAACAGGTGCAACCAAAATGCACATGCTGTTTATCAAATACACGCGGAGCTTCTTCGTGGAAAAGGCGCAGCAGCACATTGGAAGGCTCAAGCGTCGGGCCGATCAATTCCAGATCATCCACAGTGTCGAGCAAAATGTTCACGCGGTTCCAGTTCTCTTTTTCATCATCGCCTAACAGGTCCACGGGCCGCAGTGTTTCGCCGGTTCCTTCTGCTTGGGCAGAAAAAGGCGATGCTTTTGGCATATGCTGCAGCATCACGCCGCCAGCCCGCCATTGATCCACGTGATCTGCGGTGGTGGATTTGCCAAAGCTAAGCTCGAACCGTGTGGGCAGTTGTTCGGATTGCGCGAAATAACCTTCGGCAGCTTTGGACAGGCTGTCACCAACCAAAGGTGCGATGCCTTGATAGGGTGTCATGCCCTCGCCTTGGTCAATCATAACGGCAAAATAGCCTTCGCCGACTTGATCAATAGGCGCGCCGTCTGTCAGGCGGTCTGCATCATAGCTGGCATAGGCGCGAATGCGGGCAGGACCGCCTTCGGTTTCTGGACCGTAGTAATCTGTGGCAATCATCCGCACGGGCCCATTGGATTGGACCTGCAACTGAAGTTTCCAGCGCAGCTTCATGGTTTGGCCAATTAACGCCGCCAACAAAGCCATTTCCGCAACCAGTGCTTCAACCTGCGGCGGATAGTCATGTTGCTCCAAAATACCGCCCAGCGCCGTATCAAGCCGCGCGATGCGGCCCCGAATATCGGAATTATCCAGCTGGAATGGCAGAACCGTATCGTCCCACCCGCTATTGTTTGCGTCTGTCATTTTCATCTATCCTTACCGCGAAGCGCTTGGCATACCGTGCCTATGTAGAGCGGACAAGCCATAACAAAAAGGGGCAACAATGATCAGACGGGTCGAAGACGTACCACAACGCGGACAAAAATACAGATTACGCGCTGGTGCATATGTCATTTTGCCGATTCAACGGCGATTTCTACTGACCGCTGACATGGCTGCGGGCCCTGACATCCAATTGCCCGGTGGAGGCATTGATCCAGGTGAAAGCCCGTTGCAAGCGCTCTACCGCGAAGTGCGCGAAGAAATCGGCTGGGCGATTGGGCAGCCACGGCGCCTCGGGGCCTTCCGCCGGTTCGTGTTCATGCCTGAATACGACATGTGGGCCGAAAAACTATGTACAGTTTATGTTGCCCGTCCGACGCGGCAGTTACATGCCCCAACAGAGCCCCATCACGAAACGCTCATTCTGGATGCGGACAATGCAATAGCCGCCTTGGGAAATGATGGTGATCGATTGATGCTGCAAACCTATCTAAACTCACGTCACTGATATTCAAATAAGATCGCGGAGACGTCGTCTGGGAAATCTTCGCTGCCGTTATATTCCGACAGGCGCCAAATCAGCGCCTCCAGAAAGGCTGGGCCACGTAAATCTGACAGGTCATTCATTAGCTCTGTCAGGCCCTCTTCGCCTAGCATGCCCCCCTCAGGACCGGGGCATTCTGTGACACCATCCGAGAGGATCAAAATTCGGTCGCCGTGGTTCAGTTCAACAAAGAATCTCTGAAACTCTATCCCCTCCAACAGACCAACAGGAAAACCACCGGTACCCGTCTGTTCAATATCGCCATTCGCGCGTTGGATCGCTGGATGCGGGTGGCCTGCCTGAGACATTTCAATTTGTCCGGATGCCAATTCCACAAACCCAAGTAGCAACGTGAAGTAATGTTCCGTTTCGACCTCGTCCAAAACCAAGGCATTTAGATCTGCGATCACCTCATCGGGGGGGCGCGGGACATATTCGCCTTTGCTGTTCTTGCGAAGTGCCACGTTCTGATCGGGCGCAGCACTGGATAGATACCCCGCCAACCGCGCGGTCATCAGCGCAGAGCTGATCCCATGGCCCGACACATCCAACGCATAAAGCCCGATATGATCTGGGCCTGCTTCAAAAAAGCCAACCAAATCACCGCCAACATGCCCCGAAGAACGTAAAAGAAGCGACAAATCTCCCACGGGCAACGCGCGGAAACGTTCCTTTACCAGAGACTGTTGAAGCTTTTTGGCTTCTTGCAGGTCACTATCAATATTGTCGTAAAGCTGCTGCAGCTCACCTAAAGTTTCGCTCAGCACACGGTTGGATTCGGCCATGGAGCGTTGCATTTCGATTAAACGTTCACCTGCCGTGATCCGCGCGCGCAGTTCGTTGTTGTCTACAGGTTTGGTAAGGAAATCATCCGCGCCACTATCCAGCCCACGCGCGACCTCTTCTTTTTCGCTCTTCGAAGTGAGGAGGATGAAGTAGAGATATTCCTCGCCCTCCATTTTCCTGCACTGGTGGCAAAGCTCCAACCCTGTCATCCCGGGCATCATCCAATCGCTCAAGATCAGATCGGGGCGTTGCCGCGCAACACACTCCAGCGCCTCTTCCCCGCTTCCAGCTTCAGTCACATCAAAACCCCATCGTTTTAACGCCAGAGTCAGCAATTTGCGCTGAAGCTTGCTGTCATCGACCACAAGCACATGCCGAATGGCCCCCCCGCGAGGCGAAGGAGACAAGACAGCGGGATTTGATAATACTACGGACATAAGTCTTTCACGAAATGAGCGAGAGAACTCATATCTCAGGTGCGATTAACAGCCCGTGAAGATGCGCATACATAAAAGGTCACGAACACTTAACCGTTATGATGTAGCGTTCAAAAACAGTAAGGAGGCGCATATGATCGATTGGAACCGTATCAAAATTCTACGCGACGAAATCGGCGAAGAGGATTTTCCCGATGTTGTCGAGATTTTCATCGAGGAAGTGACCGAGATGATTCAAAACCTGCGCCAAACCCCTAAGTTAGAGACGCTTGGCGCCGATTTACATGCCCTAAAGGGAAGCGCGTTAAATCTGGGGTTCGAAACATTTGCGCAGCTATGCCAAGTTGGCGAAACCGCCGCCGCCAATGGCCTACCCGATACGATCGACCTCCCCCCCATTCTTGAATGTTATGACGCAAGCAAAGCGGTGTTTCTGACGGGTCTAGAAAATGGCGAAGCGGCCTAGCGCCCTGCCTAAATCACGAACTGGATCAGCGTCTCGTCGTTGGTGATGTCTGTATACGTAAATCCAGCGTCATCTAACCGTGCGAACATCGCAGGAAAGTTCACCGGCGCATTCGTTTCGATCCCGATCAACACAGAGCCAAAGTTGCGGGCCGATTTTTTCATATACTCAAACCGCGTGATGTTATCATGCGGGCCCAGCAGCCCGAGGAAGTCCTTTAAGGCACCCGGTCTTTGGGGCAGACGTAGAATGAAATACTTCATTGTACCGACATACCGCTGCGCGCGTTCTTTGACCTCGGGAAGGCGTTCAAAATCAAAATTCCCGCCTGATGTCACACAAACGATGGTCTTGCCTTTGATCTGATCGGCCACTTCGCCCAGCGCCTCAATCGCAAGCGCGCCTGCGGGCTCCAACACAATCCCTTCAACGTTCAACATCTCGATGATGCTGACACAGATACGGTCTTCGTCCAGATGCACCACGTCCGCCGGATCAACATTCTTTAGTTTCTCAAACGTGCGCACACCCAATTTGGCAACCGCGGCGCCATCGACGAAACTATCAATCGGCGAAACATCAACAGGCGCGCCGGTTTCCAAAGCGCGGGCAAGGCTGGGTGCGCCTGTGGGCTCCACAAAGGTGTAGCTGCAGCGGTCCTTAAAAAACGCCCGCATCCCAGCAGAAAGCCCCCCACCACCAACGGGCAAAATGATGTGATCTGGGGCTGCGCCTAATTGATCCTCAATTTCAACCGCGATGGAGGCTTGCCCTTCAATCACGTCATTATCATCGAATGGAGACAGGAAATACGCCCCCTCCTTCGCGCAAAAGCTCTGTGCTGCCTCAAGCGTTTTATCGAAATAATCCCCAACAAGGCGCACTTCGATGTATGGCCCCCCGAACATTTGGGTTTTTTGAATCTTCTGCTGCGGGGTGGTGACGGGCATGTAAATGACACCCCGCACTCCAAAATGGCTGCACATAAAGGCGACCCCTTGGGCGTGATTCCCCGCCGACGCGCAAACGAAAACATCATGTTCGGGGATCAACTTACGCATGGCATTGAATGCCCCACGCAGCTTGTAAGACCGTACAGGGCTTAGATCTTCCCGTTTGAGGTAGATATTTGCGCCATAGCGTTCCGATAGATGCTCGTTTTTCAAAAGGGGTGTCGCGGGGAACACGCCTCGCATGGCGCGGGTCGCGGCGATTGCACCCATCTGGAAGTCTTCGCTCATCTCTTTATGCCTTTTTATACGGTTGGTTTTGGATAGGACCCTTCCTGAGGGGCGTCAATAAGCCCATCCACCTTGCCGTGCGGCATAAAAACCGCTAGGCCAGCCGCGAAACTCGACAAAGGATTAGAACATGTCAGCGCCCAAAAAAGTTGTGCTTGCCTATTCAGGTGGCCTCGACACTTCCATCATCCTCAAATGGCTGCAAACTGAATACGGTTGTGAGGTCGTTACCTTTACCGCCGATCTGGGCCAAGGTGAGGAACTAGAGCCTGCCCGCGCCAAGGCAGAGATGATGGGCGCATCAGATATTTACATCGAAGATGTGCGCGAAGAATTTGTACGCGACTTTGTCTTCCCAATGTTCCGCGCTAATGCGGTATACGAAGGGTTGTACCTGCTGGGCACCTCAATCGCTCGGCCACTGATTTCCAAACGTCTTGTAGAGATCGCCCATGAAACCGGCGCAGATGCTGTGGCACACGGCGCGACAGGCAAAGGTAACGATCAGGTTCGGTTCGAACTGGCCGCCTATGCGTTGGACCCAAACATCAAAGTGATCGCCCCTTGGCGTGAATGGGACCTGTCCAGCCGCACAAAACTGCTGGAATTTGCCGAACAAAACCAGATCCCAATCGCAAAAGACAAACGCGGCGAAGCACCGTTTTCCGTGGATGCGAACCTGCTGCACACCTCTTCTGAAGGGTTGGTCCTAGAAGATCCAGCCATCGACGCGCCTGATTACGTGTACCAGCGCACGGTAAACCCAGAAGACGCACCGAATGAGCCCGAGTACATCGAAGTCGGGTTTGAGCGCGGCGATGCGGTTTCCATCAACGGTGAGGCCCTCTCCCCCGCTGAGCTGCTGACCAAGCTGAACGAGCTGGGCGGCAAGCACGGTTGTGGCCGTCTTGATCTGGTCGAAGGCCGCTTTGTCGGTATGAAGTCACGCGGCATCTATGAAACCCCTGGCGGAACCTTATTGCTAGAAGCACACCGCGGTATCGAATCTATCACACTGGACCGTGGTGCGATGCACCTGAAAGACCAGCTGATGCCGCAATATGCGGAGTTGATTTACAACGGTTTCTGGTTCTCGCCAGAACGCACAATGTTGCAGGCCGCAATTGACGCCAGCCAAACACATGTCACAGGCACCGTGCGTTTGAAACTGTACAAAGGCCACGTGCGGACTGTCGGCCGCTGGTCAGATCACAGCCTCTATTCAGAAGCACATGTTACGTTTGAAGATGATGCAGGCGCTTATGATCAAAAAGACGCCGCCGGATTTATCCAGCTGAACGCCCTGCGTCTGAAACTGCTCGCAGCACGCGACAAACGCTTCAAATAAGCGGACCCAATCCAATAGAAAGCCCGTTCAGGATATGCTGAGCGGGCTTTTTTATGGGATCTGTATTTTCAGCTTACCGCTTGAAAATAATCATGCCCCCCAAACCAAAACGACCCGAGACATAATCTCGGGCCGAGTACTCGTTACGCGTTCCGGATAACCGGTTACAATGTACTGATTACCCAAACACCATTTACGAACGCTGAACATGTAACATCAAAGTTCACCTATTCACGGGGAAAGGCGATGGCAGAATAACCCCTCATAATGGGGTAACGCTGCGTCCAAAACGGGTTGTAATGCGGCGGGAACAACAGGAAGCGGGCCTTCCGCACCTGCAAATCCATCGCTTTGGTGGACAGCATTATACCAATGATCTGCCCAAACACCGTCCTCGGGTCGTGGGCCAGATTTCCATCGTAACATTTTGTAATCAAAAGGAATGTCGATAGATTTGCATATCTCCCGTAACATCTTTTCAGGCTGCGCGCGAAGGTCGGTGCTGTCAATCACGATCCCCCCTAGCTGTTGATACACACGGGTCTGTTGGGCAAACCCAATATCATCAAGGCTCGGCGCCTCCCTCTTTGCTGCATAGCTGGCAATCACCCGCGCGGGGTGCCTGATTAAATGCAAGTTTATGCACTTCTCTGCCCATCCCATCGGAAACCCCGCAACCATGTGGTGCGGCATGTGTTTCATATAGAGGTGAGGGCTGCCTTCGCCCCCGCAGGACAGCGCCACTTTTTCAGGATCCGTTTCATGATGCGCCATGATTTTGGCCGCCATTGGGTGTTTCAGACCTGTCGCAGCAAGATAGGGTGCATAGAACGGTTCATCCATAACCGCAAAATCATCACGTGCCCCAAAGGAATACATCATGGCCGTGCTCAGATTTCGTGGCCCAGACCACATCGCAATACGCATCGCGTTATCCTCTATTCAGTCTTTTGGGGAAACTCTAGCACCACACACCAACGGGTAAACTGAATTCACCTGCACGTGAGTTTGCCAATCTTTTATTGCGCCGCTGCGCTTTGATTGTCAG
Organism: Sulfitobacter sp.; assembly: GCA_039967155.1. Taxonomy (GTDB): domain Bacteria; phylum Pseudomonadota; class Alphaproteobacteria; order Rhodobacterales; family Rhodobacteraceae; genus Sulfitobacter. The sequence goes on along the minus strand of JBDVSG010000090.1, from coordinate 6,104 downwards.
CATCCCCGAAAAAGGAGAGCATCATGAACACCATCACCAATATCAAAACCGCCGCCCTTGCGGCCCTGATCACTGTCGGCCTATTTGTCCAAGGGTCGGTTGTTAATGCGGCGGGATCAGAAACGCTGACTGTTGCCGGCGGCTGCTTTTGGTGCGTTGAGGCTGATTTTGAAAAGGTGAAAGGTGTTAAAGGCGCGGTGTCAGGGTTTGCGGGTGGCAAAGCAGCAAACCCCACATACAAACAAGTCACCGCTGGCGGGACGGGCCATTATGAGGCTGTCCAGATCACATTCGATCCTAGCGTCGTGAGCGCAGGCAAACTGCTGGATCTCTTCTTTCGCTCTGTTGATCCAACAGACGCTGGTGGGCAATTCTGTGACCGTGGCCCCAGCTACCGCACAGCCATTTTTGCAACTTCCGGCCAGAAATCCACAGCCGAGAAAGCCAAATCAAAAGCTCAATCTGATTTGGGGCAAAAAATCGTGACGCCCATTCTGTCAGCGGGTAAATTCTATCCCGCTGATGCTTCGCATCAAGACTACGCCAAAGGCAGCAGCATCGTCATCACCCGCTTTGGCCCCAAAACAAAAGCCAAAGCCTACAAAGCATACCGCAAAGCCTGCGGTCGCGATAAGCGTGTAAAAGAACTGTGGGGATCGGCTGCACCCTTCGCGGGCTAAGTATCAAACTGATCCTGGATGTCCTTGAGATCCGGGATCACATCCGCAGTGCCGCGGCGCGTGACCATCAGAGATCCGGCTTTCAAAGCCAGATCAATGGCCTGCTCTATTTCCATGCCGCGGTCCAAAGATGCCACTAGGTAGCCGGTGAATGTATCGCCTGCGCCTGTGGTGTCTATCGCTTCTGCTGGATAGGCTTCAAAGTGAATTTCGACCTTGTTAGAGACCCATTTACAGCCATTCGCACCTAGCGTGACAACCACGTCAGGGATGCCCAGCGCCTCTATCGCGACACCCATTGCTTCTTCTAATTGGGTTGCCTCGATCTCATTTAGAACCAACAAATCGATTTGCCCCAAGATACGTTCAACCGCGGTTGCATCAAAGGGGGCGGCCGCATAGGCCACGCGAAGGCCAAGTGATTTTGCAGTCGTTGCGGCGTATTCCTGACCGTTTGTTTCATTCTGCATCAACAGAAAATCGCGCGGCGAGGCTTCGGTCAGTGCGGCGCCTATCATGGCTTCGGTCAGGCAAATATTTGCGCCTTGAAACAAAACGATACTGTTTTCCCCCACCTGATCAACGACGATATTTGCGTGACCCGTCGGAATTTCGATGTCGGAAATATGTGGTGTATCCACCCCATATTCCAGCAACCGTTCGCGCGTCCATAGGCCATCGCCACCGACTGCGCCGATATGTACGACCCGCGCCGCAGCGCGGGCTGCCGCAACGGACATATTTGCGCCTTTGCCCCCCAAACCAAAGCCAAAGCTGTGAGCAGCCAGTGTCTCTCCTGCGGCGGGCAAATGTGGAACCTCGTAGAAATTATCGATATTGATCGAGCCGAGGTTCCAGATCATTTTATCCCCCCACCTTGCTTGCGGCGAGGATCGCCATGTTCAAGATGTCATTGGTCGTCGATGTCGAAGAGGCGATTTGGATTGACTGATCCAGCCCCGTCAGGATTGGCCCAATCACCGTGGCACCAGCCATTTCCTGCATTAACTTCACCGAAATGCTGGCCGAATGTCGCGCAGGAACAACAAGGATATTCGCAGGGCCTGTCAGCCGCGAGAACGGATAGTTCTTCTGGCTCTCAACATTCATGGCGACATCGACGGTCATCTCACCCTCGTATTCAAAATCTGCGCCACGTGCGTCCAAAACCTTGGGTGCGAGGTGCATTTTCTCGGCCCGTTCGGACACCGGGTAGCCAAAAGTGGAAAAGCTGACAAACGCCACGCGCGGCTCTAGGCCCAGATGGCGCGCAACACGTGCACCACTTTCTGCGATGTTGGCCAGATCGGTATCGTCGGGCCATTCATGGACCAATGTGTCCCCGATCAAAACGATCCGCCCTTTATGAAGAACCGCGGTGATACCCGCAGCACCACCTTTGGCATTGGCATCAAAAACGTGGTTTATCCGATCCAGAACATGGGCTGATTTTCGTGTCGCACCGGTGACCAAACCATCACCATGCCCGTGTGCCAGCATCAAAGACGCAAAAACATGACGGTCTGTCGCAGCCAGTCGGTGAATGTCTTTCCCATCAAATCCTCGTCTCTGAAGCCGTTTATAGAGATAGGATTTATACAGCTCCAAGTGCTGTGTGTTGGCGGCATTGACGACTTCCAATTCGCGTGTTGCGTCCTCTAGCCCTGCTGCAATCAATTTTGTTTTTACATCGTCTGGGCGCCCGACAACCAGCGCTTTTCCCAAACCTTGGCGTTGATACATCACAGCGGCGCGCAACACTTTGGGGTCGTCGCCTTCAGCAAAAATCATACGCGCCTGATTGGCACGCGCACGCGCGTTGATGCCCCGCATAATGTTGGCGGTTGGATCCAGACGAGATTTCAGGCCTTGTTCGTAAGCCTCCATATCGATGATCGGACGGCGGGCCACACCGGTATCCATTCCCGCACGCGCAACCGCTGGCGGAATCCTATGGATCAAACGCGGATCAAACGGGGTTGGGATAATATAATCACGGCCAAAGCTGAGGTTTTTACCATAGGCCAGCGCAACCTCATCTGGAACATCTTCACGTGCCAGATTTGCCAGCGCATGTGCACAGGCGATCTTCATCTCGTCGTTAATGGCACGGGCGTTAATGTCCAGCGCTCCTCGGAAAAGATACGGGAAACCCAATACGTTGTTCACTTGGTTCGGGTAGTCACTGCGCCCCGTGGCAACAATTGCATCCGCGCGTACGGCGTGGGCTTCTTCTGGCGTGATTTCCGGATCAGGGTTCGCCATAGCGAAAATCACAGGGTAGTCCGCCATGCTGGCGACCATTTCAGGTGTGACCGCCCCTTTTACAGAAACGCCCAAGAACACGTCCGCACCGTCCATAGCGTCCGCAAGGCTGCGCGCATCTGTTGTGGCGGCGTGGGCTGACTTCCATTGGTTCATACCTTCAGTGCGACCTTGATAAATCACGCCTTTAGTGTCGCACATGATGCAATTGTTATGCTGTGCGCCCATGGCTTTCAGCAGTTCAAGGCACGCGATGCCTGCGGCGCCTGCGCCGTTCAAAACGATGCGCACATCTTCAATTTTCTTACCAGAGATCCGTAGCGCGTTCAGCAAACCCGCCGCACAAATCACAGCCGTGCCGTGTTGGTCATCGTGGAAAACGGGAATGTCCATTTCTTCCTTGAGACGCTGCTCAATGATGAAACACTCTGGCGCTTTGATGTCCTCAAGGTTGATGCCGCCAAACGTCGGGCCCATCAATTTGACAGCTGCGATGATTGCGTCTGTGTCCTCTGTGTCCAACTCGATGTCGATGCTGTTCACGTCGGCAAACCGTTTAAACAGAACCGATTTTCCCTCCATCACAGGTTTGGAGGCCAGCGCACCAAGGTTGCCAAGGCCCAAAACAGCGGTACCGTTAGAAATCACCGCAACCAAATTACCTTTGTTGGTATAGTCATAGGCCAGCTGCGGATCTTCTGCGATTGCTTCACAGGGGACCGCAACACCAGGCGAATATGCCAGCGATAGATCACGCTGCGTGGCCATCGGAACCGTGGCTGATATTTCAAACTTGCCAGGTGTGGGTTCCAGATGAAACGCAAGCGCCTCTGCGGATGTTACTTTGGTTTTGGTCACGAACGATCACCTTCCCTGATTGTTTACCCCGTCATAACGGGCCGAAGGCTTGCACACAATCACACGACAAAACGAACCCAGTCATGGTTGGCAACAAATGCATCGTGACGATCTGGAAACTCGGCCGCTAATTGGGCGACAGACCATTGGATCACTTCGGGGCGTTCACAACGATTGGCGCACCAAATCAGACGCACCAGCGTCTGCCACCGCATTGGATCAGCTTCATACGCCTGCCCTAGTGCCACCAACTCCGATTTTGGCTGATCCCATGCCTTGTGACAATCAGCGCGCAACAGGCACAAAGCCCCATTGGAGAGCACAATATCCTGATGTCGGTCTAGCAACTCGATGGTTGGACCGATGGCCCCCGCTCTAAACATGCGCCGGGCCAAAATCGTTAGGTTTTTCACATTCTGTAAATCAGGCGCATTCCCAAGAATACCCGCAATGAACGTTGTAATTTGTGAGATTGCTGCCGGAGAGAGAGCCGTCGGCACAATGCCATCTGAAGAAAAATTCGGCTCTGACAAAGGGTCTTCGGCACTAAAGTCAGCAAAGAATGTAAGATACTTGCACTTGGACGCATGGGCGAGCGGCCAAAAATCAGCCCAACGATGTTGCGCGGTCTGAAGCGTGCCCAACTCTATCACGTAGGTATCTGAGCCAGCGAATAGCATATTCGCGAAACCCGCCCCATGATGGGAAACCATCACCTCAGCTTGGGCCATAAGCGCGATTTGTTCCAGCGGTGCCAGTTCCTCAAACACAACATAATCAAATTCCATCGGCGCCAGTTGATCGAGCAACAACTGTTGCCCATCCAAAGGGCGGTTGCGGCTCTGATCATCGCCGCGACCAACAAAAACACGTTTGGGCAAGTAACTGAAATCATGAGCCTCAATGGCCCGAAGGGCACGTTTACGTAGATTTATAAGCGCCGTGCTAACCGAATTCATCGCCAAGACGGCGCGGAAATCCATACTTGTGATGGAGGTCCCCTCAGGCGCCAATCGCATAATCCCCTTCGTTGCGGCCTTTGGCATCTGCGAAATGCCCCCTGTCATGTCAAAGGCTGACAAGATGATATCATAGGCCTTTGGCGCACGCTCAAAGAACACCCGCCCCTCAAATTCGGGAAATAGCGCGGCAACAAACGCATCGGCGAAACCGCGGTGCTTTTCTTCTTGGTTTGGGAAATGAAAAAACACTTTCCCTCGGAAACCAACCCCATCCAATACGCTCAATTGACAGAGGGTCTCTGTTAGAAAATGGAAGTAGTTAAAAGTATTTCGGCACTCTATCGCAAAGTCTAAATCAGGCTCTATAAAGGTCGTTTCGATACTTAGTTTACGGCCTTCATTGCCAGCGCTGCATTGCGAAAAATATGTATCCAGCTTTTTTGACGGATCAATTTCGCTTCCCTCATTTTCCCACCGGTACCCGTTTATCAACCGCGTGGCTGAGGCTCCAGAAAGGACCAGTTTTTCATTTGCCAAAACATGAGACTTGCGAAAGCTGGCATTCTCAAGAACGACGGGAACCGAATTTATTTCTATCGGCTTTGAGAACCTCTTGTGCTTTTTGGTGTGGCCCACAAATGCGCGTATTTTTGCATTTATTTCCGCATGTGCGCTTACTGCAAACCCGTCGATCACTGTAGTTTCTGTTTCCCGCCAAATAAATTCGGGATCATCCAACAACCGCAGCCCCTCTTCCCGCCACGGGTTCAAGAACAGCTCATCAGGATCAAGCGATAGGTCAATGTTATTTCGCACGGGTTTGCCCATCTCTCAAACGGAGGTTTTGGCCATTTTAACACATTGTGCCCCTCCGTCTACATGAACCGCCCTTCCCTCGGGGTAGATCGTTTTGTAAGGACTAAGGATGCAGGGGATGATCACATGACCAAAGGCAGCGTAACACCAATGATGGCCCAATATCTGGAGATCAAATCCGGATATCCAGACGCTTTGCTATTTTATCGGATGGGCGATTTCTACGAGATGTTTTTTGACGATGCGGTCGCAGCCGCCGAGGCGTTGGATATTGCCCTGACCAAACGCGGAAAGCACGACGGCGTCGATATCCCAATGTGCGGCGTTCCGGTTCATGCCGCCGAAGGGTATTTGCTGACGTTGATCCGCAAAGGGTTTCGCGTTGCGGTTGGTGAACAGTTGGAAACGCCAGCCGAGGCCAAAAAACGCGGCAATAAATCGATCGTGAAACGTGATGTTGTGCGGCTGGTCACGCCAGGCACATTAACGGAAGAATCCCTGCTGGAAGCACGCCGCCATAATT
>JBDVSG010000089.1:0-30165 GCA_039967155.1 Sulfitobacter sp. | reverse complement strand
CTCCCCCATGAACGCGACGCCCTCTACCATGTCGATGAGATCGGAGTTGTAAGGATCGTGCGCAAGGTAAGTTTCGGCCAAAGGCAGTCTGGCCTTTTTGAATTCAGTATTGAACTTATTGAAATCACCGTGCTGGGTAATCAGCTTGTTTTCCAGTGCTCCTGCATGCCATGCCATCGTGATCAATTCGAATTGATCCGCAGGGTAGGTCATAAGTGCCGATTTGGCCCAGTTAATCTGCTCTTGGGTCGCATTCGCGAATTCATAATCAGTCAAGAAATATGTCAGGCGGGGGACCGTGAGTGTGGGGTCAGTGTCATCCCACAGGTGCTCTTCCACATAGTCGCGCAAGGCCGCGCGCCTGTACCTGATTGCGGCGGTCATCAGACAGCGGTGCTCCATCACCGCTGCTTCGGTCCCAGGAAAGTCCGATGATACGGCTTTGCAGTATCCACGTGTTATGTCCGCCGACATCTTGGCGACGTTGTGAAGTGACCGTTTGATGCTGCCCCAGTTCGGGCGCTCGGACTGAATTGCCTCCAGCGCGTCTGACGAGAAAGATCTGCTCACACGGCGGTCCGCAAGCCCACGCACCATCGCGTCTGATGCCGGGACCAGCGTAGGGTCACCTTCATAAGCACTATAGGACAGGTCATATGCTGCCTCAAACATACCTTGCGCAAATTCGCGACTGATCATGTTTCCCGCCTGGTTTACCCCTAGTGCCGCATTATAGAGGCTCCAAGCACGGGCGATCTGAGCCTTGGGATCTTTGGGGTCGCTGGCCAGCCAATCTTCGACAAAGGAGATTGCTCCCGGTTCACTTGTGGACAGCGCAATGAACAGTGCGCGCATCTCATCGGCTGTGACATTTCCCATTAGGTACTCGGATTGCGCCTTCGACAGGCCAGCATCGACCACCGCAAAATTGCGCGCGCTAACAGCGTCCCGCAGGGCTGAAACGGTCATCGTCTGGGCCAGACTACCGCTGGCAATGCAGAAATAGATTAGACAGGACAGTATAGTTTTCATGATTAACACCTTTTGCTGTGAATCAACCTTAGGGTGAAGGTTGGGCGAAACCATGACACCCTGACCGCTCTCATCTGTAGAAGTTATTTGCTCCCGGTCCTCTAACAGCGCGCCCTTGCTACCAGCCACAGATGATTGTTGGATCATTAGATCAAGCGATTACTCAAACACATTCTCCTTTAGCTGGCTGTCAATCTGAGTAGTAGACTGACAATGAAAATTTCGCATCTGACATCCTCGATCAGCTTCGCCAAGGACTCTGCAATGGGGCAATGCTCCTATTCCTTGCGAGACCAAGCACATCAGGGGAGCCAGCAGGACTGTCGTTCAAGTGGCCAAATTTCGGCGGATCATTACCAATGTCCGCTTTTGGGAGACTGCATTGCAGCGAGGGACGAAACTGTGAAGGTCCGGCAAGGGCCGTCTCTGAAGACGGCCCAAACGTTCAAATTTCGATGGCTTCCGCGATAGCGAGGGCGTCTTCCAACTCAACGCCAAGATAGCGCACCGTGCTGTCCATCTTGGTATGTCCCAACAGCAGTTGAACCGCCCGCAAGTTGCCAGTCTTCTTGTAGATTTGTGTGACTTTTGTGCGCCTCATAGAGTGGGTGCCGTAAGCAGTCACTTCCAGTCCAATCGATGAAACCCAGTCCCGCACAATCCGGGCATATTGGCGGGTTGAGATGTGTAACCGCTCGTGAAAACGACCTGGCCAGAGGAACTCAGACCCAACCATCAATGGATCTTCCATCCATTTCGCGAGTGAGGCTCTCGTCCCTTCGGAAATCTCGAAGCGCACGGGTTTCTGGGTTTTGCTTTGCAACACTGACGCCCGCTCTTTAATCTGGCTGGACGCCATGACATCGACCACTTTCATTTTTACCAGATCACAGCCGCGCAGCTTGCTATCGATGGCAAGGTTGAACAGCGCCAGATCGCGGTGGTTCTCGGCAAGCTCAAGTCGAACCCTGATCGCCCAGACATGCTTTGGCTTCAATGGGCGTTTCTGACCGACAATGCGGCCCTTGTTCCAGGCGGGGCGAAGCGCGCGAATTGCAGGTAAGTTTGGTGTTTCCATGACTGATCCTCCGATCCGGCCAATCCCTCCCACATCGACAACCCGACGTTGACCAAACCAGCATATCACAGGATGCTGCAACGCATCCGAGGTCCGCTTCGAGCCCTTTTACCGGATGTTGCGCTTTACACAAATGACTGCAAAGGCATGGCAAACCTGCCGTTCGAGTTAGGCAGACGGGAAAGCAATGGTCTGGTCAAAAGTTTGCAGTTGCGTCTTTGGGATGACGCGGTAAGCATGCCCACATGACAAAAAAATACACTGGAAAATGCCTTTGCGGCGCAATCGCGTACACTGCCACCGGGTCGCCCATCGTTGTCGCCCAATGCCATTGTGAAGAGTGTCGCCGACTAAGTGGAACAGGCCACACCGTGGGTGCAATGTTCGCCTCCGAAGCGGTCGCTGTGAGTGGCGAATTGAGTGAATTCAACTACTCATCTGACAAGGGATCTCAGGTTACCAAGGTATTTTGTGCGCGCTGCGGTAGTCCAATTTATGGCAAGAACACGCGACTACCGGATCATCTAACGTTGTCTCTTGGCACCATGGATGATGCGAGCGGTCTTGATATCGAGGTCGTCATTTTTGAACGCGACAAACCTCATTGGGATCGGCTTGGGGAGGAAGTTGTCTCCTTCCTGACACAGCCAGATTGGAAGCCCGAAAGCTGAGCCACACCATGTAGAAGGCTACGTCCGGAAACTGATTTTTACGGCCATTGCCTCACCGAAAGCGAGCGGCAGCAAAGTCCGCTTAGGAGACCTTACTACCTCAATAATGCTGCAGCAACGTATCAATGTCTGCTTTGGGGAAGCTGCGCTGCAGCGTACGAGGCCAACGCGAACGGTAGTTTTGTGCCGTTAGTCCGACTTTGCAAAGTACACTTTCTGCGCATAGCTGTCGTTGGTGTTGCGCGCAGCGAATGTCGGCTCTCCAACCATGCTGCTTTTCGCTGCACTATCAAAGTTGGGAAAGCAGTCATCGGTCTATAACTTCCAAGGTACGTTTCGTCCGCGACTTGAACCTTGGCGTAACCAGCTATAAAAGCCCGGTCTGGGTCAGAAATGCTTGACGTTTAGGCCAAAATTGAATGACGCGGCCCACTGATAAGATTCAGAAAATCCGCAGCCTTGAGTCAAAGGTTCGAGACGTTCCACACCTTTATGTAAAACGACACATAGTTCTGCCCTTTGCGACAGAGCCTTTCCTTGTTCGACACATGGCTTTGCCTGTGATCAATTAAGATCAAAGGCTGACACTTTTTCCCTTTCAAAGGCATTGTTGTAAAATTGAAGTCGAACTTCAAAGTAGCGCATACCCCGAACAGAAGCTCACCCGACAGCGCTTCATTCCACGCTTTGACCAAAACAAGTAACGAGAAGGCCAAATAGAGATAGCGCTGTAAAAAGAAACGCGCGTTTGCGGTCTTTGACGGACCACGCGGATAGTGCAGCGATCGCGGATTGCAGCGCATAATAGGCAGCAAATGCGCGCGAAGCGTAGCTGATGATTTCAAAAACATCGGCGACCCATGTCATCGCCAATCCCATGCCTACCAATATCGCATAAGACGCTTTTTGTGAAACTTTACCGCGACTTACTTCCGCAATCAGGCCACCCGAGCCGCTGGTGTCTGCGACAGCCGCGCTGAATTGCGCGCTAAGGGCGGCAGCAACCAGCAAGGCGGGCAGTACGGGGGCTACCTCGCGCATCAGGTCAATGATGGAGGTTTCCGTCAATTCAAATGTGTCAGGCGCAAAGGCATAGGTCAGCAAAACGATATAGATCATATAGATGACGGTTGAGACGAATTGCGCCAAACGCATGGATCGCACACGGGTTGGCGCATCATAGCTATGTCCGAGATAGCGGGAGGTCTCAAAACCTTGTACGGTAACGATCAACCCGAACATCAATGTTGCGGCCGACCAACCTGAGATGGTTGAGGGACTAAGGACCAACGTTTGCGTTGATACGGCCTGTCCGAAATGTGCGATCAGGCCACACAACAGCCCTGAAATGATTGCTAATTTGATGCCAACGGATATTTGCTCCATCCGTTCTAGGGCTGAAAAGCCTTTGGTCCAGCCCACAATCAGGATCAACAAAAAGACAGCACTGGTCAGGGTCCGCGCGGCAATTGGTGTGTCAAAAGAAGTAAGGCTAACGCCGAAGGCCCCGAATAAATTCAGGTAATAGGCAACAGAAATAACATAGGCAAAAGCCAAAACAGCAGAAGATGCCCGTTCAACCCGCGCGATGCCTGCTAGCTGTGTCGGGTGGGTTTGAAGCGGGGTGATATTGTACCGGATGGCATGCCCAAACAGATAGGCTATCGCACAAAGTATGGCCATCACCATAGGCGCAGCAGCGCCATAGTTTACGTTCAAGATCGGTCCAAGAACCAGAAAGCCACTGCCAATAATCGACGCCAACGGCGTGATCGTTGCCCGCCATAACCGCGCATTGGCCAGACGAGGCCACAACAAGATCGCGCCGCTGAGCAGGATCGTAAAAAGAATAAAAAGGTTCAACATGACCAAAGAGATCTCATTATTGAAGTAGGGCGTACAGGCGGCGGAGAATTGGCGCATTGTCTTCCATAGGGGTAACCTATGCGTGTTGTGAACTCATTGCCGAAATTCACCTTTTGCAGCTGACGCGGGAAGCATATTGATTTTTACCTCTTAGGTTTTGTGCCGAAGGGGGAGCATGCTCAATTATTAGAAACCTAGCCGTTAGTGTTGGGGGTATGGCAACGGTCAGGTTTGAGGTGCCGAGCCAATCAAACCATTGCCGATAGCCTCAGTAATGGGCGCACCTGTAATCCTGAATTTCTCGGGTCCTGTCAAATCGATCCGTTGATCGGCCTTTAAGACGCCAAAAGCACGGCTGACAGTTTCGATTGTCATGCCAAGATGATCTGCAATGTTACGCCGACACATGGGCAAAGCGACGAAACCGGAGTGCTTTCTGGTTGCAGAAAAGTCGCGCAAGAAACTGTACAGGCGCTTAGAGGCTTTGCTGTGGATCAGTGACAGCAGTTGATTTTCGCGGTTCTGTAGCTGTGTGCAAACTTCTCGGCGTAACTCTAGCCGCACAGAACCATCAACGGCCAGCGCCCTCTCTAGGGCGGTGCGGGGGATGTGTTCCAAGGTGACATGATCAACGGCTTCGGCGGTGAAATGCCAGTTTTCGATGTCGGTCATGCCGATCACATCGCCTTTGCTGGCGAAACGGAAAATCTGCCGATGTCCCTCTGCACTGATGGTGCAGCAGCGGACGGTTCCTGAGGCCACCTTGTAAATGCCATCGGCGGGATCGCCATCCAGCAAGATAACGGTGCCGGGCTGATAACAATGCGGGAAGGACTGCGTTTGAAACAACGCCTCCAGCGGGGGGGCGTTGTCGGCTGCAACTTCACGCGCTCTTTTACGGTTATATTTAAACCTGCCATGGCGGGGCAGTACAGCGCCCGAAACTGGTGTAGCACAAGATGGGATTGGGGGTGTTCGGAAGAGTTCAGCAGATCTGTCATGATGTTTCATGCCATCACCTTCGCAACAATTTCGGAAAAGAGAGTTTCTTGATGTACAACAAAGACGGCCCGACAGGTGCCAGATACCGTTGCCGAAATAGCTAAGCTTTGGCGCATAGGTTTCATAGGTGATTCACGGTTAACAAACCCACCAACCAGCCAAGCGGCACATCTGTTTGTGGGACCTGTAGGATGATGAAAAGAAAACCAAACCTGTCGCCGGACCTTGTCAAAGGCCAGTTGGCCCGCATCATGAAGAGCGGCTATTTTTGCAACGCGCCGCGCATGTCCAGCTTTCTGGACTATGTCGTCCACGAAAGCTTGGCTGGGCGGGTCGATCACCTGAAAGGCTATTCAATTGGTGTGGATGTGTTCGGGAAACCTGAAGGGTTTGACCCCCAAACCGATACGATTGTGCGGGTGCAGGCCCGTGTTCTGCGCCAAAAACTAACGCAATATTATGCTGAGGAAGGGATGCATGACCCTGTGCGTATTTCGATTGCCAAAGGGTCTTATGAACCGACATTCTTTGTCCCCTCAGTGGGATCTAAAACAGTCGCAAATAGCCCTAACGCGCCAGTTCCAGAAACCGACAGGCCCTCCATTGCTGTGCTGCCGTTTGATGATTTGAGCGCCGCCCCTGATCATAAACAGTTTTCCGCTTGCCTGACCGAAGGTATCATCTCACATCTGTCCCGTTTCAAAGAGCTACACGTATTTTCCCGATTAACGACCAGTAAGGCCAAAGCAGACGGGCTGAGCATTGCGCAAATGCATAGCGCTTTCAGGCCTATTTTGTGCTGGAGGGGAGCTTTCGCATCACAGAAAACGCGGTGGTGGTAACCTTTAATCTGGTCGCTGCACAAACAGCAGAGGTGATCCTGACCCAGCACTATAACCGCGATGTAACGCCCAAGGCGATTTTTGAAATCCAAGAAGAGATGGCCCTGATGATCGCAGTGAGCATTGCGGATCGGTTTGGCCCAATCGGGAATTATGCCGATCGGGCCGCGCAACGGGGGCGATCCTTGAAATGGGACACCTACCATTGGGTCTGCCTCTATCACCAACAAACAATCACGCTGAGCGCGGTAGATAGATCGCGCATCAAAGAGGGCCTGACACAGGCATTGGAGGCCGACAATACAGCAGCCGACGTCCATGCGACATTGGCGCTGATCCTGCTTGATGAATGGCGAACCGCCCTACATGACCCACGCGAGGGTGACCTGTTACAGCAGGCAATTTTGCACGCGGAACTGGCCGTTGCCCGTGATCCGCAGAACGCGACCGCGCATGAGGCAATGGCGATGGTCTGGTTTTACCGCAAGGAGGATCCGTTGTTCGAGGCGTCGGCCCAAACAGCGCTGGATCTAAATCCCGGTCATAGCGATCTACTGTCAATGATGGCGCTTTGCTACGCGATCAAATCGGATTGGCGCAAGGCGCTGCCCTTGTTGGACGAGGCGATCGCATTGAACCCTTTGCAGGAAGGATGGGCGCGGTCGCTAAAGGTTGGATGTCTGATCATGATGGGGAACCACGCAGCAGCCTTGAGTGAATTGGTCGGCTCTCCTTGTCCTGATCAGCTATTTTATCACTGCAACATGGTTTGGGTGCTCTCTGAAATCGGGGATTGGGAAAAATGTGCATATGAAAAAGACAAACTCCTTGCCGCGTTGCCAGCGGTAGAGACAGAGATTTTGCGCAGGGTCCAGAGGCTGGGGTTTGAAGACGCTTGGATCAGCCGCGCATCGGCTGCTTGGAAGCAGGCAGGGCTGAATATTTCAGGGCAGGGATCACAGAACATTGGCGCGAAGAACTAGAGGGCGGGCCGTTATTCGTCGTCTTGAAGCGTTTTGATTGCTTCCCGCGCGCCCAGTGCCCACAGGGTTTCGGCGGCAGCAATGACAGGTGCGCGAAGCAAGGGAGCCAGATCGCTGGGAAATACGCTTTCCATTGAAAGCAACGCGGTCACGATTTCGGTAGGTGTTTGAAGCCCAGCGGTTAGGGCGCGAATGTCTTCCAGACGTGGATCTAGAACTTCGATGGGTTGCCCAACCTCATCGATCCCACAAACATACCGCATCCAAGCCGCAATCGCGAGGCACAGCGCTGCCGTTGGTCGCCCAACGTTCAGATTGCTTCGCAATGTTCCAAGCAATCGCTGAGGCAACTTCTGGCTGCCATCCATCGCGATCTGCCGTGTCAAATGATGGATTTCAGGATTGCGATAACGTGCGTGCAAAGCGTCGGCATAGCTGCTCAGATCAACCCCATCAGGGGCATCGACCGAGGGAATGATCTCGGACCATAAATCCTGCGTGTAGCGGCTGAAAACGGGATCGCAGATTGTGTCAGATATTGTTTTATGCCCCGCAAGATACCCCGTGTAGGCCAATGCGGAATGGGTGCCGTTCAACATGCGCAACTTCATCGTTTCGTGGCGCAGCACATTTGTGACCATCTCAACGCCAACGACCTCAAGATCGGGGCGTTCACCACCCACGAAATCGTCTTCAATCGCCCATTGCATGAACGGTTCGTGAATGACAGGCGCTGCGTCAAAAAGGCCGGTGAGCTCGGTCACCGTTCTGATGTCAGCCTCGGTTGTAGCTGGGGTGATACGATCCACCATTGAGCAGGGAAAGCGACCTTGCTCGGCGATCCAATCAGCCAAGTCGGGTTCAAGGCGGCGGGCAAAATCCAAAACGATCGTTCGCAGCAGTTTGCCATTTTTGGGCAGATTGTCACATGTCAGCACTGTGAAAGGCGCGTGCCCTGCATCACGTCTGCGTTGCAATGCACGTACAAGATACCCAATCGCTGAGCGCGGCAGTGCGTGGGCTAGGTCATGCAAAATATCGGGATGTTCGGTGTTCAAAAGGCCAGTCGCAGGGGTGTGGCAATAGCCTTTTTCCGTCACCGTTAGAGATACAATTTTGACCGCAGGATCGGCCATAGCGTCCAAAACCGCAGTGGGGTCCTCGGGCGCGACAAGAACATCGTTTAGTACTTCGATCTGGCGCGCAACGGGGGCGGGCACATCCATGGTGAGAGACGTATACGCCCATCCCTGAGGTCTCAGGGCATCGCGGACTTTCGGGCTGCGCAAAGAAACCCCTACAATCCCCCAATCCCCACCAGAAGCGGTCATCGCATCCGCGACAAATACACAGCCAAGCGCCCGAAAAAGCGCGCCCAAACCTAAATGCACAATTCCCGTTTTCGGGCGTGAGGCACTTGTTGGTGTTAGCTGTTCAGCGGGCAAGCCATCCTCCATCAACGTTTAAGACTGCGCCATGTACATAGCGGGCAGCAGGCGTGGATAAATATACCGCAGCACCCGCGATATCGGTGGGATCCCCCCAGCGGCCAGCGGGGATGCGTTCCAAAATAGCGGCATTGCGCGCGGGGTCGTCACGTAGTGCTTGGGTGTTATTCGTCTCGATATAGCCTGGCGCGACAGCATTTACATTGATGCCTCTTGCCGCCCATTCATTTGCCAAAATTTTTGTCAGCCCTGCAACCCCGTGTTTTGACGCAGTGTAAGACGGCACGCGAATTCCCCCCTGAAACGAGAGCAATGACGCAATATTGACCACTGCGCCGGTCCCATTGCGGGCAAGAACAGCCTTTCCAAAAGCCTGCGTGGTGAAAAACAAGGCTTTCAGGTTTACATCCATCACATCGTCCCAATCGGCTTCGGTGAAATCCACCGCATCGGCGCGGCGGATGATACCGGCATTGTTGATCAGGATGTCGATGTTGGCATCCTCAAACAGGTCTTGCCCTGCCATCGGATCGGCGAAATCAACGATCAAAGAGGTGGCGACCCCGCCGTTTCTTGAAATGAGATCAACCGTCTGGTCGCTGGGCCTGCGCCCTGTACAAATCACCTGCGCACCAGCGTTGGCCAAACCCACGGCAATCGCTTGTCCAATACCCGTATTGGCGCCAGTGACCATTGCCTTGCGACCATCAAGAGAGAAAGAGGTGTTCACCGCAGGTCCTCCATCGGGACCATATCCATATCCGTGAAATCAACATTATCGCCCGCCATAGCCCAGCAAAAAGTATAGGCTGCTGTTCCCGCACCAGAATGGATCGACCAAGGCGGCGAAATCACCGCTTCTTCATTCGCAACAAGGATGTGCCGCGTTTCGCTTGTCTCTCCCATCAGGTGAAAAACGCGCTGATCTGCGTCAACGTTGAAATATAGGTAAGCCTCCATTCGGCGGTCATGCACATGCGACGGCATGGTGTTCCAAACCGATCCTGTTTCCAGCTGCGTATAGCCCATCAGCAACTGACAGCTTTTGCAGACATCAGGGTGAAGCATCTGGATGATGACGCGTTTGTTGGCCTGTTCTTGCGATCCCAGCTCTACACGGTTTGCATCGCTTTGGCGGATGTGGGTGGTCGGATAGCGCTGATGCGCAGGGGCAGACAAAATGTAGAACCGTCCAAGCCCCGCAAATGTTATCGCGCCACTTCCCATCCCGACATAGAGAACTTCACCGTTCTCCAGAACATAAGAAACGCCATCAACGCTGACGGTGCCCGCTTTGCCGATGTTTAATACCGCCATCTCGCGCCGTTCCAGAAAGGTTGCAGTGCCCGTCTGTGCCATCTGGCTCAGCGTCAGGGGGGCCGTATCAGGGACAGCACTGCCCAAGATCAGCCGATCATAGTGGCTATAAACTAATGTGATTTGATTGGCTTCAAACAAGCCGCCGACATGGAAATGGTTCCGCAATGCGTTGGTGTCCAAAGCTTTGGCGCTTGTTGGATCAATGGCATAGCGGGTCTGAGCGGTTTGCATGGGGTATACTTTCAAAAGGATCGTTAAAATCTGTAGGCTTGTTTGGCGAGGGCATATGCGAGGTCATGGGCGACCAGTGGCGCTTCTTGTTTGGTGAGCCGCCCTGAAGCGACAAGCGTCGCCAAAAATCCGCAATCCACGCGACGTGCCACATCGTGTCGCGCAGGGATGGAACAGAATGCGCGGGTGTCATCATTGAAGCCGACGGTGTTGTAGAAACCTGCCGTCTCGGTTGTCATCTCGCGAAAACGGCGCATGCCTTCGGGGCTGTCATGAAACCACCACGGCGGCCCTAACTTTAGCGCGGGGTACACCCCTGCAAGTGGGGCTAATTCCCGCGCGTAGGTGGATTCGTCTAGCGTAAATAATATGATCGTCAGGTTGTCAGCGCGCCCAACTGCATTCAGCAGCGGTTTCAGCGCCGTCACGAAATCGGTTCGGGTGGGAATATCAAACCCTTTGTCGCGGCCAAATCGCGCCATCACATCGTTCGAATGATTGCGATGCGAACCCGCATGGATCTGCATAACCAACCCGTCTTCGAGGCTCATCCGCGCCATTTCGGTCAGCATATGGCCGCGAAAGGCATCTGCTTGCTCGGGGGTGCATGCGCCTTGAAGCGCCTTTGCATAGAGATCTGCTGCGACTTCTTGGGGTAAATCCTCGGTGCGGGCGGTGGGATGGCCATGATCGGATGAGGTTGCGCCGAAGCTTTTGAAAAATTGGCGGCGGTTGCGGTGTGTGGCCAGATACCCCTGCCATGTCGTCACGTCCTGGCCAGACATCCCGCCCATTTGCATGACATTATGGATGAACCCGTCAAATTCCGGATCCACAACGGCATCCGGTCGATAGGCCGTGACAACTTTGCCCTTCCAGCCACTGTCGCGGATCAGTTGATGCCAGCGCAAATCGTCAATGGCGCTTTCGGTTGTTGAGATCGCTTCAATGTTAAACCTCTCGAACAGGGCGCGGGGGCGGTAGCTGTCGTCGGACAGGCGTTCGCTTATTTGGTCATATATCAAATCCGCCGTCTGCGGCGCCAAATGCTGGGTGACGCCGAAAACTTCTTGCAGGGCATGATCTACCCAAAGACGTGAAGGTGTACCGCGGAACAAATAGTAGTGCTCCGCAAACAGCCGCCAGATTATGCGCGGATCCGTTTCCGCCACACGGCCATCCGACTGCGGAATGCCAAGCGCTTCCAACGGGACGCCATGAGAATGAAGCAGACGGAAAATGTAATGATCTGGCGTGACCAACAATTGCGCGGGGTCGGCGAAAGGGGTGTTTTCAGCAAACCAACGCGGATCGGTATGGCCGTGGGGGCTGATGATCGGTAGATCTTTGACGCCTTCATACAGGTCCCGCGCAACATGGCGCGTTGCTGGATCTAGCGGCAAAAGCCTATCTTCATCGAGTAATGTCATGTGCCCTCAGATCATAAAAATAGCGCCTTGCTTAACTAATAACCTAGTTTGCCCGCATTTTTGCGTCAACTGATATCCCAGTTTGGAGGCCGTACTTGTCCAAACCTCTTGATTTTGGGATAGTCGCGGGTGACCTAAGTATAGGAAGGGCTGAGATGAAACAGGATGAGACCATCTGCATGCCTTTGCCCCGAATTTCGCAATTCGAAGATCAGACAGTGGCGGATCAGGTTTTCGAGGCCATGCGCCTGCGTATCCACAATCTTACGCTGCCTCCTCTCACTAAAATTTCCGAGGCAGAAGTCGCTGCGCAAATGGGGGCCTCGCGCCAACCCGTGCGCGAAGCATTCAAACGGCTGGCTAAATTGGGGCTGCTGGTGATCCGCCCACAAAGCGGCACAACCGTTAGTTTGATTTCGGAAAAAGCAGTTGTGGAATCGCTATACATTCGCACCGCTCTTGAGGAACAGGTCAACAGAACTGCCTGCACAGTATTGTCCGATGCGGGTCTGAACAAATTAAGCGGGCTGCTGGACCAGCAGCAAGTGGCTGTAGAGAAACAAGAAAGGGCGCTTTTCCACGGTTTGGATGACCGTTTTCACCGCGAGATATGCGGCCTGTCAGGTTTGGGCTACGTTTGGGATCTGATACAGGAACATAAGGCGCATATGGATCGTATTCGCATGATCTCTCTAAGCCCCAGTTGGCAAAAGCAGGCGTTCGAGGATCATGTCGCCGTCTTCGAGGCACTAAAGGCCCGCGATCCTGACGCCGCCGCGCAAGCGATCGCCGCGCATCTAACGACAATTAATCGTCACATAGAACGGGTCAAAGCCGCGAACCACAGCTGGTTCTTAGAGCGCGACATTTGACCTCGTTCGCAGTGGCTGCGCGCTGCTAGTGGTTGTCGCGCGGCATAGATTTGGTCGCAATCGATTGGTATTGGTCTGCGTCCCGCAGGGTCATGCCGCGGTCAAAAGGTTGAACCATTTCGCGGAAATATTGCTGCCATGGGGATTGGTTGTCAGGGGACGGGTAGCCGCCTGTTGCTTCAAATGCGGCACGGCGCTGGGCCAGCTCCGAGGCATCAACCAACATGTCAGCAGCGCATTTGTTCAGGTCAATCCGGATCTGATCCCCTGTCGCTAATAGGGCCAATCCTCCCCCATCTGCCGCCTCGGGAGAAGCGTTCAAAATCGAAGGCGAACCGGATGTGCCCGATTGGCGGCCATCCCCGATGCAGGGCAACGCGTTGATCCCGCGCTTCAACAGATAGGAGGGCGGGCGCATGTTCACCACCTCGGCACCGCCGGGATATCCCTTGGGCCCAACGCCGCGCATGACAAGGATTGTGGCCTCGTCTATGCGCTCTGCGGGATCATCGATGCGCGCGTGATAGTCTTCTGGCCCGTCAAACACGACCGCGCGGCCCTCAAAGGCGTTGGGGTCGTCTGGGTTTGACAGGTAGCGCGCGCGGAACTCGTCGCTGATCACACTGGTCTTCATCAAAGCACTGTCAAACAGGTTCCCTTTTAGGTTCAAGAACCCAGCAGCGCCCATCAAGGGGGTGTCGATCGTGCGGATGACATCGCTGTTCTTGGAGCGTACGCTACCGTATGTTTCACCCATCGTTTTTCCATTGGCGCATATGGCATCGGGATGCGGCAGTAACCCTGCAGCCAGCAATTCCCCCACAACGGCAGGCACACCGCCCGCCATGTGGTAATCTTCGCCCAGATACTCGCCCGCGGGCTGAAGGTTGACGATCAACGGGATATGATGCCCGAGATCTTGCCAATCATTGTTATCCAGCGGCACGCCCAAATGGCGCGCGATGGCGTTCAGGTGGATCGGTGCGTTGGTCGATCCGCCAATGGCGGAGTTGATGACAATGGCGTTCTCAAAGGCTTCGCGTGTCATGACGCGGGCAGGGCGTAGATCTTCCCAAACCATGTCGACGATGCGTTTGCCAGTCTCATAACTGATCTGCCCACGCTCGCGGTAGGGCGCGGGGATCGCCGCGGCGCCAGGCATCTGCATGCCCAAGGCTTCGGCCAGCGAATTCATCGTCGTGGCGGTGCCCATGGTGTTGCAATACCCGACCGACGGGGCCGAGGCTGCGGCGATCTCCATGAATTCTTCATTGCTGATCTCGCCTGCGGCTAACCGTTCGCGTGCTTTCCAGATGACAGTGCCTGATCCGGCGCGTTTACCTTCGTACCAGCCATTCAGCATGGGGCCAACAGACAGGGCAATCGCAGGGATGCCAACAGTCGCTGCGGCCATGAGCAGGGCAGGGGTGGTTTTATCGCACCCAATGTTCAGCACAACGCCGTCCAGCGGATAGCCGAACAATGTTTCAACCAAAGACAGATAGGCAAGGTTGCGGTCCAGCATCGCTGTCGGGCGTTTGCCGGTTTCTTGAATTGGGTGTACCGGCACTTCCAGCACCGTACCGCCTGCGGCAATGATGCCGTCGCGCACCCGTTTGGACAGCTCTAGATGATGTCGGTTACAGGGGCTCAGATCGCTTCCTGTCTGGGCGATGGCGATGATCGGCTTGCCCGATTGCAGCTCTTCGCGCGTCAGCCCGTAATTTAGGTATCGCTCTAGATAGAGCGCGGTCATTTCTGGGTTGTCAGGGTTTGCGAACCATTTACGGGATCTGAGGTCGTTCGGGGAAATCTTGGGCATTTTGCCTCCACCTTTGGTTTGGGTCGCGTCATCGGGGCACTGATATGCCCCGATGCATTTCTATGGGCGTTTAAACTTCGCCGCGTACAGGCCGATCGTTTTCGATGGTAAAGATCATGCCGTCCAGCAACTGATCCAGATCAGGGCGGGCAGCCGGGCCGTTCGAGATCGAGATAATCTGTGTGGTGCCATCAGGACGAATGCAGAAAGTACCTGGTTCTGCAAAACGGCGATCGGTTTCTTGGCTGGACAGCGGATCGCTCACAAAAAGACCCATCGCGCGCATTTCTGGTTCTTGCAAGTCATAGCCGATGGGGAAGGTCCATCTGAACTCTTCGACATCATCAGTGACTTTTTCCAGCGGGTCTGCGGAAATAACTGCGATATCAAAACCGGCCTTTTCCCATTCAGCATAAGAGGTCTCAAAACTGTTCAGGTAGTTTTTGCAGCGACCGCAGTGTTTGCCGCGATAGACAATAACCAAGGCCCAGCCGTCGCGCGCGCCGCCGACTTTTAGCGAGCCGCCGCCGATTTTTGGCACTTCGAAGCTGGGGAAGGCCGCGCCGGCAGCAAGCTTGGTTGTTGTTGGTGATGTGGTTTGTGTCATCTAGTAGCCTTTCGGTGTTAGTCGCTGTGTCTTTGTAAGGTCTGACCACGTGTTGGATCGGACAATGCGTAACCCGCCAATCAGGCGGAATGTGTTTCGGTAAAGCCCGATTTTGAAGTTCTAGCTTATCGAATTTCGAACAGAACTTCACAAATTCTTGTGGTGATTCTCAAGTCTGCATTGAATGACTTTTGATCTGTGATGCGCGTATGTCGATAAAATAGGAATCTCCATACGCATCCGTATTGATATTTAGCCCGTTTATAAGGCGTTGATAGCAGGTATAAATTTTTACAATTTGTGTCCAGCCAGCTTTGAAATGCAGGCGTTCTTGCAGGTGATAAGCAGGGGGATGTGGGGTTTTCTTGGAAAAATCACTTGTAAAGATTTGTAACCTGTGTGACTAATTTTGCAATTATTTGTCCTAGGGAGGAGACAACTATGAAACTCAATAAATTCATCAGCCGTGGTGTGTTCGCACTCGCCACAGCCGCTACGTTGGCAGCAATGCCATTCGCAGCGGAGGCCAAGGACTGGCGCGGTTGGAACATCCACGTTGTGGATTATCCAGTATCGCACGGCATGGAAGCATTCATGGCTGAAGTCGCGGAAAAAACCGACGGCGCGATTAAAGGCAAAGTATTCCACGCGGGTGTTCTGGGCTCACAGCCTGATGCGATCGAGCAGCTTCGCTTGGGCATCATGGACTTTGGTGTATTCAGCCTTGGGCCAATGGGCCAAGCCGTTCCAGCGACAAACGTCGTTTCCTTGCCATTCGTCTTCAAAAGCGTACCGCAGATGTACAAGTTGATGGACGGCGAGCCGGGCAAAGCACTGGGTGCGGCGCTGGAGGAAAAAGGCATCGTTGCGTTGGGTTATTATGATGCGGGCGCACGCTCCTTCTATAACTCGATCAAGCCGATCAACACGCCATCCGATGTTGAGGGTATGAAGGTTCGCGTTATGAACAACGACCTGTTCGTTGGCATGATCGAATCCATGGGCGGCAACGCGACACCAATGGCCTTCGCCGAAGTGTATCAGTCGATCAAGACCGGTGTTGTTGATGGTGCGGAAAACAACCCACCATCCTACGAATCCACAAGCCACTTCGAAGTTGCTCAGTACTACTCACTGACACAGCACCTGATCATTCCTGAGTGCCTGTGCATGAGCAAAAAGACCTTTGACGGTCTGACAGCCGAGCAGCAAGAAATCGTAAAAGCGGCGGGCAAAGCCTCGACTGATCTGCAGCGCCAGCTGTGGGGCGAGCGTGAAGCGGCTTCCATGAAAATCATCATGGACGGTGGTGTCGAAGTGAACGAAATCGCAGACAAAGCGGCGTTCCAAGACGCAATGGCCCCAGTATACGAAAAGTATCTGGCAGCGAACCCTGAGATGACTGATCTCGTGAACTTGTTCCGCAACGCTGACTAATTAGCACTGCGTAACGCTCTATCGGCGTGCCCCCTCTTGTGTGTGGGGCACGCCCACCTCTCTCAAAACCCCAAAGGAATTGGTTCGTGGAACAAGCACCCCGCTGGATTAGCAGGACTGAACGCGCATTGGATGGTCTTAGCTTCGTCTGCATGCTTTTGGCTTCAATCGCACTGGTTATTTTGGTCGCAACTTTTGGCTGGCTGGTCTTCGGCCGCTATGTTTTGAATGTGACCCCCACATGGGTCGAGCAGCTGGCTCTCTTGTTGGTTTGCTACATTACTTACCTTGGGGCGGCTGTCGGTATTCATGAAAATACCCACCTCGGGGTTACTCTCTTTCGCGACATGATGGGCACACGGATCAGTTCGGTCCTGAAAATCATCATTGATATTGCTCTCGCTGGATTTGGTTTGATCATGTTGCTTGCCAGTATCGAGCTGGTGAAATTCGGCTGGGCGACCCTGTTGCCCATGTTGAACATCCCCGAGAGCTTCAGATCGTTGTCAGCAGCATTGTGTGGCGGTTTGGTTTTTGTTTTTGCAGGGCTTCGTGCCGTGTTTCGAATTTCCTGCATCGCGCAGGGCAGAACGTATGTTGAAAAAGGCGGTTTTTAATCATGGGCTTGGCAATACTTCTCGGAATCTTTGGTGCATGTGTGGTGCTTGGTGTGCCCGTTGCATTCGCCATGGGGATGGCCGCGCTTACCGCTTTTTGGTACGAAGGTTTCCCACTGTTGATTACCTTCCAGCGGTCGGTTTCTGGCATTTCGGTCTTTTCACTGTTGGCGATCCCGTTCTTTGTTTTCGCGGGTGAGTTGATGTTGCATGGCGGCATCGCGATGCGGCTGGTGAAATTTGCGTCGGCCCTCGTGGGGCATGTGCGCGGCGGGCTTGCTTCGGTGAACATCTTCTCCAGCATGCTGTTTGGTGGCATCTCGGGGTCTGCTGTGGCTGACATTTCGGCGCTGGGCTCTATCTTGATCCCCGTGATGAAGGAACGTGGCTACCATGCGGATTATGCGGTGAATGTGACTGTGACGTCTTCCATCGCAGGTATCGTGATCCCCCCTAGCCACAATATGATTATTTTCGCGGTTGCGGCAGGTGGCGGGATTTCGATCTCTAAGCTGTTCCTGGCTGGTGTTGTGCCTGGCATGTTGATGTGCCTGTGTCTGGCGGTTGCTGCCTATATAATTGCGATCAAACGCAATTATCCAGCGGAACCGTTCCCTGGCTGGCGCGCAGTGGGAGAGGCTTCCTTGCAAGCCATCCCAGGTCTGATCACAGCTGTGATCATCGTTGGCGGTGTTCTGTCTGGAGTCTTCACAGTGACTGAATCCGGTGCTTTTGGTGCGATCTACGCGCTGTTACTGACCTACTTTGTCTACCGGAGCCTTGACTGGGAGGGGTTCAAAACCTCGGTTGTTTCCGCTGTACGCACGACTGCTATGGTGATGGTTCTGATCGGTTTCGCCAGCTCCTTTGCCTATCTGCTAGCCCTCTACCAAGTGCCCGACAAGCTGAGCGGCTTCATGCTGGGCATTTCCGAGGAAAAGATCGCTGTTCTGTTGATGATCAACGTCATGCTGCTGGTGTTGGGTATGATCATGGACATGGCTGCACTGATCCTGATCTGTACGCCGATCTTCTTACCCATCGTCAAAGACTTGGGCATGGATCCAACGCAGTTCGGTATCATGCTGCTGGTGAACCTTGGTCTTGGCCTGTGTACGCCCCCCGTAGGCACCTGCCTGTTCGTTGGCTGTGCGGTAGGACGGATCAAGATCGAGGAAACGCTGAAAACAATCTGGCCTTTCTATCTGGCCATTCTGGCAGCCCTGATTTTGGTTACTTACGTGCCTGCAGTCTCACTATTTCTCCCGTCATTGCTCGACTAGCTGGCATTCGTGCCCCGTTAGAAGAGCCCAAGGTTCGGGCGTATCGATCTAGATCAATATCGCCCGAGCTATATCTAAATTGCTAACCGGAAGGTTCCGACCATGAGCAACCCGACCCCAGAGACCCTTGAAAAGCTGAAGCACGTCAGCACCGCAACGCTAACGACTTCTTTGTTCCGCCGCGGTTTTCGCAATGTGTATATTCAAGGCCCACATCGCATGAACCCTGGGCCAAATATGGTTGGGCCAGCCTACACGCTGCGCTACATCCCTGCGCGCGAAGATCTCGATGGTCTTGATTCATTTGCTGATCGCGAAAACCCGCAACGCAAAGGCGTCGAGGAATGCCCAGAAGGCGCAGTGTTCGTGATCGACTCGCGGGGGGATTCTACGGCTGCATCTGCAGGTTGTATTCTGGCAACCCGTTTGCAAATGCGGGGCTGTAAGGGCCTTGTGACCGATGGCGGCTTTCGCGATACGCCTGAAATTTCAGCGCTGGAAATGCCATCTTATCATACCCGCCCCAGCGCGCCTACAAACTTGACCAAACACCACGCTGTGGCCAATAATGACCCTATCGCTTGCGGGGGTGTGTCTGTATTCCCTGGCGATATCATGGTGGGCGACAACGAAGGCGTTGTTTGCATCCCGTTGCACTTGGTGACAGAAGTCGCCGAAGAAACAGAGGAAATGACAATATTCGAAGATTTCGTCCTTGAAATGGTTCAGGAAGGCTCCTCGATTTTTGGTCTATATCCGCCAACAGACCCCGAAACGAAAGTTAAATTTAAAGCATGGCGCGTACAAAACAACAGGTAACAAGACCGAAATCGGACGGTCTTCTTCCCGTTCACGCGGGTAAAGAGCGTACACTGTCCGATCAGGTCTATGAAAAAATCCTCGCTATGATTTCTAGCGGGGAAACCCCTGTTGGGGCAAAATTGCCCACAGAGCACGCGATGAGCGAAATGCTCGCCGTGTCACGCCCGATCCTACGCCAAGCGCTAAAGCAACTCCGTGAAGACGGGGTTGTTGTGTCGCGGCAGGGGTCGGGTTCTTACGTTCAGCGCCGCCCCGAAAGCGCGGTGCTGGAATTCGCCCCGGTAGGGTCCATTGCGGACATCCAACGAACTTTTGAGTTTCGCGTCGCTATTGAAGGCGAGGCGACATTCCTCGCCGCTGAGAGGCGCACGGAAAGTGATCTGGCCAAGCTTCAGGGTCTACTGGATGAGTTGGACCGTTGCATCGAAGTGGGGGAGCTGGGCGTCGATACGGATGAAGCCTTTCACGAGGCGATTTGCGCCGCCTCGGGCAATCAGTATTTTGCCGCGGCCCGTATCTCAATGAAGACCAACATTCTGACTGGTTTGAACCTGACGCGAAACCTGTCGCTGACCAAGCCCCAAGAGCGACTGTATTTGGTGCAAGGCGAACATTACGCCATTATGGATGCGCTGAAAGCCGGTGATCAGGAAGCGGCGCGCCAAGCAATGCGCGCCCACTTGGAGAATGCCCGCAAACGGGTCTTTAAGGGGTAGCCTCCCGCCGGAATTAATCCAGCGGAAGCCCGTGAGCTTCCATAAAATCGTCACGCCGCGGTGTGAAACTGTCGATCAGATTGCCCTTCTCTAGGCAGATGCACGAATGCACTACATTCGATGGAATGATCAGCGCTTCGCCTGTCTCTAAAACAGTGGTGACACCATCAATTGTGAATTCAAACCGGCCAGAGGCTGCGAAAGTCGTTTGAACATGCGGGTGCGAATGGGGCGCGCCTGAGCTGTCGGTTTCAAATTGAAATTCCACGCCCATCAGCGCTTTTTCTTGGCATAAGATGCGGCGTTCTACACCGTCCCCCAGATCCATCCAGCCTTGTGTATTGTCAGTCACGTCACCCATGATTTCCCCCCATTTTGGTGAATCCCACGACGGGATATCGTTGTTTGTAAGAATTTGTCACCTGCGATCTGTCATGTCAACGGGACGGGATCGTGCTGCACGATAGCAATCCGTTCATAGGAAAAAGGGCAGGAACTTACCTAAACCCCCTTTTCTATAACGTTCTTTTCATGCTGCGGCGCAGCCATATTTTGGTGGCTGCCTTATTTGTAATAATTTGTATTGTGGGGCGTTCATATTTGGCCTAAGCCTGTCTCAGGATGACGATGGGGCATAGCGCCAGATTCCCCGCATGCGCGCGGGTCATCGTCGAGAGGAAACGTCCCGGTGTCGGTCGATTTGCCGCGCCACAGGACATAGGTTTGCAGGAGAGAACCATGGATTTTACAGGTAAAACAGCAATTGTAACGGGCGGTGGCCGCGATATCGGTCGCGCATGCGTGATGGAATTGGCCGCTCAAGGCGCCAATGTTGCCATCAACTACATGGCCAGCTCTGAAGGTGCGGACAGCGCGGTAGCCGAAATCATCGCGGCGGGCGGCAAGGCATTTGCCATGCAAGGCGACCTGACAAAAGAAGCTGACGTGAAAGCACTGGTTGCTAAAACCGTTGAGGCTTATGGCCAGATCGATTCACTTGTTCACGTGTCGGGTGGCTTGATTGCGCGCGTTCCAATGTCCGAAATGACACTGGACCACTGGCAGGCTGTTATGGACGTTAACCTGACGTCCTTTGTTCTGATGGTACGTGAATGTTTGCCACACCTGACCGAGGGTTCTTCGATCGTTGGCTTCGCGTCCCAAGCGGGCCGTGATGGCGGTGGACCAGGTGCGTCCGCATACGGTGCATCCAAGGGGGCGTTGATGACACTGACACGCGGTTTGGCAAAAGAGCTGGGTCCGAAAACACGTGTGAACTCGCTCTGCCCAGGTATGATTGACACCGACTTCCACAATATCTTCACCAAACCAGAAGTGCGCAGCCACGTGGCAAACGTCACACCGTTGAAGCGCGAAGGCACATCCGAAGATGTTGCGAAACTGGCCGTTTACCTTGCCTCTGATGATGCAGCATTCGTGACAGGCACAAACATGGATATCAACGGCGGCATGCTGTTCTCCTAAGCCGACCAGACAAACGATTTGACGCCAGCGAAATCTTCGCTGGCGTTTGCATATCTAGACCGAACTCTGAGGAACCTGCGACATGAACTTGACTGGAAAACACCTGATTGGCGGCGCATGGATCGCAGCATCAGAACAATTTTCATCTGATCCGGCCCATGGGCAAGCCCGCGAATTTTCTGCGGGAACTGTCGCGTTGGTTGATCAAGCGGCCCAAGCGGCCGAAGACGCATTCTGGTCCTACAGCGTCACAACGACGGCCGAGCGTGCAGCGTTCCTGAATGCCATCGCAGATGAAATTGAAGCCCGCGTTGATGCGCTGGCAGAGGTGGGCCCACAAGAAACAGGCCTGCCCGAAGCACGCCTGCGTGGCGAAACGGGCCGCACCACAGGCCAGCTGCGCCTGTTTGCAAACCATATTCTGGCAGGCACTTATCTGGATGTCCGTCATGATGAGGCACTGCCCGATCGCGCGCCTCTGCCGCGCTCTGATTTACGCATGATGCAACGGCCCATCGGCCCTGTGGCTGTGTTCGGGGCGTCAAACTTCCCGTTGGCTTTCTCGACTGCGGGGGGGGATACGGCCTCTGCGCTGGCGGCGGGCTGCCCTGTTGTCGTGCGCGGTCACCACGCACATCCTGGCACCGCCGAGATTGTCGCGCAGGCCGTAGATGCTGCGATCACAACTTGTGGCCTGCACGCCGGTGTCTTTTCTTTGATCCAAGGTGGCGGTCTGGATGTTGGTCAAGCCTTGGTGCAGCACCCGCTGATCAAGGCGGTCGGCTTTACCGGTTCTCTCGGCGGTGGTCGCGCGTTGTTTGACCTATGCGCTCAACGCCCAGAACCGATCCCATTCTTTGGTGAGCTGGGGTCGATCAACCCGATGTTCATGCTGCCAGCCGCAATGGAAGCGCGCGGTACAGCAATTGCACAAGGCTGGGCCGGTTCGCTGTCCATGGGGGCAGGGCAGTTCTGCACTAACCCCGGTGTTGTGGTCATGCTAGAAGGCCCAACCGCGGATGCCTTCCGCGATGCCGCTGTTGATGCGCTGGGCCAAGTTGCGGCGCAGACTACTTTGACCTCAGGTATTGCGGCGGCTTACCGTCAGGGGCGCGACCGGATCGCTGCATTGCAGGGCGCAGAAACGCTTCTTGCCTCCAGCGAGACGGACGGCCGCAGCGTGACCCCTGACGTCTTTGAGACGACAGGCGCGCAGTGGTTGGCCAGCGAAGGTCTGGCGCATGAGGTCTTTGGCCCGCTGGGTGTCATCGTTCGGGCCGCTGACATGGACGAAGTGCGCAAGATTGCACTGTCGCTGGAAGGCCAGCTGACCTGTACGTTGCAGATGGACGATGCTGATCTGGACGATGCGCGCGGCCTCATGCCTATTCTCGAACGCAAAGCGGGCCGTATCCTTGCCAACGGCTTCCCGACTGGGGTCGAGGTGAGCGATGCAATGGTGCACGGCGGGCCATACCCTGCCTCCACCAACTTTGGCGCGACATCTGTCGGCACGATGGCGATTCGCCGCTTTTTGCGCCCTGTGTGCTACCAAGACTTGCCTGCTGGTTTGCTTCCAACAGCGTGAACCCAATCTGTCGGGGGCCAAGGGAGGTTCCCGACTGTTTTTTACCGCAGGTTATTGTGCCGGAAACGCTATGCTTTTTCGGACGCGTTAGATCTGTTTTTTGCGCGGGTAAACTTCCCCTGCGATGTTACAAATAGTTTCAAATAAATCTTGACGAATTACAAATATTAACGACTTTATGACGGACGAGGAGAATCTGGGAGGCTCCTGCTATTCCAGATAAAAAAGTCCATGGGAGGACCACAATGTCATACTTCACAAAAGCAATTTCTCTTGTCTCCGGTGCGGCGCTTGCCACTGCACTGACGTTCACAGCTGCATCCGCCGAAACCGTTCTGCGCGGTGCCAGCTTGTTTGACGAAGACCACGCCTACACCAAAACAATGCGCAAGTTCGAAGAGCTGGTAAAAACAAACTACGACGGCGACGTTGATTTCAAAATGTGGCTCAACGGCGAACTGGGCGACGAAAGCGATTTCGTAACCTTCCTGAACCAAGGCGTCGCGATCGATTATACAATCCTCGCGCCTTCCAACATGGCAAAGTTCGCGCCGTCCATCCCGCTGATGGACATGCCGTTCTTGTTCCGCGATCTGGACCACTGGAACGCTGTTCTGTCCAGCGATGTTCTGAAGCCGCTGGAAAACGAACTGCTGGAAAAAGCAAACATCAAAATCATCGGCTATACGGGGGGGGGCACGCGCAACCTTCTGTCCAAAGGCGCAGTGGCCAACTTTGACGATTTGGCAGGCCACAAGATGCGTGTGATGGGGGCCCCTATTCAGGCTCAGATCTTCTCGGCACTTACAGCGGCGCCTTCCGCGATTGCCTATAACGAAGTGTACAACGCCATTCAGACTGGCGTAATCGCTGGCTTTGAAAACGAAGCAGCCAGCATCCAGAACCTGAAGTTCTACGAAGTCGCGCCGAACCTGTCCCTGACACGCCACGCGATCACTGTACGCCCTGTCGTGATGAGTGCAAAGACCTTCAACGGTCTATCCGCTGATCTGCAAGCCGCAGTTCTGAAAGCGGGCGCCGAGGCTGGCGATTTTGGACGTGAGCTGGAATCGCGTGAAGATGCCGTGAAATTGCAAGAGATGGCAGACGCAGGCCAGATCACTATTTCCGAATTCGAAGGCCGCGAAAAAATGTTGGAAATGGTTGTTCCAGTGCAGGACAACTACGCCGCTGAAATCGGCGCTTCCGATCTGCTGGGTGCGATCCGTACCAAGTAATTTCGCCAACAGTCCTCGCATGCCTAAACAGGTTTGCGGGGGCGATCTCTTTTGTACGTATCCCCACTCACCCTTTAGCTGATCGGCAAGAAACATGGTTCTGCGCAGTTTGGAAATGCTCGCATTCGTCATTCGTTTGCTCATAGGCGGGCTAATGCTCTCGCTCGCTGTCCCTGTCGGAATGCAGGTCCTTGCGCGTTATACTGGCATCATTCCCGTCTATCTGTGGACGGAGGAGCTGGCGACTTTCATTTTTGTTTGGGTTGTCATGCTTGGCTCGACCTTAGCGGTTTGGGAGGGCACGCATTTTGATGTGCAAGTCATCCCCGATGCCCGCAGCCCTTTGCTGCACTTTTTGCAAAAAGGCTTTGTGCTGGTTGTTGTCGCGTCATTCGCGTTGCTCTTCGCGTGGTACGGGATTGAATACGCGAAATTCGGCGGCATCCAAAACTCTGTTATGATGCGCGCAAACTTAATGATCACCCATATTTCAGTACCCATCGCAGGGCTGCTCTGGGCGATTTTTTCGCTTTACCGTTTATATGAAGCATATGCGGTTTACCGCAACACAGGACGGACCCAATCATGATCGTATCTACGGGCCTTGCCTGTTTCATTCTCGTTGGGGGCTTTATCCTGCTGGTCGCAATGCGGATTCCTGTTGCGTTTGCTTTGGGGGTGGCAACAATCCCGATTGTTGTACTGGATGTGCGTCTGACACCGTTCATCATCCTGGACAGAATGTTCCAGTCTTATAATTCTTTCATCTTGTTGGCTGTGCCCTTCTTCTTATTGGCCGCAAACCTTATGAACTCCGGCAAGATCACACAAAAGCTGATCGATTTTGCGCGCGTCCTTACTGGCTGGATGCCAGGAGGCTTGGGGCATGTGAATGTTGCCGTGTCGATGTTGTTTGCTGGCATCTCAGGGTCGTCCACAGCTGATGCTGCGGGCTGCGGGAAAATCCTGATCCCTGCGATGGTCAAGGAAGGTTATGACACCCGATTTGCGATTGCGATTACCGCCTGTTCTTCGGTTATGGGTGTGATCATTCCCCCCAGCATTCTGATGGTTGTCTGGGGCGGCGTGATGCAAGTGTCGGTTGGCGCGCTTTTCCTTGCTGGCGCCATTCCGGGGCTGATGATTGGTGCGGCGCTGATGGCTACTGTTTACGGTTATGCCAAAGCGTATGATTACCCGATCACCCTGCGCCCCACCTTTGCGCAATTCAAAGAAGCCTTCAAAGGCGCGGCCCTTGCGATGCTTACCCCTGTGTTGGTCATCGGTGGCATCGTTGGCGGCATTGTCACCCCAACCGAGAGCGCCATTATCGCTGCCGGCTATGCGCTGATCCTTGGCGTGTTTGTCTATAAAACTGTTTCGCTCAAGGATCTGGGCGGCATCTTTTATGACACGGGCCGTTTTGCGTCTATCTCGCTGTTTGCAATTGGCACGGCCTCGGCCTTTGGCTGGATGCTGGCGTTCTTCAACGTGCCGCGCCTCATCGTCGAGGTCCTGACCGCAGGCGAAATGGGCGTGATCGGCACATCGCTGGTGATCGCGGCGCTGTTCTTGTTCTTTGGCCTGTTCATCGATGCCATTCCAACAATTATTATTCTGGGCACAGTTCTTTTGCCCGTCGCAAAAGCGGCTGGCATTGATCCTGTTGCCTTTGCGATCATCGGGATTATCTCGTTGGCCTTTGGTCTGGTGACACCACCTTACGGGCTGTGTTTGCTCATCTCGGCCTCTATTGGGGGGATGAACGTGGTTCAGGTTCTCAAGGATGTCTGCATCATCCTCGCGCCGATGCTGCTGATCTTGCTGTTGGTGATCCTGTTTCCCGAAATCGCACTGTGGTTGCCGCGCACAATGATGCCGATGAGTTTCCAGTAGTTCCCCGAAAAATCCAAAGGATTACTCTGTCATGAAAGAGACTTGGCGTTGGTTTGGTCCTGATGATCCGATCAGTCTGAACCATATTAAACAAGCAGGCGCGAGGGGTGTCGTGACGGCTCTGCATGAATATGCACCAGGCGAGGTGTGGCCCGCGCGTGATATCGCAGCACGTGTGGAACAGATCGAGGATGCTGGCCTGACGTGGGATGTGTGCGAATCCATTTGGATGTCGGATGCGATCAAATTGAAAGGTGCAGACGCCAAAGTCGAGATCGACGCGTGGATCGAAACCCTGCGCAATCTGGCGGGGGCAGGGGTGAAAACCATCTGCTATAACTTCATGCCGTTGCTGGATTGGACCCGCACGGATCTGACCTATGACGTCACAGGCCAAGGCGAAGCTTTGCGGTTCGATATGGTCGATTTCATCGTTTATGACGTGCATATTCTGGGCCGTGAGAACGCCGCAAAGGATCATCCAGCAGATTTAGTGTTCGATGCCCAACATCGGTACGCGGCCATGTCTTGTGCGGATAAAGACGCGCTGGAGCGCAATATCATCGCAGGGCTTCCCGGCAGTGCGCAGGGGTTTTCCCGCGATGATCTGGCTGCTGGCATCGCCAGCTTTTCGGAAGTGACCCACGCAGATCTGCGTGCGAACCTTGCGGCGTTTCTGGCGGTTGTGATGCCCGAAGCGAAAGCTTTGGGCGTTTGTCTGGCGATCCACCCCGATGACCCGCCTTTCCCGCTGTTCGGCCTGCCGCGCTGTGTTTCAACCGAAGATGACCTCGCCTTCATTCTGGAGGCCCACGCCAGCCCCGCAAACGGTCTGACCTTTTGCACAGGTTCACTTGGGGCGCGTGAAGATAACGACCTGCCAGCTATGGCGAAACGTTTTGCAGACAACATCCACTTTGCCCATTTGCGCAACGTGATGCGCGAAGAAGATGGCAGCTTTTTTGAAGCGGCGGTTCTAGGCGGCAGCACCGACATGCTGGGCGTCCTTCACGCGCTGTGGTCAGCTGAACGCGAGACCCCGAACCTCAGCATTCCGCTGCGGCCTGACCACGGACATCTTCTTGCTTTTGAGCAAGGCGAAAAATCCAACCCCGGTTATTCATATATCGGCAGGCTGAAAGGCCTCGCCGAGCTGCGCGGCGCGTGGGCTGCTTTCGGGGCTTTGTCAAAATAAACCGTGATCTTTTAGATCAACAATTGAATAATATGTGCGTGTAAATGCGGCCCGTTCTTTTGCGGGGCGGCACCAAAAAGGACCCAAAGACATGACCTCCATCCTTGGCATCGGCGAATGTATGATCGAACTCTCTTCTGCGGGACCAGACCTGTGGCGGCAGGGGTTTTCGGGCGATGTGTTCAATACGCTTTGGTATGCGCGTGCGATCTCGGCTGAGAAAACGGACATCGCGTTTCATACGGCGGTAGGCGTGGATCCCATGTCAGAGGATCTTCTGGCATTTATGCAATCGGGAGGCATCAATTGTGATGACACACCGCGCATCCCTGATCGCCGTCCTGGTCTCTATTCGATCCACTTGCATGGGGCTGAACGCAGCTTCACTTATTGGCGCGACAGCTCTGCTGCGCAGATGTTGCTGCGTGATCCGGATATGTTGTGGCGAAAAGTGGCCAAAGCCGATGTTGTGTATTTTTCTGGCATCACATTGGCGATCTTGCCTGCCGATGACCTAGAGGCTCTGTTGATCGGTTTGGTCGCACATAAAAAAGACGGTGGCATTCTGGCATTTGATCCCAATATCCGTCCGCATCTTTGGGCGGATGAGACACGGATGCTGGACGTTATCACGCGCGCGGCGGGAATTAGCGATCTGGTCATGCCCAGCTTTGATGATGAAAAATCCGCATTCGGGGATGAGACGCCAGAGGTCAGCGCGCATCGCTATGCTGCCTTGGGAGCAGA
Source organism: Sulfitobacter sp. (assembly GCA_039967155.1). Lineage (GTDB taxonomy): Bacteria > Pseudomonadota > Alphaproteobacteria > Rhodobacterales > Rhodobacteraceae > Sulfitobacter. The sequence continues at coordinate 1,937 of JBDVSG010000089.1, read as the reverse complement.
TCATGTGGTTGTGAAAAACGGTGAATCCGAAACCGTACACCTGCAAAACGGGACATTGACCGCATTTGCCGTCGGCCCTGTTTCGGGCGTGACCGATACAACCGCCGCGGGCGATTCATTCAATGGGGCCTACATCGCAGCGTTGATGCTGGGCTATGACACGCCGCGCGCGATCCTTGCAGCACAACGTTGCGCGGGCCAAGTGATCCAGCGCAAAGGCGCGATCATTCCAATGGCAGAGCTTGACCTGACCACTTGATTAGCGCCTGTGGCCAGCCAAATCATGCAACGGGCCTCGCGAAATCAAAGAAAAGGCCGCATCTTTTTCAGGTGCGGCCCTTTTTGCAGGGTTTTCTAGCGGGGCATCATGACGCGACTTTTTTAACCACATAGATGTCCTCATTCAACCAGCGATCAGAATCGTGGCCATCAACATGCACAAGAGGTTCAACGCCATTCCCAGACGCGCGGGTTTCAATGGTGATCCTTTCGCCGTCAAACCCGTGCAGGCACAGCGGTTTTTTCTCAGGGGTGGCCAGCATCTGTTCGGTGAGCAGACGCACGGCCAAACGCTCTCCGCGCCGCAAGTTTTCGTAATGCTCCGAATACAATTGGGTGCCGGCCATGGTGCGACCCATTGCGATATTCGCGGCCAGTTTGTTCAGCTCGCCCTCTAGGGTCAGATCGGCCGGATCATCCGAGCTGTCGCGCAAGCAATCGCCGTCTTCACTGGCCTCAAAAACTGTCCGCATCCCAACATCCAGCAGGCTGAGCGGCGACCAGCAGGTTTTGCTTTTGAACATGTCAAAATAGGCCTTCAGAATGGTCACGCAAGCACCGGCAATGATCGCATGGTCCGCGCCAGCGGTCGCCCGCATCGGGCTGCCGCCGATGTAGGCCAGTGGCAGTAGAAGACTGCGATCTTCCCCGTCAATGGCCCATTCTTCGGGGTTGGCGCGGTTTTCCAAAGGATTTGATTTGTGTTTCAATTGCAATGTGTTGTGGGCACTGACGGGATTCAAAAGACCGATGTTTTGCAGTTTCATGTGCATGCTGATCAGCTCTTTTCGGATCGCGCTGGATAACTCTCCCATGTCGTCATTGGCAACCAGCGTTAGCATCGCGCCCAAACGTTCAGGGCTGATGTTGTCAGTGCTGAGAGGATTTTGGGCCATTTCCAGCCCGCGCGCAGTTGCTTGGGCCAACATGTCCGCCAAATGGGGATCAATATCTATGGCAGCGGGGTCGTCCACAGGGTTTGCCCAGTTCGGGGCAGCGGCCGGATCGCATTTTGGATTTCCCGCCAGCATTCGGGCGGCATTCAGGAAGGGCTGGCAGGTGGCATCGCCGCGCACAAATGCGGCCAGATCACGCGGGGTGGTCACAAAACGGGGGGGCTGTTCGGGCAGCTCTATCGCCTTGGTTTGATCCGTGAATTCTATGTGCTGATGAAGGCTGTTCTGGTCACCGCCATTTTGCGCGCCCAGCCAGCTGTGCCAGTCGCTCAGGTAATCAACGCCGGCTTCAAAGGTCGCGATCTTGTGGGAAATTGATTGTGAGCCGTGTTGAATGCACCCGTCCATCGGGTCTTGCGTTGTACCTGCTAGTAGAAACTGAGAAACATACGGCCCCATCTTTGCACCCCGTGCAGCCCCGCGAAAGATGACATACCCATTGAGCGCGCTACGCCATCCTAGGCGGGCAGACCTGCGGGCCTTTTCGGGCGCGCTTAGGGCTGGGGTTTCTGGCGCTTGGCTGCCTGCCACTGGAGCCATGGGTTGGAACCAAGGCAGTTGTTTCAGCGCATTTTGCACACCAGCGGGCGTGGCCCCCCCAGCGCCCGGGGTGTCGTCGGAATTTCGAATGGCGCTGAAAGGCACATCGCGTAACACTGCAAGCCCGTAGGCCTCGGCCATCTCGGCGATCAACTCATCCGA
>JBDVSG010000088.1:0-3021 GCA_039967155.1 Sulfitobacter sp. | reverse complement strand
CGTAGTCCAGGATCTCCTGCACACCGGCGGGGCTGACGACGGGCATATAGGCATCCACCATCGCCCATTCGGACTGGTGCAACACGGTAGAGGATTCACCCGTGTGGTCATCCCCCATGGCCATCAGAACACCACCGTTCACGGACGAGCCCGCCATATTCGCGTGGCGCATCACATCCCCCGACCGATCAACCCCAGGTCCTTTGCCGTACCACAGGCCAAAGACACCATCGTACTTGCCCTCGCCGCGCACCTCGGCCTGCTGCGCCCCCCAAATCGCAGTGGCAGCCAAATCTTCGTTCAGCCCCGCCTGAAAAGTCACCTGATGGTCTGCCAGTTTTTTCTCAGCACGCATCATCTGCATGTCTACCGCGCCCAGTGGCGACCCACGGTATCCTGTCACCAATCCCGCGGTATCCAGCCCCGCCGCCTTATCGCGCGCAGCCTGCATCATCATCACCCGCACCAAGGCCTGCGTGCCATTCAGCAAGACAGTGTCCTTATTCAGGTCAAAGCGATCGTTCAGTGAAATTTTCTGCGTAGTCATGGCATCCCTCCCAAGAAACCAGCAGGCTGAGGCCTACTTTAACATGCGTAGTTTTATAGCATAGTAGGTCACAAATACTGACCTGTATAGCGCCTAAAATAAATTCCATAAATTTCCCCACGTAAAAGGGTATTTCGTCAAGGATTTATACTGTAGACAGGTGGCCAACTTGAAAGGCGCACGATGGACTGGGACAAACTTAGAATTTTTCATGCTGTAGCTGACGCAGGGTCACTTACCCATGCGGGCGACAAACTGAACCTGTCTCAATCAGCGGTCAGCCGTCAGGTGCGCGGCCTTGAGGAACAGCTTAACACGAATCTGTTTCACCGTCACGCCCGCGGCCTGATCCTGACCGAACAAGGCGAGCTGCTATTCGACGCGACCTCCGCAATGACAAAACGCGTTGACGCCGCAGCAGCGCGCATTCGTGACAGCGAAGAAGAAGTCTTTGGCGAATTGCGGGTCACCACCACCACGGGCTTTGGCACCCTATGGCTCGCCCCTCGCCTCTCAAAGCTTTATGATAAATACCCCGACCTGAAGGTCGACCTGATGCTGGAAGAACGCGTGTTGGATTTGCCCATGCGCGAAGCAGATGTCGCGATCCGTTTCAAAGAGCCGTCGCAGGCCGATCTGGTGCGCAAACGGCTGATGAACGTGCGCATGTGCCTATATGCTAGCGAGCCCTATCTCAGCAGCAACGGCATCCCAAACACCATCGAAGATTTGTCCAACCACCGCCTGATCTGCCAGAACACAGACAGCGACCAAGTCGGCGCAGGCCTTAACCTTGTTCAGCAGCTGATGCTGAATGATGTAAAGTCCCTCCTGACGGTGAATAACTACTTTGGTGTTCTGCAAGGTGTTTTGAACCATTTGGGAATCGGTGTCTTGCCCGATTACCTCCTACAAGCCTTCCCGAATATGGTTCCCGTACTGACAGAAGTACGCTCTGCCGAGGTTCCTGTGTTCCTTGCCTACCCTGAAGAGCTGCGCCAATCCAAACGCGTCGCGGCCTTCAAGGACTTTGTCCAAGAGGAAATCGTCAAGTTTCGCCAAGAGCTTAAAAGCAACTAAGCTGCCGCTAGGTCAGCTATGATCAAGCAAGCTATGCGCAGGAAGCATAGCTGTCATGATGTCGCATGTTTAAAATCTGCCTTGATTATAAGCAAGGCGCGACTTATCTGACCCCTATAAGGATTTTAGCGCCCCGTGCGCATTGCCCTTATACCTCCCTGTTGGACTTGGCCGGGCCTTTGTGCCCGGTCTTTTTTTTGCCGTCAGTAAATTTGCCGACGCAGCACCCCCCCCATATTGCTCCCATTTTAATGCCTCTGACGGGCTCCTTCCTCCCTTAGCATCGGTTTGATCGGCGCATCGGGCATAAATGATGCCTCTGACCGCCTTGTTTGCGCAAATCACCCTTCCCCCCTGCACGCTCCTGCCCTAAGAGAGGGGCCAAGTTTTATTGCCCATACTGCATTATCCGATCGGGAGCGCACCATGTCAGAGCCAGAAATCACCCAAGACATCATCGCATCGCACGGGTTAAGCGACAGCGAATATCAAACGATCCTAGATCTGATGGGCCGGACCCCCAGCTTTACCGAACTGGGCGTCTTCTCTGCCATGTGGAATGAGCATTGCTCGTATAAATCCTCCAAGAAATGGCTGCGCACCCTGCCCGTTGACGGCCCTCAGGTCATCTGTGGCCCAGGTGAGAACGCAGGCGTTGTGGATATCGGCGATGGTCAGGCTGTGGTCTTCAAAATGGAATCGCACAACCACCCGTCCTATATTGAACCCTACCAAGGGGCAGCCACTGGCGTGGGCGGCATCTTGCGCGATGTCTTCACCATGGGCGCCCGCCCAATCGCGTCAATGAACAGCCTCAGCTTTGGCGAACCTTCGCACCACAAGACAAAACAGCTGGTGCACGGCGTTGTTGCGGGCGTGGGCGGTTACGGCAACTGTTTTGGTGTGCCTTGTGTGGGCGGCGAAGTGCGCTTTGACCCTGCCTATAACGGCAACTGTCTGGTCAATGCGTTTGCTGCGGGTCTGGCTGATGCGGATAAGATCTTTTATTCCGCCGCTTCTGGCGTTGGCATGCCCGTTGTCTACCTTGGCGCGAAAACCGGCCGCGACGGTGTGGGCGGTGCAACCATGGCTTCAGCCGAATTTGACGACACCATTGAGGAAAAGCGCCCTACCGTTCAGGTTGGTGACCCGTTCACCGAAAAACGCCTGATGGAAGCCACGCTAGAGCTGATGGCAACCGGCGCTGTGATCTCGATTCAGGATATGGGCGCGGCTGGCCTGACGTGTTCGGCTGTTGAAATGGGCGATAAGGGCAACCTTGGGGTGATCCTTGATCTGGAAAAAGTCCCCACCCGCGAAGAGAACATGACAGCCTATGAAATGATGCTGTCCGAATCCCAAGAACGCATGCTGATGGTCCTGCGCCCCGAACT
>JBDVSG010000087.1:0-25637 GCA_039967155.1 Sulfitobacter sp. | reverse complement strand
ATTTCAAACCGCCCCACGCCCGAGCTGCCATAGGCATCCCCGCTCAACCCAGCCGTGTAGAGAACAATCATTCCGTTCTCCTCAGCCAAGACCACCGCTGCGGGGTTGATCAAAGCCATATCCACCTCATGGGCAATGGTTTGCAAATGTACCAAGCGGCCCGTGGGCAATAGAGTCATAAGCGACAACCCGTCATCGCCGCCGCCAGCCACAACAAAGGCGATACCGCCCACGACAATAGTCTCTAATAAAGTGATATTTTGGAATCTTGTGTTCAGGTCATCATTCACCTGATCCGTCGCCCGCAACTGGCCATCATTTGAAACAGTAATAACCGAGATCGAAGACGTCCCCGCTGCACCAACCAGAATAAAGCTAGTCCCATTCAGCTCAACTTGCGCCAGCTCGGTCGGGGTGTTCACGCTTAGGCCCGCACTCATATCCAGATAATCGACCAGCGACGCACGACCATCTGAGCTGATCGTATAGTTATACAACCCGTCTCCTTCTGCGCTCACTGCCAGAAGATAATCACGCGCGCCTCTCTCCACGTGTTCAAGTGCAAAAACATCATTGCCCGCCTCTTGCAGGGCCACGTTAAACTGCGTCACCTCGACCAGAGTATCCTCTGCCCCTTGCTGCCATGCAGTAATTCCCGCCGTGCCACGCGCAGCGGTAAACCAGAAATCTTGCCCGCCGATCTCGACCATCTCAAAAGCGGTGATTGCCTCAGCCCGCGGGCCTACCAGATCAAACCGGCCCGTGATCAGCCCAGATGAATTCAGCCAATAGCCGCTAAGCCCTGCTTGCAAAGGGCCGCTCACCAATAACGCGTCACGCCCTGCGATTTGCGTCACATGCAGTTGCGCTTCAGCCCCAAGCCCCCCCGCCGTGCGGTAGTCCGCAGTATCGATAACTTGCAGGGTTTCATCGCGCGCAATTATGCCACCATCACGGCCACTGGCGGAATAGATAACAAGCCCATTATCAGTCTCTAACAAAGTCACATCCGTGATACCTGTGACGTGCGTCTCTGCGCCTGTCGTGGCTGTTGATATATATCGAAAATAGCTCATCTCGTCTCCACACTCGCAGCTAGGGTGGTGTAGAGGCGCGGTGGTAGACGGGGTTCAACGATGGCAAAGTCACGGCCTTTAGCCGCAATTTTTGAGTTATTTCATTCTTATTAGTCTCTATTTTTTATGGCACTCCTGCAAAACACCTGTGCCTTTGAGCATCCATTGAACCAAACGGCGTTTTAGGTCATCACTGCGATATGAATGATATTCCCTCCGTTCCCACGACCCAGCCGCGCATCACCATTGCCCTGTGCACCTATAACGGCGCGCAGCATCTCAGCGCCCAGTTGGAGTCCTATCTCGCCCAGACCCATACCCATTGGGATCTGTGGGTCAGTGACGACGGATCGAGTGATGATACCCTAGAGATTTTGCAGGCCTTTGCCGCAGCGCAGGGAAGAAACCGTGAAATCCGCATTATCCAAGGCCCTCGTAAAGGGTTCGCGCTGAATTTTCTGTCCTTACTCGGCCACCCTGATTTCCCCGCACAGCCCGTCGCCCTTTCTGATCAAGACGATGTCTGGCTGCCTGAGAAACTGGCCCTTGCCCTTGCCGAGACGGCTGCTGATACGCCCGTTCTCTATGGCGCACAAAGCATCCACACCGATGAGGCACTCACCCCGATCGGTCAGAGCCTGGGCGGTGGAGACCCCAGTTTCGGGAATGCACTGGTGCAAAACATCGTCAGCGGTCACTCGATGGTACTGAATACAGCAGCCCTATCATTGGTGCGCGCTGCTGGCCTGCCACAAGATATTCCCTATCATGACTGGTGGTTGTATCAGTTGATCAGCGGCGCTGACGGCAAGGTGATTGTGCGCCCAGATACCGTGTTACTATACCGCCAACACGGACTTAACGCGATGGGGTCCCATCAGGGGATACGCGCATTAACCACCCGCACGGCACAGGTCTTTGGCAAGACCTATGGTCAATGGATCGCGGCCAATACGGCCTCTCTGCGGGCCGTGGCGCCTCTTCTCAGCCCTGACGCGCAGGCTGCTTTGACCCTATTAGAGACACATACGAAATCTATCGGGCTTGCCCGGCCCCGCGCCTTTGCCCAAGCATCTATTGCACGGCAAGGCCAGCTTGGGACGTTCTTGTTATACTTGGCGGTGCTAACCGGCCGCGTTTAGGCGGGCCATATTTTCGTTATGGCGGGCAATGCCTTCCTCAACGCTGTCATAATAGGTCAATTTGCCTTCATGCAGCACAGCGCTTGCATCACATAGCTCGCGCACCTGTCCCATCGAGTGTGTCACCACCACAGCCCCAGAAGTTTTCATACGCTCCATGAACACCTGAGAGGAGCGCGCCCGAAATGCCGCATCCCCAACGGAAGTGACCTCATCAACCAGATAGGTGTCAAACCCGATGCCCATAGACACTCCGAAGGCCAGCCGCGACCGCATTCCTGACGAATAGCTGCGAAAAGGCAGCCTAAAATGTGCCTCTAACCCTGCGAAATCTTCGACAAAGGCAATAAGCTCATCGGTATCCACCCCATAGATCCGCCCCACAAAGCGTGCATTCTCAGCCCCGCTCAGATCAGGATGGAAAGAGCCCGCAAACCCCACGGGCCATGATATGGTCCCTGTTGAGACGATCCGCCCCGATGTGGGGGTCAACGTACCTGCGATCATCTGCAATAGTGTCGATTTACCCGCACCATTGCGCCCCAACAAGCCCACAGAACGGCCTGTTGGGAAGGTTAGGTTGATATTATCCGCAACCCGTTTGTGTTGCCCCTCTAACGAGAAGATCTTGGTCACATGTTCGAAACGGATCATGAATTTGAACCCTCCACGATCACCGTCTATCGCGTATCGAAAGTGCTACTAGCACCAGAACCGACCAGATCAACCCTAAGAACAGGGTGATCAACAACAATAGCGTCAAACGCTTTGGATAGACTGCGGTCTCGGCTTGCGTGGGTTCCATATAAGCCGCCAGATACCGCGTCTTGCGACGTGCTTCGGCCTGCGCTCCGTCATAGGCTGCCAATGCCGAGACGTAAGAGTTTTCGGCAAACTCACGGTCTACCACAAGCCGCTCATAATTTCCCAGCAGATCGGCAAAGGCAGTTCCGTCATCAAGGTTGCCCCCCACGCCCAACTTCTTACGTTCTTCTACGATACGGTTTTCGATTACTTCCAAACGACGCTTGGCCTGTAACATGCGCGGATCACTCGGATTGACCGTGCCTTCCAATAAATCGATTTCAATCAGGGTTTCCGCTTGCTGGTTCTGCAGATTTCCCAACAAGCCCGCTTGTATCTGAATGTCGGTTTCGGGGTTCACAATCTGGTTCACATTGCGAAACTTGGTCACAACGGCCCGTGCTTCTTTGAGCCGATCCAACGCTTCGTTTAGCTCTTCGAGAGCATAGCGAATAGCATCCTGGCGCGCGATATCACTTAACTCATTGATCATCTGACTACTTTTATCAAACAAAGTCTGGCTGATGGCCCTGGCGTCAACAGGGTCAAAGGCCAACACTTCGACCTCGATCAAACCGGATCCTGCCCCGTAGGAGATACGGACCATGCGGTTCCAATAGTCAACAAGATCTTCGATAGAGGCATCCGGTGTAATGGCAAACACAACGTCTTGCTCGGGCTTGGACCAAATCGCGTGTAAATCTAACGCTTCATCCATATCTCTCACCAGTTTCTGGCTCTGAATAAACTCATACAAGATATCGGTGTCAGACGAGCTGGAGTCGGACAGGCTGGTCAGTCCACTCAACACTCCCAAAGCAGAGTCGGAGTCTTCACGGCGGACCGAAAACCCTACTTTGGAGGCGTATTGATCCACCGCCACCGTGTAGAGGTAAACCCCCGTCACAGCAGACGGCAGCACAACAAACAGAAGAAAACTCAACATTACAAATACATGACGACCACGGCGGTAGGCCGGAGAGGCCGGCTTGGGCACCGGCTGCACTGCAGCGGGAAGTGCTTTACCCTGTATGCCTTGTTGCGCGCGCGGCGGTCCGTTCTGCGCCGCTTTGGGGGCGGCTGCGTTTGGCACCAAAGCGGGTTGCGCAGCGGGTCTCGAGGCTGCGCCTGGGTTTGCCACAGGAACTTTGGCATTCGTCCCACCGACCTTGTCAGAACTGCCGGCATTCTGCGGCCCCAATTTTATTTCTTGTACCACGAGGTCCCTCTCGACATGTATGTTGATGTCATCTTACACGGTCTGGTATTTCGACGCCATAAGGAGGATACTAACAATAGTATGAGTGATCAAACCCCTAGCCTTCCCATTGGCGTGGCACAGCCCCGGCCCCGCTTTGCCACGCTACGATCCATCGCAGCGCTGATGCTCCGCGAGATGGCCACCAGCTATGGCCGTTCTCCCGGGGGGTATAGCTGGGCAGTGCTCGAGCCTGTGGCCGGCATTGCACTGCTCTCGCTGGTCTTTTCTGCAGCGTTTCGCAGCCCGCCCATAGGTATAAGCTTTGCCCTATTTTATGCTACAGGAGTTCTGATCTTTGGAGTCTACTCAGACATCCACGGCAAAGTATCGACGAGTCTTTTGTTTTCCAAACAACTTTTAGCCTATCCGACAGTCACATTTATTGATGCTATATTGGCGCGCTTTTTCCTGAATATGATCACCCAACTTCTTGTTGGGTACATCATATTAACTGGATGTATTGTCCTGTTTGAAACCAGAACAACGCTCGATCTACCTATCGTCGTTCAGGCCTATATGCTGGCGGCCTCTCTGGGCCTGGGGATTGGAATGCTAAACGCTTATGTATTCACAAGATTCAATGTCATGCAACGTTTCTGGTCTATTCTCATGCGACCTATGTTTCTTCTCTCAGGCGTCCTCATTCCGCTTGAGACAATTCCGCAGCCTTATCAGGATTATCTATGGTACAATCCGCTCATTCATATAACGGGACTAATGCGTTCAGGGTTTTACGGAACCTATGATGCAGAGTATGTATCTGCCCCTTATGTAATGGGAATAGCACTGGCCTGTATGGCACCGGGATTAGTGCTATTGCGCCGCCATCATCAAGATTTGCTGACACGCTAAGAAAGACGCTGAATGCCAACGCTCCATATCCACTCCGGTTTTCATAAGACCGGGACAACCAGTTTACAAAAAGCATTTTTCGACACTCAGGCAGGGCTCGATGAACAGGGGTTTCTCTATCCCCAGACCGGCCTGTCCAAGCTGCCGAACAACTGGGGCCACCATGATTTGGCCTATTCCCTGCGCAACCGCCCTACAGCCCAAAAGCTCTGGGCTGAGCTGCGCGCCGAAGCAGACGCGTCTGGGCTGCCTAACATCGTCGTTTCATCCGAAGAATTGTCGCTTGTTCCGTTTCCAGACTTTGCGGGTGCGGATCCCTATAAATTGATCGCCAATCAATTTGAGGGCTACGATATTCGCCTCATCTGCTATCTGCGCCCCCAAGCTGATATGGCCGCATCCCTGTATAACCACAATGTCAAAGCAGCAGGAGAAGTCGGCGACCCGCTCGACTTTCTGGTACGGGTCGCCAAACGGCTGAACTACATCCACTACCTCAACACCGCAGCCAGCGGGTTGGGCCGCGATGCGGTTGTCGTCAGACGCTACCAGAAGGCCCATATGCAAGGGGACACGATCCGTGACTTCGCCGCGCAAATCGGGTTGAAAGAAGGCGTGTTGCCCGCCCAACCCAAAAGCCTCAATCTGGGGCTAACAGACAAGGGTCTCGCCGAAATGCTGGCGGCCAACCGGCGCTACAAAGGCAATCCGCTGCGCTTGCAAGCGGCACGGCTTAAGATAATTCATGCGCACCGTGCGCCGAATTTTCAAAGCGCTAGCCCCTTCAGCGCAGATACCCGCGCCACGATCACCGCATTGCACAAGCTCACCAACATGCATATCGCGAAACGCTATCTAAGATTTGACGGCGATCTATTTGATTGAGCTGCCCTTGTTGGCAGAACCACTTCAATTCGTGCCTAATGCACTTAATAGAGCCTCAAGATTAACACTATGCTCCTCGGGTAGGGGGATAATACCCCCTGCGGCCCCAGCAGCGATAGCCGCAGCGACTGCATCCCCCTGCGCCCCCAAATCAAAGCTGACCACAGGCATTCCAGTGGCCAGAACTTCATGGGTGGTGAAGGAAAAAGTCTCGGGCCAGATTGATGGCATCAACCATCCCGTAATGCCGTATCGTGCGACCAACCCGGGGAGGTCTCGCACCTCATAGCTGCCGTGCACTTGTGCAGAGCCCGCCAAGGGCCATGCAGGGTCAAGGTGCCCCAGAACAACCAACCGCGCAGCCCCTGTACGGGCCAAATCCCGGCTGAGCTTTTGCAGGACCGCAGCCCCTTTTTGGTACCCGATGTTCCCCAAAACCCCGATCACAGGGGTTCCTGTATTCGCGGGCTCAATGCGCGGCACCTCCACCAACAAAGGATGCGGTTGTGTCACAAGAGTTTTGGCAGCCTGAGGATAGGCTTTTTCCACAATCCGGCGGCTGTCCTCAGAAAAGACCACACAGCGCTCGGCCATGCCCACCAATGCGCCCCATGCCGCCTGCCAATCTGCCAGCGATGCATCCGCCAATCCAGGACGGGTATAGCAATGCGCCGGATCATCCCCCAGCGCGCCCCCGGCCACAGGCACTCCGCGGTATGTCCCGCCTCGACCCAACAAAGTATAGGAAGGGCTGATCGGAAAGAAGTCGTGGAACAACACTTCCACCGGATGTGCAGAGCCTTCCGCCGCTCCAGCGATCTCCATCAGCACTTTAGGCAAGGCCACCGCGTCCCGCGCGCCCACGCCACAGGAATAGATCAGCCGCATGCGGGGCAGATAGGCCAGCAACCTCTTCAGTAGAACGACATCATTCGTGCGGCCCTGGGTGCTGCCATAGCTTGTGTACAGCTCCAGTTTCCACGTGTGCCCTTGCCCAACGCGCAAGATCACAGCCGCCCCCCCTGCCCCGATGTCGCGTGCGATCCCGTCTTGCAGATATTTATCTGCCCCGCCGCCCATGGCATGGGCAACATAAACCGGCACTTCCTCTTGCTTCTGACCCGCCCAAGAAAGCCCCAAAGCAAGCCGTGCACTGTTCAGGGGATCCGTGCGGATAAAATCCTGCACCTCGCTGTCATAGGCTGGATAACGCCCCGAGATCACGGCACCATTACGCTCTAACAAAGATTGTTTCGCAGCAGACCCGAAGGATTCCCCGCCTCGATGCTCAACGAATACCTGCGGCGTACAGACATGCCGCCCCCCTAACGCACGGACTTTTTGGCACCAATCGGTTTCCTCCCCATAGCCTTTGCCAAAGACCGTATCCAATTGCGGGAGCTGCTTCAGAAAGCGCGGCGAGAGCGCCATACAAAAACCAACCCCCGTCGGGGCATCGACCAATCCTTGGATTGGGTTAAAGGTTTGGGCCACAGCATCCAACACATCCGCCATCCCCTCGGTCAGATCGTGGCGTTGGCAAATCACCGGCGTTGTAAATATCTCTGCATCATTCGACATTGGCGTAACGCTCGCGACATCATCTTGTATCAGAGGCGCAAGCAGCCGCGACGCCCACCCCGCAGGCACAAGCGCATCTGAATTCAGCAAAACCACTGGCGCGCCACGTTTGGCAGCCTCTGCCAAACCGCGGTTAACACCGCCGACGAAGCCTAAATTCTCTGGGTTGCGCAGCACAGTCACGCGCCCATCCTGAGCAGCGGACCAGTCTTGCAACATCGGCCAAACACGGGCATCGGTCGACTGATCTTCGACCGCAATCATATGCCAGTCCAGATCCGTATGCCGCGCAACACGGGCCAGACATTCCTCCAAAACCTCGAAGGCATTATAGATGGGCAGCACAATCGTCACCGCCTCATGGGGGCGGGGCAGGGGTGTTGTGACAGGCTCTAACGCGCCGCCGAACATCTCAACAGCTGTAGAAGCAGGGACAAGGCCCAGTCTTTCCTTCACCACTTCACGCGCGCCCAGATCGCCGCCCCGCTTCCAGCGGCATATCTCAGGCAACAGGCCAATCAGGCTGCGTATATAGGGGAAAATCAGGCGTGCACGCGCGCGGCGGATATGTGCTGCCGTAAACCCTGCAAAGGCGCAGGCCACCGCACCGCCGCCCTCATCTACCTGCATGGATAGATCCCCGACCTCAAACGGAATATCCAGTGTAAAGCCGCGCGCATCCGATCCGGGTTGGGTGAGTTCGGGCACACACCACAGCCGCGTTTTGTTCAAAACCAACCCGACACGTGCAGCGTGCGACCATCCTTCAACGATCAGGCGATTGCCCCGCAAACAGATCTGCGTCACCTCCCCCAGATTGCGGCCTGTGGGGTCCTTCATCGGGCCGCCGCGACCATCAAGTGTGAGATTATGCTCTGCGTAACGCAGAAAAATGAGATACAATCTGCGCAGCAACACGGGTGATATAAGCCTTTTAGTCGGGGACGTTCAGGCACAATATCTTCACCCAAAGCAGGTGTCCATGCGTCGCGATTTTGTGGCAAATGTTTCGCGCGCGAAACATTTAGGCAGGATTGAACCCGCGTTATCTGCGCGCTTTATCCGCCCGTATCCGCAGCCAGTCTTGCAGCTCGCGGGCGAGGGTAGGGGTTAGGGCAGGGCCTGACAGAAGCAAGCTGCCGTCATCGCGGGTTTGGGCATGCAACCCGGGCACAAGACGTTTCACACGCTGCGCTGCCGGTTTGGCCTGCGCCTGTGGCGCGGTCCCTGTCTCTGCGTCCATTGTTTTTTGGATCAAAGCCTGTTCACCCCCCGCATCGACCGGAGGCTGGGCAAGCGCCTGACGCAACCGATCAGCCAGCGCCTCATCTGCCTCCAACGCCTTAGAGAGACTAAGGCCCAGACGCTCTCCCATATCTTCGGGGAAGTGCAAGATGCCATCGAGGCTGGCGACAACCGGCAGAAAAGATTTAATCTTGGACCGTTTTGCACGGCTTGCAGCCTTGAATAGAGACTGAAGTGCAGCTTTATCTGTCTCAAACACGCCGCTTGCAACGGATTTTGCCACGATGCGCGCGCGCTCATAATAGGACAGACCAACGCGGATCTCATTCTCTTCAATCATCGCCTGATAGGCCTCTGGCGCATCTCGGGGGGCCCGCAGCAAAGCAAGCACAGGGCGCTCTCCCAACTGCGTGATCGCAGACAGCCTGCGCCAGCCAGAGATCAGTCCATAGCGGCCGGCCTCAAGTTCAACGACTTCAATCGGCGTTTGCTGGCCGCGCTCACGGATAGACGCAACCAGTGCGGCCATTTCATCCGCATCCACACGGGTGCGGTCACGCATGAGATAGGAGGGGTCAATGCAGCTTGGGTCTAGCTCAAGCACCATGCGGCCTTCGCGTTTTGCCTTTGTTAGGGTCTCAACAACATCAGACAGCGCAGCCTGTGCCGCCGCATCTGATGCCACAGAGGCAATCGGCGCGGTGACTGATTTTGTCTCTACCCGTTCTGGGACATCCGAGAAAACAGCAGGGCTGAGGCGTTTACGTTTGGCCATTGAAGTGCTCCTTTTAGGGGCGGTTTATCAGTATTACGTCTTAATAGGCTCTAAACTATGCGCGCGCAGCTTATTCAGCGGCCGCTGTTTGGTCATTAAGGACATCGCGCCGCCATGCCCCGATAAGCAGGGTCTTAAAGGCAGCATAGGTTGCATCAAATGTTTCACGCCCGCGCGCATATGTTTCGCGGTTAAAATCGCGGTAGTCGGCCTCATATATACCGCGCACCTGTTCGCCCGCTTGGCCGATCAAGGCGGTGACGCCTTGGCGGTGCGGGGATAGCGTAGGGCCAAGGTAGGCCTGCATCAGCGCGGCAAGTTCGGCCTGTTGCGCGCCATCATAGCGGGTCACCACCGCACGCACCGCGTCCCATTCAAAGTTCAGCTCAGGGCGGCCAAGCGCGCGCGCGGCGATGTTTTCGCCGTCTTCGATTGATTTAAAGGTGGTATGCAGCATGTCAAAGAAACGGCCGGTGCTGTCAAATTCCAAAAACGATGCCCCCAAGGGCACCAGCAAGATGTCTGCCGCAGAGAGGCCGTTGATGGTCAGATAGCCAAGCGCTGGCGGCGTATCGATGAACACCACATCATAGGCATCCAGCATACCGTCAGCCTCCAGTGTTTCGGTCAACGCATCCCAGAGCTTCCAGCCCATTGAAGCCATACGCCATACGGGCACCTGAAATTCGGCCCAATAGAGATTGAGCTGCGCGCCGATCAAATCGATGTTTGGCCAATGGGTCGTTTGCACAAGGTCTTGTGCCTTGATGTCCAGTGCTTCGGTCAAGGTTTCATCCAGCGGATGGGGGGCATCACCGCGGTCCAGGCGGCGCTGGTTTTCCACCCTTAGGTTTTGCGCATAGTGGCGCGCAATCAGAGGAAAGACCGTTTGCCATTCATCCTCAACCCTGCCCCCAAAAATGGAAGTCATCGAGCCTTGGCTGTCCAGGTCAATCACCAGAACTTTGTAGCCATCAAGCGCCGCTGACATGGCCAGATGCGCAGCGGTTGAGGTTTTGCCGACCCCGCCTTTGAAGTTGGCAACGGCGACTATTTTCGCAGGTTGGCCTTCGGGGCGGTATGGGCGGTAATCTTTTGCCTTGGAGCCTTCGGCGGCGAAATGGGCGCGCAGGCGGAGGACTTCGTCGAGAGAGAACCATTTCGCCCCGCCAGCCGTTTCCGAGCGGCCCTGAGGCAAGTCGGGGTTCTGCTTTAGGACACGGCGGAAATGCCCCTGAGCAACGGGGATCAGATAGCGGGTAATTTCCCAAGTCGAGAATTGGCGCAGCTTGCGACCACCGTCTTCTTCTAAGCCGCGGGTGGCCAAGTCATCGCGCCCGCGCGCGCAGGCCGCTGCAATGGCTTCAAATCCATCTGTTGAGGTCGGAGCCTCCAAGCTGCTGAGAGCTGCATCGGGATCAATGTTGAAATAGGGGGGCAGAGCAGCTGTGCTGTCCATGTGCTGTAACCTCGTAAATGGGGCTCTCTTGATCGGAGCATGTACGCTGATTTTACCCTAATTCACAAAAACACGCAACATTGTATTAATATGCAAACATCTAATCCCAACCCCCTTTTTTATCTAGGCTTTCTAAGGGGTCGGCCTGCGCCTTTAGTCTATATTTAACGCTGTTGGGGGATGAATGGGCAAAAAAATGCTTGTTAAATTATGTTAGTTATTCGTTACGGATTTTTGTGGCCTTTAAAAATTAATCTAAATCAAGATCTTGAAGTGCTTTTTGAGGTGCTAGGTGACTCTGATCCCACGATAAGGCGACTCTGATACACCGAGCAAGTGACTCTGATCCCACGCTGGTTTGGGTGGGGAGGCATGGACGCTGCTTGTGGATAACTTTAGGGTGTTAGTGAAACCCCGAATGGGGGAGATTCGCTCAAGGTGAAGACACAAGGGCGATTACGAGGCCTAATATGGTCTGAGCGAGCAGTAAAACGCATATAAAATGCGGGAAAAAAAGCGTACCAATGTTGTGCGCTGAGGGCAGGTAATGGGCACGACCACGCGTGATGCGTATTTTCAGGATCATTCCGGACAAGCGGATTTTTTCGTTTGCGACATTCTAGGGGCTAGCCCCAAGGATGATTTGGGTTCAATGGAGCACCCAATTTTTTCGCTTTCTACACGGCCTGACCGGCGCATTCTAAATTATGAACACAATGGTGCCGAGGTGCAGGTAACGCCAAGCGTGCGCGGCCGTGCGACCATTCATGACAAAGATATTTTAATTTACTGTGTGAGCCAGCTGATGGCGGCGCTGAATGCGGGGCGTAGCATTGCGCGGACGTTGCATCTGACGGCGCATGATCTGCTGGTTGCCACAAACCGTGATACTTCGGGGGATGCATACGCGCGGTTGCGCGAGGCGTTTGAGCGGCTGGCAGGCACGCGGATTACGACGAACATTGCCTCGGGTGGGGTCGAGGTGACCCGTGGTTTCGGATTGATCGAGGCATGGGAAATTGTGCGCTCCACCCGTGGTGGACGCATGGCCCGCGTGAAGGTGACACTGTCTGAGTGGCTGTTCAATGCGGTGCAGGCAAAATCGGTACTGACGCTAAGCCGAGATTACTTTCGGTTGCGCAAACCTCTAGAGCGGCGGATCTATGAATTAGCGCGCAAGCATTGCGGGCGGCAGGCGGAATGGAAAGTCAGCGTGGCAACCTTGCACAAGAAAGCGGGCAGCGCGGCACCTGTGCGTGTTTTCAGAGCTGCCGTGCGCCGTATGATCGCGGATGCGAACCTACCTGATTATGATCTGAGTGAGACGACCGGAGATGTAATTGTCTTTGCCCGTGCGCGCGCTGCTGCTGTGGTTGGGGCGCCAGTGCTCACGGAGGCTGCAGTGCTCCGTGCGCGTGAATTGGCGCCGGGGGCAGATATCTATGCATTAGAGGCCGATTGGCGCGCATGGTGGGATGAGACGGGCCGCCCAAGGCTGGGCAATGCGGATGCGGCATTCTTGGGCTGGGTCAAGACACGCAGCGAGGGATAGTTTTGATAGGATGGAGTATATGCCCATTGTAACGGTGAGGCGGGTCACTCAAGGGCTGTGACCCGCCTCGCTTTTTAGCTTAGGGCCGTTTTAAGGAGGCTCAGATGCGTTTTGACCAATTTTAGAGCTGCATCTGAACTGGCGGCTTCGGCGTAACAGCGGCATTCAGGGGCGTTGCCCGAAGGGCGCAGGTGGACCACTGATCCGCAGTCAAAGGTAACGCGCAGCCCATCGGTGAGATCGAGAGATTTCTCAGAGCCTACCCCAGAGAAAAATGCAGCGCGGGTTTCGCTGCTGGCTTTCAATGTTTCGATAAAGGCCGCTGAGCGTTCGGAAGGGACTTCTTGGACACGGTCGGCGGCGGTGAAGCGAGGCGGTAAATCGGCCACCAGATCGGTTAGGGTTTTGTCCTGTACGCGTGTCGCTGCGAGTGGTGCAATCATTGGCAGCAGGCTGTCGCGGGTCATGAGAGGGGCCAGCGGGCCGTTGGCGCCTTGGGCTGTGAAGCCCAGCAGGAAGCCACCATTTGCTTCATAGCCGGCGATTTTTGTTGATTTGTCCTTTGTTAGAGCCTCCTCCATGGCGGCAATCACAAAGGGGGAGCCGATGCGCGTACGGGTGATGGAAGTGAACTGGGGCATCTGATCGGTGAGGGTGTTTGAAGAAACAGGTGTAACCAGCGTATCGACGCCCAAGAATTGCGCGGTGAGCGGCCCCAATAGATCTCCTGCGATGATCGTGCCTGTTGCGTCAGCCAGCATCGGGCGGTCCCCGTCGCCATCGGTTGAGATAATCGCATCAAGGTTGTGCTGTTTGGCCCATCCGGCCAGCAGGTCGCGTGTGGCCGGATCAACGGCTTCGGTATCCACGGGGATAAACACATCAGAACGGGCGAGGGGGACAATATCTGCGCCCAAGGCTTGCATAATATCGCCCATGACATCACGCGCGACCGAGCTGTGTTGGTAAATACCGATCCGCATGCCAGCAAGCGCGGTGGCGCCGAAGGCATCAGCATAGCGTGCCACATAGGCAGGCAGGGCTGTGGCTTGGGTTATGATTTGTCCTGGGGCTGCGGCATCGGTGTGATCAGTCTCTAATTCTGAGAGAATAGCCGTTTCATCGGCTTTTGATATCTCGCCCTCGGGGATGTAGAATTTAAGGCCATTGCGGTCAGCAGGGATATGGCTGCCTGTAATCATGACAGCCGCGTCACCTGCTGACATAGAGGCAAGCGCCAGTGCGGGCGTGGGAACCGCGCCGTGATTTATGGCATTTAGACCTGACGCGCAGACGGCCTGGATCACAGCATCTGCAATGTCGGGGGAAGAGGCGCGCAAATCGGCCCCAATATGCACAGCCGAGCCCTGGGGGCAGGCCGTAATAAAGGCGCGGACATGGGCCTGAACCAGATCGTCAGTCAGTTCGGTGACAAGGCCGCGCAGACCGGAGGTACCAAATTTAGGGGGCATAAGAAATCTCGTTTCTGAATAATGTTGGCTCAGTGTAGGGCGCTCTGGAAGCGAGAGCAACGTACGCAGTGGTATGATGAAGTTCATAACTTGCCTCAATTATCTGCATCAGTTCCTAGCCTTGCCCTTATATTTCCGGAGTAACTGATGCCCGATACATCTCCTGTCCTTGCCTTGCCGCTTATTCAGTCGTCACAGGCGCAAAAACACGTCACTCATAATGAAGCCTTGCGGGTGCTGGATGCGGTGGTGCAGCTGGTTGTGGTCGCGGCAGATCAGACGGCGCCGCCTGTCAGTGTCACTGCGGGGGACCGTTACATTGTGGCCTCCCCAGCGAGCGGTGATTGGTCGGGTCAGGCTGGCAACATCGCGCTTCATGCTGATGGGGCGTGGAGCTTCATCCAACCGCAGGCGGGATGGCGTGCGCAGGTCTTAAGCCCAAAAGAGGTTTTGGTGTTTGATGAGATCCTTGGGTGGGAGGTGTCCGGAGGCGGCACGGTGCAGAGCACCTAGCAGCTGGGCATCAATGCGGCAGCGGATGTGGCCAACCGGTTAAGTGTATCGGCGGCGGCAACTTTGCTGAACCATGAGGGGGCAGGCCACCAGTTAAAGCTGAACAAAGCGGTGGCAGCTGATACAGTAAGCCTGCTGTATCAAACTGCGTTTTCGGGGCGTGCCGAAATGGGGCTGGCCGGAGATGATGCGTTTGCCATCAAGGTGAGCGCGGATGGAGCAACTTGGCATGAGGCGCTGCGCGCGGACCCTGCGACAGGTAGTTTGCAGATAGATCATCTGGTGACCGGTCTAGGGGTGAGCCAAGGACCTGATGATGCAACCGTCGGGCGCCTGATACGCACGGGTGATGGCTATGTAAAAAGCACGCTGCTGGGCGTCGTGAGCGAAGCGGCAGGCGTGCCGACGGGCGCGGTGATCGAACGCGGTAGCAATCTGAACGGCGCTTATGTCCGCTTTGCCGATGGCACACAGATTTGCACCCGCGAGGTGAGCGGGGTCGATACAGACCTTACGGCAGGGGCTATATACCGTTCCAGTATCACATCAGCCGATTATGCAATGCCATTTTCAACAGGCAGTGAGGTTGCGGGATCTGCTTTCTCGGTGAACACTGGTCATCTATGGGTTAACGGGCGTGCCTCCTCGACCACCGCGTGGAATTTCACCGCGTTTTCTTATGCAAGCCGTACAGGTGATACGGTTGCACTGATGGCGGTCGGGAGGTGGTTCTAGTCGTTTGTTTCGGCGGGCCATCTGTACCATGATAGATGGCCCGCTTTTGTAGGAGATCGGTCAATGTTTGTTAGGTCCGTGCGTAGACATCTTCGTAGCGGATGATGTCGTCTTCCCCTAGATAGCTGCCTGTCTGGACTTCGATCAGCACCATGGGCACTTTGCCGGGGTTTTCCATGCGGTGCACGGCACCCAGAGGGATGTAGACGGACTGGTTTTCTGACAAGAGCTTCACATCATCATCCACGGTGACACGGGCAGTGCCTGCCACAACAATCCAATGCTCAGAGCGGTGAACATGTGATTGCAGGCTAAGGGCTGCACCGGGGTGAACGTGAATGCGTTTGACTTGGAAACGATCTGAGAGGATTAGGGTCTCATACCAGCCCCAAGGGCGATGATCGACGGGGAACTGCACGGCCTGTTTGGCCTCGCGTTTTTTCAGCGTCGCGACGGCTGTTTTCACATTCTGGCTGTCGGACATATCCGCAACCATCACAGCATCGCGCATGGCCACGGCGACGACATTTTTCAGGCCGATGCCAACCAGTTCGATCTCATCACTCTCCGAGCGCAGGAGCGTGTTTTCGCAATCAAAGGCCGTGGTGTGTTTGGTCAGCGCATTGCCGTCTGCGTCTTGATCAGATTCCTGCCAAACGGCTTCCCAGCTGCCTAGGTCAGACCATTTGCCATCAAACCGCACAACGCTCACATTGTCGGCTTTTTCCATCACGGCATAGTCGATTGAGATGTCAGGAACACCGGCCCAGATTTCTGGATCAATGCGGGTAAAGTTCAAATCGTCCTGCGCTTTTTCCAACGCGGCTTCAACTGTGCTGAGCACATCGGGTGCATGGGTGCGGAAGGCCTCGATCATCACATCGGCGCGGGCGAGAAATACGCCAGCATTCCACAGGTACCGTTTGTCTTGCAGTAGTTCTTCTGCCGTGGCGCGGTCGGGCTTCTCAACAAAACGTTCCAGCTTCATCACTTGGGGGTGTGTCTCGGCGCCGCTCTCTAGCCAGCCAAAGCCTATTTCGGCGCGGTCAGGGGCGATACCGAAGGTCACGATCTGCCCTTCATTTGCGGCGACGCCGCCGGCTTTTACGGCTGCGCGGAATGCATTGGCGTCGGCGATGGCATGATCAGAGGGGATCAGCAGCATCAATGCTGCCGGATCGGTTTTGGCCAGCAAACAGGCCGCCGCGGCTGCGGCGGGGGCTGTGTTGCGACCTTCTGGTTCGATCAGTGTGCCTTGGGCGGCAATGCCGCATGCCTCAAGCTGTTCACCGACAATGAAGCGAAAGCTATCTCCAGTCACCAGAAGAGGGTCCCCAAACCCCTCACCTGAAAAGCGTTCAGCCGAAGCTTGGAACAAGCTCTTTTCGCCGATGATGGCTGCAAATTGCTTTGGAAAACTCTTACGCGAAAGGGGCCATAGCCGGGTGCCAGAGCCGCCACATAGAAGGACAGGCGTAATCATATTTAATTTCCTTTTCGAGTATGAGGAACTTCGCAGAGCACAGCGGCCAAACCGTTTCCTTTAAGAGGGTTCGGTTTTGTCGCGGCAGGCGTTTTCCAGCAGAACATGTCTTGCGTTTGAGGCCAGACTTTTGGGGACACTGGGCGGAAGGCCAACTGCTCGTTCATTTGGATATCTCTGTCTTTGTCGGACAGAATAATTTGACGTAATTGTCGATCTTGAATCCCTGTTCCAAATGGAACTTGGGTTGAAATGGGGGCAAGCGTAATGTCATCCCCGCACTCAATCTCAATGGCGGGCCCGGAACCTGATGTGACAATCATAGCAACCAGCGCGCGGCCAGAGCCTTGCACTTGGGGCTCAGATTCAAAAGGCACGTAGGGAACGGATACCGTTTTGTTCGAAAACTGGATTTGTGGTGCGTTCTCAGGCAGGAGCAAATGCAGATCAAGGGGGTCGAAATGGGCCGCACGGTCGGGGCGTTGAACGGGCGGGTGCCCGCTGCGGTGGAGCATCAACGCGTTTTCGGCAATACGCTTGTGTAGCGGGGTATCGACCTTGTAATGTGCGTCGTCTGCATACCAATCTTTTGGATTGTATTTGGTCAATGCCAGTAGGTTCAGCAACATTTGCACATCAAGAACCGGCACCCCGTAGGAGGAAAAGAGTTTCTTGATGGCTGGGATATACGGATCATCGAGCGTACTGATCTGACTGGAGTTGCGCATGAGAATGGGCACTAGAATGCGCCCTTCGCGGATACACATTTGGATCAACCACTCTACGTGATAAAGCAAAAGCTCGATGGATTGTCCGTTGCGCAATTGGCTGTACTCATTGGCCCCAAATTCCCAGAATATGGCCGCTTCCGCGCCACGATCAGCTGTGCCTAGAAAACGGCACAGCCCGACGGCGGTGGTGCAAGAGGGGACAGAGAGATTACGCAGATTAACAAACTGCTGGTAATCGCGGCGCAATAAATTGACCCATCCGCCCAAGAGCATTGAACTGGATGACCCCAGAACGATGGCGGGCAGCGGCTCTGGCGGGCGTGCTTCCAGCGGTAGGGAGGGGTTGATGTGGCTAAGTTGCGGGCGGCAGCTTGCAAGAATATCAACGGGGATATCAAGCAGCTTGAACAGGGTCATTTCGCCAACAGCTGACTTGGCGAATTCGTCCTCGAAAGAACAGGCGACCAGTTGGCCGCGCCCTTCGGTGCCTTGTTCGATCTCATGGGCGAGGGCTGCGCGTAAGGCTGGCCAGTCGACTTTGGGATCGTATTTATCAATAAAGCTTGCGTAGTCGTCCGACAGGCTTTGTTGTTTGTACATCTGGTTGTGCATCGACTTCAGCCATGCCTCACCTTCGCGCTCAAAGACGACAAAGATAGGGTCAAAATCGGCAAAGGCCTCTGCCATGATGCGGATGATTTCAGGGGCGCGTGGATAAATCCCTGTTTCGCGGTAATCGCGGGTCAGAGACCCCAGCGGCAGGCCGGGGAGGCTTTCGTCCGTCACACAGATGACGTCACGGGGATCGTCGCGAAACATCTGCGCCCATTCATCCGCACGTTCGCGAAACTGCTCTGCGTTCACCAGACCTAAGACCATTGAGTTGGCCGCAAACTTCAAAGGGTTCGCTGTCCCGTCCACCAGATTATAGCAGGTCATATGACCTGATAGTTCCTCGGCATGATCCGCCAGCCAACGCTGGATAGAGCTGCTGCCTGTTTTATGGTATCCAAGGTGGATAACGAGGCGCTTTTGGGTTGGTAAATCGGTCATTCAGGTTTGCGCTTCTGTCTTGTTTATTTGGGCCAGGATTTCGTGCAAGCGGGTGCCATAGCGCTGGCCAATGGCTTCGGTTGAGAAATTGGCCTTGATATAGTCTTGGGCCGCTTGGGCGCGGGCGATGCGTTGATTTGGGTTGTCATAGGCAGCGCGCAACTGTTGTGCGGCGTGGTCCACAGATGGTTCTGCCCAGATCGACCCTTTGCGCACAAAGATGTAGTCTTCTTGGCGCAGCAGTGTTTCTTCAAAATCAACCAGCCATGCGGTTTCATCCGAACAAAAATCCATGTTGCCGGAATAGGCCGTGCAGACCACTGGCACCCCAAGGTTCATGGCTTCGATCATACCAAAACCCCAGCCCTCGGATTTATGCAAAGACACATAGACGTCCGAGCCGCGTTTGAGCCGCAGCAGGTCGTGATAGCTGAGGGTTTCATTCATCACAATGATACGCGGGTCAGCGGTGATGATCGTATCCACCTGATCCCACAGGTTCACCTGAACGCTGTCAAATACGCTGTCGCGGTTTTGGGTTTTGACCACCAGACGTGCATTTGGCACACCTTCAAAGGCTTGCTGGAAGGCTTTGAGAACGGAAACAGGGTTTTTGCGTTGCACAAATGAGAAACTGTCAAAGGCCACAAGACAGACAAAGTGGCTTTCGTCGAACTGGAAGCGGCGCTCGACAAAATCACGGCTGTCTTCGCGGGTGATGTCAGAGTTATCTTCATAGCACATGCCCACATTGATAACGGGTTTGCCGTCTGCGTCTTTTTCGTAAATCTCGACGCCGTATTCGGTCGAAACCCAGATTTCATCCAGCATATCCATGCCAAGGTAGTGGCAATAGGCTGGCTTATCGAGCTCCCAGAAGAAGTAGCCGATGTTATAGGCGCCTGAGAAGACGTCAGGCTGATAGGCAAAAGCCAATGGTGTGGATTCTGCGTTGAGGTGGATCATGTTGATCTTGGCTGGGCCATATTCCTCGATCATCGTGTCCGAGGAAAAACCTTCAGGTGCAGGGTTGTCGAGATCAAAATCAACGCCACGGATATCAAGGCCCGTGGTGCGCATGATGTCTGCAGACAAACGTGTTGCCTGGCCCAGACCTGATGCTTTGGCCAGCGGTCCGATCAACTGCACATCGACTTTGCGGGCAGTGGCATCTACTGGCGGCAGCGCGGCGGCCTCAAAGCGGTTGCCGTCCTTGTCGCGGGTCATAAAGCTGTAGCTGACCAGATCAAAATGCTTATGACGCAGCGCGGCGGCATAGCGGTCATAAGGCAGCGATACAGATGCCATCATTTCAGGCTCTACCGTGTCGGAAGCCGAGTCTTTTTCCGCGCTGTCTTGCTCTGCTACAGGCAGGCCTACACGCATTGCATTGACGAAATCTTCAAATTCGGACGGGCCGCCATCTGTGCTGGGGGCCAGTAGCTTGGAGATCAGGTTCCGCGGGATATAGCGCAAGATATCCGGACGGCGCGCGGCCATGACAAGCATCGCCAATACCAGCGTTTTGCGGCCCTCAGCCGTGCCAGGTTTCAGGAAATGCAGGCGCGGGGTGTCTTTGAAGAAACGCTCGGTGAAATAGCTGAGCGGATAGGCATCCAAACGGCGTGACGGATGCACGCCGCGCAGCAGATCGGCATAGCGATCGGGGACAAGGCAGTCCTCGAAATACATATGTGTGACATCCTGATGCGCCCACCAGAACAGCACATCGTAATAGCTGTCACGGTCATTTAGGTTCATTGATCCCATCATGTCGGCGCGCCCTGTCAGGCGCCACCACATCATCCGAGTCAAAGAGAGCTGCTGCCCGCCCATCACAATCGGTGTGTTGAGATATTCGATGTTCTCTGCGCTCAGCGGGACGCGGCGTTTTTCCTGCCCGCGATAAGATGTCAAATACCAATAGAGATAACGATCCGCGGATTCGAGCCCGGGCCCGACCTTGTATTGTTCATCCATACGGTAGCGGTAGCGCACATAATCCAGATAAGCAGGGTGGCCGCTGGCTGGATGATCGGGGATGATTTGTTCAGTCGTGAACATGCGCGGGTGTTTTTCAAACGCCGGCTGGGTGATCTTGGTCAGGGGGGCGTCGGGAGTGTCTTCCAGAAGCGCATCAAGATCTTCCAGATATTCACGCAGTGCATAACGGCAGGCGCGTATGTCGCCGCTATGAGGTTCGGGGTCAGTGGTGTCGAATTCCAGCTCAACCTCACCCAAGATTTGTTCATCAGCACCCATTGTCCGAATGGTAACACTGCCACCAGCGCCTTGGACGTCTGCGAAGGTTTTATCGGAAAGGGCAAATAAGAAACCGCATTCTGCTTCGCAGCCATGCGCGGCGGATACATCGCGGCGTGTGCGGTCTGCAAAACCGGCCTCAAGCACGGTATCCCCTGCGCAGACAGCAACCTGTACACGGCCTTTGAGGGTTTCGCGGACATAGACCCAGCCGCGTAAAGTACCGTCTTCTACGATGCCTTCTACGTGTCCGTGAAACGTGCCCGTGCCGGTATCTTCTTTTGTGATAGCATGTTTCAGACGGCTGGCGCGGCGACGCGCGGCGGCCAGAGCACGGGAGGTAAAATCGGTGGCGGAGGAAGAGCCAGTCACAGTCGGGGGTATCCTTTGTCAAATCCGCATAGAGGGGCGTTATAAGGTTTGTAAAATCGTATCGTCTGAAATGGTCAAAGTCTGAAAAGGGTTGGTGTGCGGGGGGGGATGATCCCCCCACATGATCTGGCGATTAGGCCAATGCGTCATAGTCGGATTTGGCCATCATTTCAGCCAATCCGCGAATATCTACCGTAGCTTTCCAGCCTAGCTTTTCTTGTGCTTTGGCGGGATCACCAATCAGAAGATCAACCTCTGCTGGGCGGTAGAACTTGGGGTTTACCTTCATGACCAGCTTGCCGGTTTTTGTGTCTGTCGCGGTCTCTGCTTCGCCTTCACCAGACCATGCAATATCCATGCCCATGGCTTCGCCTGCGAAGGTAAAGAAATCACGGATAGTCGTGGT
Organism: Sulfitobacter sp.; assembly: GCA_039967155.1. Taxonomy (GTDB): domain Bacteria; phylum Pseudomonadota; class Alphaproteobacteria; order Rhodobacterales; family Rhodobacteraceae; genus Sulfitobacter. The sequence continues at coordinate 3,978 of JBDVSG010000087.1, read as the reverse complement.
GACACCGGTGGCCAGAACGTAGTCATCGGCGACATCTTGTTGCAGCATGCGCCACATGCCTTCGACGTAATCGCCAGCAAAACCCCAATCGCGTTTGGCATCCATGTTGCCCAGCTCAACCGGCGCAGTGCCGCCATGGGCAAGCGCGGCCAAACCCAGCGTGATTTTGCGGGTCACAAATTCTTTGCCGCGCAGGGGGCTTTCGTGGTTAAACAAGATGCCTGATGAGGCATGCATGTCAAAGCTCTCGCGGTAGTTCATCGTGATGTAATGGCCATAAACCTTGGCTACACCGTAAGGGGAGCGCGGATAGAGGCGTGTGGTTTCCGATTGTGGCACTTCTTGCACCAGACCGAACATCTCAGAGGTAGAAGCCTGATAGAAGCGGCACTCGGGCACCAGCGTACGCAGGGTGTCGAGGATACGCACAACGGCCATCCCGTCCACGTCTGCGGTATAAACGGGCAACTCCCATGACGCGCCAACAAAGGATTGCGCCGCGAGGTTGTAGAATTCGTCCATCTGCACATCACGAATGACGCGGTAGATGTTGTTTTGTTCCGTCAGGTCAAATTCATGCAGGTGAACTTTGTCTGCAACGCCGACGGCTTCCAGCCGCGTTGTCTCGGGCTGCGAAATGCGGCGTACGCCACCGTGAACTTCATAGCCTTTGTCGAGTAGCAGCTTTGCCAGATAGGCTCCATCCTGACCCGTGATGCCCGTAATGAATGCTTTTTTCACCGTTAATCCCTTTGTCCAATTTGCTGTGTGCTTATTTGCTGAACCCTGAATATGCAATGTTCTATATGCGGCTTGGGTAGATGCCGTGGCCTGTGTGGCACTCTTTTAGGCGCGCCTTGGCCCCAGCTGGCCGCGATGCCAGTGCCAATCTCGTTGCAGGCCTATGCAGCGCGTAACTGCTGGCGGAAGCGGTTGGGTTTGAAAGGGAGGCGCAGCCCGTCCTTAGGGGGGGGGGGGGGGCTAGTTCAAAATATCAAGCCAGATGACATCGTACACGTCCGTCAAAATAGGGCAAACCAGTTCCCCATGAGTTTTGTTCAAACCGTGCATGGCAATGATCAAGGCTTTCGAGTTGGCAGGGGCCGGTGATCAGGGCAAATGGGTTTTTACCGCCAATTGTGATGTCACCTACGGTCACTGTTTTTGTCTCAATCATGGCGTGGCCTTTCAAATATGGATATTATGTTTAATGGTACAGATAAAATATACAGTTACATAGCCGCCAGTGCGGCCTCAATACGAGGCACATCAGAGGGGTTGTTCAGCTCCCAAAATACGCGACCGCGGGCGTCTACTTCGACACAGCGCACAGGCGTGCCTGCGTGCAGAAAACGAAGCTGTTCGAGCCCCTCAAGAGTTTCCAGCTGGCACACAGGATGTGCCACATAGGCAGCCAGCGCTTCCGGGCGGTAAGCATATACACCGACATGGTGGAACACGGGTATCGGCTCGGGCATTTTGCCCGGATCAATATAAGGCAGCACTTCTTTCGAGAAAAAGAGTGCATTCATGTTGGCATCAAAAACGGCAGTGGTGCCGCCAACACGGCCCTGCGCGCGGTCCTCTTTGAAGGCATCATAGGTGTCGCGATCACAGCGCAGCACAGGCGTTGCCATACCAACACTATCGTCGGCCTTCATCGCCTCGATCAGCGCTTCGACAAACCATGGCGGCGTCAGGGGCGCGTCACCTTGGAAATTCACGATCAGGTCAGCCTCGATACCCGAGTTCTTCATGGCATCTGCACAGCGCGCGGTACCGTTTTCGCAGGCCTCATCGGTCATCACCACATCTGCGCCAAAGGCGCGCGCGGCATCTGCAATACGATCATCATCAGTGGCAACATAGACCGCATCCACACCCTTGATCTGGGAGGCGGCCTCCCAACTCATCTGGATGAGGGTTTTCTCACTGCCGTCCTTCTGGCGCAGGGTCGCCAAGGGTTTAGCGGGGTAGCGCGTTGAGGCGTAGCGGGCAGGGATGAAAATAACAGTTTTCATAGAGTCTCCGGTCGGCGATAAAATACCGCCCGCATAAAGCGGGTCAGTTAACTGTAGTTAGAATATCTGGGGAGAGGGGTGAACCAGAATGTGACATAGAGCTCAAAAGGCAGCCCTTTTTGCAAAATTATGCGACGCCTGCACGCAATAGATCGTGGATGTGCAGTACGCCAAGAGGCACCTGATCTTCGCCTGCAACCAGCAATACGTTGATCTTACGCTCGTTCAAAATGGCAAGCGCTTCGGGGGCCAGCATATCGGGAGCAACGATCAGAGGCGTGCGGTTGGCAATTTGTGCCGCAGTGCGCTCCATCAGACCGTCCATATTGCGGCGCAGGTCGCCATCGGTAATGATGCCCGACAATTTACCGTCCTGAACAAGGACACCAATACCAAACCCTTTTGAGGTCATCGCCATGAGCACATCGTGCATGTTGGCGCTTTCTTCCAGTACGGGGATATCTTCGCCGCCATGCATCAACTCGGAGACGGTGCGCATTTGCGCGCCCAGCTTGCCGCCGGGATGGTAAATACCAAAATCCTCGGGGGCAAAGCTGCGCTGTTCCATCAACGCCACGGCCAATGCATCGCCCATGGCCAGCGTTAGCGTGGTCGAGGTGGTCGGCGCCATCCCGATAGAACAGGCCTCGGGCAGTTTGGGCAGGGTGAGGCGATAATTTGCCGCCTGCATCAGCGTGCTGTCGGGGTTGGATGAAATCCCGATCATCGGAATCGAGAACCGCTGGGTGTGATAAACCATATCACGCAGCTCGGCTGTTTCGCCTGAATTAGAGATCAACACACAGACGTCATCAGCCCCAACCATGCCCAAGTCGCCATGACTGGCTTCAGCGCAATGCACAAAATAAGACGGCGTACCCGTTGAGGCGAGGGTGGCGGCAATCTTGCGCCCGATGTGACCTGATTTACCAATTCCAGAGATGATAACCCGCCCCTTACAGGCGAGTATCGCGCGCACAGCGGGTACAAAATCAAGTGCGAGGTTTTGCGACATATAGCGCAACGCATCCGCCTCAATTTCCAGAACGCGAGCAGCGCTTTTTGCGATTGCTTCGTCTTGTTCGAGAAAGGCTGTCATAAAGATGATCTTTGGTTTTAAATAATTTTGGATGGGGCCTTTAGGCGAAAGTTTAAGCGTGGCGTTGTGGGAGAAATTTCATATGAGCCGCTGAGCCGTTTGAAAAAACATGCATTTTTCTACCCCGAGCCTTCAGGAAGTGCAAGATGATGTAAGTGGGGTGCGAACTATATATGAAGCGTGACTGTTGCCGGGTTAAGGGGTGGTCGCCCATCGTATTTTCTTCATTACCTTCTCGTGGAGGGTCTCAGTAGGAGGCGTCGCCAGCATTTCAAACTGTGTTGTTAAGGCTGTCACAGATGGCCTTTATGTTGTGATCAGCTATCGAGCCAATGTCATGCTTGCGATGTAACGAGAGGCTGACCTTGTTTGTGAGCTATATCTGAATCGCGACTCCTATTTGATTTCAGGGTAGGCGGGTGCCGTTACACCAATTCGGTGATAATTGCTTTGACCTGAGCCCTAAAACTCCTCCAAATTTGTGTAGAGTCCGCCCAAAAAAGGACGGACAAATGAAGGCAGGGTTTACGGATGAACAGATCATGCACTGCTCGGCAGGCGATTGCGTAGCAATCTGCCGAGAGGGGCGATGATCAAGGAAGAGGACGCTGGCGAGAAGGCTGGAGATGTCTGTCGGCGGCAGGGGATCAGTTCGGCGACGTTCTACAAGTACAAATCGAAGCATGGCGGGATGCACTGCCCGGCAGGGTTATGCGCAGCATGATCCCGAGAGTGGAGCCGTCTGATGCGAAGCGGTTGCGTGCTTTGGAAGACGATAACGGCAAGCTGAAGAAGTTGCTGGCGGAACAAATGCTGGACAACGCTATGCTACGAGACGTCAATTCCAAAAAGTGGTGA
>JBDVSG010000086.1:0-16649 GCA_039967155.1 Sulfitobacter sp. | reverse complement strand
AATCCTCCACAGTGCTGCACCAGTCGGATTTTGCCATGGTCGATGCCTATATGCCGGTGCTTTCGCCAGCGGGGGTGCAAGAGATATTGGATTTCAGCCTCTATGGGTGGGCGTTGTCGCGGTACTCGGGCCTTTGGGTGGGACTGAAAACGATGAAGGACACGGTCGAGGTGACTTCGGTTGTGGACGGAGATCCGCACAGGATGCAATTTGTCACACCAGAGTTCGAAATGCCCGAAGGCGGTCTGAACATTCGACTGGTAGATGAACGGATCGCCCAAGAGGCCCGCTTGATCGACTACAAGCGCTACGCTGCCGAAGCCTTTGCCCATGCCAATGGCATCGACAAACGTGTGTGGGGGACAGGAGGCGCCAAGATCGGTTTTGTTGCCGCGGGGAAGAACTATCTCGATCTGGTACATGCCATGAGCCTGCTGAACATCGACGCCCAAGAGGCCGAGCGTCTGGGCATCACAACCTACAAGGTGGGTCAGGTCTGGCCGTTGAATATGAAGGGCTTCCATGACTGGGCGGAAGACCTAGACCTGATCGTGGTAATTGAGGAAAAGCGCAAGCTGATCGAAGTACAGATCAAAGAGGCGTTGTTTGATGATGATATGCGTCACCGCGTATATGGCGGGCGCAAAAATGGAGAAGAGTTCTTCTCGGCGCGCTGGGCGTTAGATCCTGTGGACATAGCAGAGAAGCTGGGCAATGTCCTCTGCGAGGAAGGGCGCGGGACAGATGGCATTCGCGCAGGGCTTGCTGATCTGGCCGATGCCAAAAGGGCGGATAATTCTGAGGAACTGGCCGCGCGGTTGCCCTATTTCTGTTCGGGCTGTCCGCATAACTCCTCTACCAAAGTGCCCGAAGGCAGCCGTGCCTATGCGGGGATTGGCTGTCACTTCATGGTGCAATGGATGGACAGAGAGACGTTCGGCTTTACCCATATGGGGGCAGAGGGGGCCAATTGGATCGGCGAGGCGCCCTTTTCCAAGACACCGCATGTGTTTCAAAACCTAGGGGACGGAACCTATAACCATTCAGGCGTGCAAGCGGTCCGTGCAGCGATCGCAGCGGGCACGAATATCACCTATAAAATCCTCTATAATGATGCCGTGGCCATGACAGGCGGACAAGACAACGAAGGCGACCTGAGCGCGCCGCGCATCGTGGCAGAGCTGAAGGCGATGGGGATCAAGACGCTAGAGGTTGTCTATGACGAAAAAGAAGACGTAGATTTAGCTGCGTTCAAAGGCACGCCAACCCATGAACGCGCCGAGCTGCAAGCTGTCCAAGAGAGGTTGGCGACGGTGGAGGGGGTCAGCGCGATTGTCTATATCCAGACCTGCGCCGCAGAAAAGCGCCGCCGCCGCAAACGGGGAAGCTTCCCTGATCCTGACAAGCGGTTGTTCATCAACACGGACGTCTGTGAAGGCTGTGGCGACTGCGGGGTGCAATCCAACTGTGTCTCTATCGTGCCCGCCGAGACAGAGCTGGGCCGCAAACGCGCCATCGACCAATCTTCTTGTAACAAGGACTTTTCCTGTGTGAACGGCTTCTGCCCGTCCTTTGTGACGCTGGAAGGGGCAAGCATCCGCAAGGAAGCCACCTCAGAAGTGACAATCCCTGATCTGCCAACACCAAAGCTGCCGCAGATTGAGGGGACCTATAACGTGGTGATCACTGGGGTTGGCGGGACTGGTGTTGTCACCATTGGCGCTGTACTGGCGCAGGCCGCCCAGATTGATGGCAAAGGGGCGGGCATGATGGAAATGGCTGGCCTTGCGCAAAAGGGCGGCGCGGTAAGCATCCATTGTCGGCTGGCAGAGCGGCCCGAAGACATCAGTGCCATTCGCGTGGCCACTGGGGAATGTGATGCAATTATTGGCGGCGATCTTGTTGTATCGGCTGGCAGTAAGACGCTTGGCCTGACCTCAACAGGGCGCACGGGAGCGGTGGTGAACAGCCATCAGATCATTACAGGCGAATTTACCCGCGATACGGAATTCAAGATGCCCTATGATCGGTTGGAACTGGCGCTGGAGGCACGGATCAAAGACCGTTTGTCGCTGTTTGACGCCTCTGATTTGGCTAAGGCGACATTGGGCGACAGTATTTATTCGAACATGATGGTGTTTGGGGGGGCGTGGCAGCGCGGGTTGGTGCCGCTGAGCCTACAAGCAATCACAGATGCGATCCGCCTGAATGGCGCTGCGGTCGAACGCAACCTGCGGGCCTTTGAAATTGGGCGCTGGGCGGTTTTGTACCCCGAAGATGCACAAGCGGTTTTGACGCCAACTGTGGTGGCGTTGCCCCAAACGTTAGATGATAAAATTGCCTACCGCGCTGGGCAGTTGACCGCGTATCAGGGCAAAGGTCTGGCAAAGCGCTATCGCAAAATGCTGGAAGGGATCGGTGACCGTGATGTGCGCGGCGCTGTGGCGGAAGGCTATCACAAGCTGTTGTCCTATAAGGATGAATATGAGGTTGCGCGCCTGTTGCTGAGCACGCGGGAAAAGGCACAGGCCGAATTTGAGGGCGACTTCAAGATGTCCTTCAATCTTGCCCCGCCGATGTTGTCAAAAACGGGATCAAACGGGCGGCCGGTGAAGCGGGAATTCGGCCCTTGGCTGGAACGGCCGCTGCGGATGCTGGCGCGGATGAAGAGACTGCGCGGCACACCATTGGATGTTTTTGGATATACGGCTGAACGCAAGATGGAGCGCGCCTTGATCAAACAATACGAGGCCGACATGCGCGCGTTTTTGCCCCAGTTGGATGAACAGAACCGCGATGCGGTCCTTGCCTTGGCGGCATTGCCTTTGCAAATCCGTGGCTTCGGCCCTGTGAAGCAAGCCAATGAAGCGACCGCCGCAAAACGCCGTGAAGAACTGTTGGCGGCGATCAAATCGCCTCAGGCGTCCCTTGCACAGGCAGCGCAGTAGTGTAGGCGTCTTTGAGAGGGCGCCAAACCGCCTTTGAAAAAGGAGCAATACATGTCCCTGTTGCAGCGCCCTGCGTCGGCACGTGATTTAAGCTATGCGTGGTCGGCCCAAACACGGGGAGGCAAGGCCGTCATTCGCGTGATGGAAAACGCAACAGGCCGTTTGGGCCTGATCAAACGCGCCCGCGGCTATGAGAGCGAGCTGGCAGCGGGGGTGAATTTCTTTGACATCATGGCGGCGCGCTATGGGCTTAGCTTGGATGTGGTGGGGGGCAGTTTGGACAATGTCCCGCGCGACGGGCCGCTGATCCTGATCGCCAATCACCCTTACGGTATTCTGGATGGGTTGATGATGGGCCATCTCTTGAACCGCAGCCGACCGAATTTCAAAGTCATGGCGAATTCGGTGTTTGCAAAGGTGCCAGAGCTACAGGAAAACCTGCTGCCCATCAGCTTTGAAGAAAGCAAGCCCGCACTGAAAATGAACCTTACCACGCGCAAGATCGCATTGGATTACCTCAGCACTGGAGGCGCGGTTGGGATATTTCCTGGCGGCACCGTCAGCACCGCAGCCAAACCGTTTTCACATCCGATGGACCCCAACTGGCGCGGCTTTACGGCACGGATGATCTCAAAATCCAACGCGACCGTGCTGCCGGTCTACTTTGATGGGCACACCAGTCGCATGTTCCAGATTGCCAGCCATTTACACGCGACTTTGCGCATGGGGTTGCTGATAAAAGAGTTCCGAAAAAGGGTTGATACACCCGTACGTATCGCCATCGGCAAACCGATCAGCCGCGACATTTTAGAACCTATGGCAAAAGATACGAACGCGATGATGGATTTCTTGCGCCAAGCCACGTATGAACTGGCGCCAGAGCCGCTCAAATCATTTGAGGCGGGGTATGAATTCGAGGAACGGCACAAGCGCCGCTGATGCAGGGCATCGCGGGGTCGCTAGTTAGGGCAAGCAGATGGCAGTAGGCATTTTTGATAGCGGTTTGGGCGGGTTGACCATTTGGGATGCCGTACAAGCACGTCTTCCGGATCAGGAATTTGTATATTTGGCCGACAGCGCCAATGCGCCTTATGGTGTGCGCGATGCGGATGATATCTACGACCTGACCGTCGCCGCGACCGAACGGTTGTTTGAGGCGGGCTGCGATTTGGTTGTTTTGGCTTGTAACACCGCCTCTGCTGCCGCGCTGCGGCGTATGCAAGAAGGCTGGGTTCCCGAAGGCAAACGCGTGTTGGGTGTGTTTGTGCCGTTGATCGAAGCTATGACAGAACGCCAGTGGGGTGATAATTCGCCCCCCCGTGAGGTGGCGGTGAATCACGTAGCCCTATTTGCCACCCCAGCCACTGTCGCCACACGTGCCTTCCAACGCGAGCTGGCCTTTCGTGCCATTGGTGTTGACGTCGAGGCGCAGGCCTGTGGCGGTGTTGTTGATGCGATTGAAGACGGTGATATGATCTTGGCCGAAGCCTTGGTGCGCAGCCATGTGGATGCGCTGATGCGCAAGATGCCACAACCAGACGCTGCAATTTTGGGCTGTACCCATTATCCGTTGCTTAAACCGATCTTTCAGGATGCTTTGGGCGCGGATGTGGCGGTGTTCTCTCAGGCGGATTTGGTGGCAGAAAGCCTTGCCGATTATCTAGAGCGCCACCCAGACAAATCCGGAGGCGGCGAGGCTGCTTTCCTTACAACGGGTGACCCCAAACGTGTGAGCGATCGCGCGACCCAATTTTTGCGACGACCTCTGAGCTTTACCGCAGCGTGACGCTGCTAAAATTCAAGACGCAAAATCGTTTTTCAGGACTATACGCATGACCTATAATATCGCAATTCTGGGCGCCTCTGGGTACACAGGCGCAGAACTGATCCGGCTGATTTCCGGACATTCTTCTATGACAATCAAAGCTTTGGGTGGGAATTCTAAGGCGGGACAAAGCATGGCATCGGTGTTTCCACATCTGCGCCATCTTGATCTGCCGGATCTGGTGAAAATGGACCAGATAGATTTTTCCACCATTGATCTGTGTTTCTGCGCCCTGCCGCATAAAACCTCGCAGGAGGTGATCTCTCAGCTGCCAAAGGATCTGAAAATCGTTGATTTATCGGCCGACTTCCGGCTGCGCGATCCGCAAGAGTATGAGCGGTGGTACGGCAACCCCCATGCTGCGATGGAACAGCAGGCCGAAGCGGTTTATGGGCTGACCGAATTTTACCGCCAAGAGATCAAAGCCGCGCGGCTGGTAGCAGGGACGGGATGTAACGCGGCCACTGGGCAGTTTGCATTGCGGCCGCTGATTGCTGCGGGCTTGATTGACCTTGATGACATTATTCTGGATCTGAAATGTGCTGTATCTGGGGCTGGGCGAGCGCTGAAGGAAAACCTACTTCATGCGGAGCTGTCGGAGGGCTATCACGCCTATGCAGTGGGGGGCATGCATCGCCATTTGGGTGAGTTTGATCAAGAGTTTTCGCGGATAGCAGGACGCCCCGTAAACGTGCAATTCACCCCGCATCTTGTGCCAGCAAATCGCGGAATCTTGGCGACAGTTTACGTGAAGGGTGATCCGCAAGCTATTCATAAAGAAATGATTTCTTCTTACATGGATGAACCCTTCGTTGAGGTTTTGCCCTTTGGAGAAGCCCCCTCAACGCGGCATATCCGCGGGTCGAATTTCTGCCATATCGGGGTGGTTGGTGACCGGATTGAAGGACGCACAATTGTCCTAGCAGCGCTGGACAATCTGACGAAAGGCTCATCTGGGCAAGCATTGCAAAACGCCAACCTGATGTTAGGTATTGAAGAGACAGAGGGCCTGATGATGGCGCCTTTGTTCCCGTAGCTAAACGGAAGTCGCGATGAAAAGCCTAAAAAAGCAACGCCGAATACAGTTGATCGCAGTCGCGGTTGTGGCCCTGATCGCAGCCACGGGGTTGATCGGCTATGGCTTGCGGGACGGGATCAACTTTTTCCGTGCGCCAAGCGAGGTCGTCGCCGAACCGCCAGCGGCCAGCGAAGTGTTTCGCATCGGTGGGTTGGTCGAGGAGGGCACGCTAAAACGCGGTCAGGGGGAGCAGATCAGTTTCTCGGTCACTGATGGCGGCGCAAGTGTTGCGGTGACATATTCGGGGGTTTTGCCGGATCTTTTTGGTGAAAATCAAGGGATGATTGGTACGGGATCTCTGATTAACGGCGTGTTCCAAGCAACTGAAATACTTGCAAAACACGATGAAACTTACATGCCCAAAGAGGTCGTGGATGCGTTGAAGGAACAAGGCGTCTACCAAGAACCGGAAGGCTAACACCGCGCGCTGAGGTTAGCGTGCGTTAACCATTTGCTGGCCTGATCTCCTCAGATTTTGAGGGGATTAGCCATGCAGAGCGTTACCGAAATTGCACAAGACATTGTCGCCCGTGAGGGGGGCTACGTAAATGATCCCGATGATCCGGGTGGCGCCACCAAGTTTGGCGTAACGATCCACACGATGCGCAGGCTGGGGCTGGATCTGGACCGTGATGGCCATGTGACGGCGGCGGACGTTCGGCGCTTAACCCGCAAGCAGGCCGTCGATATCTTCCTTGAGCACTATTACGATCGGCCGTTGATCGCGCAATTGCCGCAATCCCTGCAGGCGACGGTGTTTGATATGTATGTCAATTCAGGCGGCAATGCGGTGAAGATCCTGCAACGGCTGTTGGTTGAGATGGGGTATCGTGTGTCCGTGGACGGTGCATTGGGGCCGCAAAGCCTTGGGGCGGTGCGTGCGGCCTATGATGTTTCGCCGCAGGAGATGGTCAATGCATATGGGATTGCCCGTAGGAATTACTATTTCCGATTGGCCGATGGTCGGGTGGCCAGCCGCAAATATGTGCGCACGCGGGCAGGCGGTAAAGGCGGGTGGATCAAACGTGCTGAGGAATTTCTAGACGCGAAATACCACATGACTGCGCAACAATTCAAAGCGAGGACCGCAAAATGGGATTGATCGAGCGGGTTTTGTCAGTGGTATTCGGGGGGAAGAGCAATGTGATCAAAGATACTGTTGAGGTGTTTCGTGAGAACGCTGAATCGGGGGCGGCGCGCTGCGCTGTGGTTCAGGGTCAAGCTATGGATCAATATGGTGCTGAGTTCACCGCAGCGTCCAAGGGGAGTTTCGATCGCTTTATGGATGGCGTGAACCGCCTGCCACGGCCTGCGATGGCGTTGGGCACGTTGGGGCTGTTCGTGTCCGCCATGGTTGCGCCTCTGTGGTTTGCCCAACGGATGCAAGGGATCGCTTTAGTGCCAGAACCGCTTTGGTGGTTGTTGGGTGTTATCGTATCCTTCTATTTCGGGGCGCGGCATCAGGTGAAATCCCAAGATTTTCAGCGCAGTATCGTTGAGACGGTTAAACATGTTCCGCAGGTGATCGAGAACATCGAAAGCTTGGCCAAGCTGCGTTCGGATTCTGTAGGCGTTGCGGATGTTGGATCGGATGCAGTCTTGTCAGCACAAGCCTTGGATGTTGATGGCAATCTGGCACTGACAGCATGGCGTGCGGCGAAATAGAATATCTGGTCTGACTGCGGCTCTTTGACCATGCGATAGCTGTTGGAACAGGGGCTGGTCGCGCGTATAAACGGGCTATGATTACAGAGCTTGGACATTTCGCCCTATTACTGGCCTTTGGTGTGGCAGTGATTCAGATGATTATTCCGATGGTCGGTGCGGCCAAAGGATGGCCAGGTTGGATGGCTGTGGCCGAACCTGCGGCCACTGTTCAGTTCTTACTGATCTCAGCCGCATTTGGGGCGTTGACGTGGGGGTTTGTGACCTCTGATTTCAGTTTGGCGGTGGTCGTGTCCAACAGCCATTCGATGAAGCCGATGATTTACAAGATCAGCGGCACTTGGGGAAACCACGAAGGCTCTATGTTGCTGTGGGTTTTGATTGTATCCCTTTTCGGCGCGATGGCTGCATGGTTTGGGGCCCAATTGCCCGACAGCCTGCGCGCCCGTGTGCTGAGCGTTCAAGCGGCGATCGGAGTGGCGTTTTTGGCGTTTATTTTGCTGACATCCAATCCGTTTGCACGGGTTGCTGTGCCGCCATTCGACGGACAGGATCTCAACCCCCTGTTGCAAGATCCCGGGTTGGCCTTTCATCCACCGTTTCTCTATTTGGGCTACGTTGGTCTTAGCATGGCGTTCAGCTTTGCCGTGGCCGCGTTGATCGAAGGGCGCGTGGACGCGGCATGGGGGCGCTGGGTGCGTCCTTGGACGCTGGCTGCGTGGGTTTTTCTAACAATTGGCATCGCGCTGGGGTCTTGGTGGGCATATTACGAACTGGGTTGGGGCGGTTTTTGGTTTTGGGATCCTGTTGAGAATGCCAGCTTTATGCCATGGCTGCTGGCGGCGGCGCTGCTGCATTCGGCCATCGTTGTGGAAAAACGCGAAGCGCTTAAAAGCTGGACCATATTGCTGGCCATCCTTGCCTTCGGGTTCTCGCTGATCGGGACGTTCATCGTGCGGTCGGGGCTGCTGACCTCGGTGCATGCGTTTGCAAATGACCCTGAACGCGGCGTGTTTATTCTTGGGATTATGACCTTCTTTATGGGAGGGGCGTTGGTCCTGTTCGCACTGCGCGCGGGTGCGATGGAGGCAAAGGGCGTGTTTGGTCTTGTCTCGCGCGAGAGCGCGCTGGTGGCGAATAACCTCCTGCTGGCGGTGTCGTGTTTCGTTGTATTTGTCGGGACCCTTTGGCCGTTGCTGGCCGAGATGTTCTTTGACCGCAAGCTGAGCGTGGGGCCGCCGTTCTTCGATGCTGCCTTTACGCCGTTTATGGTCCTGCTGGGGCTGGTGCTGCCCATCGGATCCTCGATGCCTTGGAAACGGGCGAGTATGGCGCGCGCGATCTACCCGCTGCGCTATGCCTTTGGGCTGGCAGTGGCCATAGGCGGGCTGGTCTGGGCGCTGCAAACAGGGCGCAGCTTGATCGGGCCGATCGGCATGTTTCTGGGCGCTTGGGTGCTGATGGGGGTATGTATCGATTTGGTGTTGCGTACAGGGCGCGGCCCGAACCGGATGCGGCGTTTGCTTCGCCTGCCTGGTGCGGATTGGGGGAAGGCAACTGCCCACGCTGGGCTAGGCGTGACGATGATTGGCGTTGCGGGCATCTATGCATGGACCGCGGAAGATATTCGTGTGGCCCAGATCGATGTGCCTTTTGAAGTGCACGGATACGCGATGACACTCCGCGATGTGTCCGACAGTAACGGGCCAAATTATGTCGCCACAACTGCAACTATTGAGGTTTCCAAGAATGGCAAAACTGTCGCGACTTTGATGCCGGAGAAACGCTTTTATCCGGTGGCGCAAATGCCCACAACCGAAGCGGCCATCCACCAAAACTACAAACGGGATCTGTATCTTGTGATCGGGGACCAACAAGAGGGCGGCGGCTGGGCGGTGCGCACCTACATCAAGGCTATGACCAACTGGATCTGGGTCGGCTGTGCGCTGATGGCTCTTGGTGGGGTGTTTAGCCTGATGGATCGCAGGTTCCGCGTTGCCGTCGGTGCGCGAAAGCAACGTAAACCGGTGGCGGCGGAATGAAACACCTTGTCCTGATCCTTGTGCTTTTGGCAGGGCCTGCGGTTGCTGTGGAACCGGATGAGGTTCTGTCCGATCCCGTGCTAGAGACCCGCGCGCGCGCGTTGTCCAAAGGCCTGCGGTGCCTTGTTTGCCGCAACGAGAGCATCGACGAAAGCACTGCCTCATTGGCCAAAGACCTGCGCCTGTTGGTTCGTGAACGTCTGGTGGCAGGCGACAGCGATACCGCGGCGGTGGCATTTATTGTCGCGCGCTATGGTGAATATGTGCTGCTGAAACCGACACGGGGCGGTGCGAATTGGATCCTATGGGCGGCGGGTCCGCTGATGTTATTGTTGGCCGGTTCTGCTGGTGTGGTTTATGTGCGCGGGAGAAGCCGCGCGTTGGCCCCGCAAGACGAAGGGTTGAGCGCGCAAGAACGTGCGATATTGGACGATATCCTAAATAAATGACGTGCAGTTGGGCTGGCGGCCTGAAGCCCATGTGCTAGGGTTGGTTGTAAATACTTAGAACCGATTGAGGGCGTCATGGACTATCAGACTATCACCTATGAATTGAGCGATGGCATCGCCCTTATCACCATGAACCGCGCGGATAAGTTTAATGCGCTGACGACCCAGATGCGTGCCGAGATCGAGCACGCCTTTACCGCTGGCGGGCGCGACGCACGGGTGGTTGTAATCACCGGTGCAGGCAAAGCGTTTTGCTCAGGACAGGATTTGGGAGACCGCGCCAGTGTGACCTCTATCGATCTTGAGCGGACCTTGAGAGATGAATATGCGCCGATGTTGCGCGCTATTACGCAATGCCCCGTTCCTACGATTGCAGCGGTCAACGGTACCGCTGCAGGGGCGGGCGCCAATCTAGCATTGGCAACAGATGTGGTTTTCGCCACGCAGAGCGCGTATTTCCTGCAGGCGTTTACCCGTATTGGCCTGATCCCTGATGCTGGCGGCACATATACGCTGCCTCGTCAGATGGGTATGGCAAAAGCCATGGGGGCTGCGCTGTTCGCAGATAAGATTTCAGCCCGTCAAGCGGATGATTGGGGCATGATCTGGGAAGCCGTGGCAGATGGTGATTTTGATGCGTATTGGCGGGCAAAAGCGGCCCATTTGGCGGCAGGGCCTACAGCGGCCTATGCTGCGGCCAAGGCTGTGTTGCGCAGCAGCTGGGACAACAGCTATGAACAGCAGCTGACCCTAGAGGCCCAAGAGCAAGGAAAATGCGGCAAAACGCGTGACTTCAAAGAAGGGGTTCTGGCCTTCACCGAAAAGCGGGCTGCCGATTTCGAAGGGCGCTAGACCGAAAAATTCCGCAAGGGTATTGATATTCGGATCATAAAAAAGCCCGCTGCGCAGTTCGCGGCGGGCTTTTAATGTGTTGGCTATCAGGACGAAACGCTTCTTTCGACCAATAGGATATCGGATGGCGAGGGAGCAGAACCTGTGGTGCGGGCAACAACGGCCACCGCGACACCATTTGCTAAAACCGTATGCACCGATCCTGATACTTGTTTTATCGTGATCTCGGGAGGGGTCTCTCCCTTGTCGTAGACCACTGCGATATGGTCATCATCGCCTTCAATATTTGGCACAATAGCGCCTTTGGGACCTTTTTCACCTTCTGCTTGGCGGGGCATTAAACTTTTTGCCTTGGACCATGCATAATGAGATTGAGAGTGGCTTGCCATTGGGGGGCTCCTGTCGGACTGGAAAGCAAGGGTACTGGTAAAGAGTAACATGAAAGGGGCGTACGATGGGCACACCCCTTTCATTTTGCTAGGCCGCAGCGGAATTTGGCTCAAACATCGCTTCAACAGCGTTTTCAGAGATCAGGGAAACGTCCTCGGCTTCCAGGCTCTCTGCGGCGCCAGTCACACGCGCAAGGACCATGTCACCCATCTGGATCAGTGCATCTTCGCCATCTGTTGTGACTGTGATGTCAGCATCCGCATTGACATCATCGACGATGACTGTGATCGCGTCTTCGTTGCTTCTGTAGTCCGCAATATTTGGGATACCACCCATGTTTTGCTCTGACATGACGTGAAATGTATCTGCGCCGAGGCCACCATGGGCCCAATCACCGGAGCCGATGATGAGGTCGTCTTCGTCCGTGCCGCCGCGTAGGGTGTTGCCAAGACTATCATCGCGCATTTCAATGCCATCGTTGATTTCTGCCAGTGACTCACCGTCGCGCAGTTCTGTTAGCTCATCAAGGCTCAGTGGAAGTCCGTTAATAATGCCGCCAAAGACAACATCGTCGCCCTCGTTTCCTTGGATCACATCACCACCGCGGCCGCCCAATACTGTGTCGTTTCCTTCGTTACCCAGCACGGTATCCCAACCGTAGTCACCTGATACGAAGTCGTCGCCGCCCTGACCTTCGATGAAGTCTTGTCCGGTGTTGCCAGTCACGAAATCATCGCCATCGCCCGCACACAGCATGTCGTCGCCATCTTCGCCCTGAAGCACGTCATCGCCTTCGCGGCCAAAAATAGTGTCGTTTCCGGCGCGGCCGTGCAGGACATCGTCACCTGCTTGACCATCGATGAAGTCATCGTCGGTACCGCCTTCGAGGCTGTCTGCACCTTCGGTGCCGATTTCTTCAACTGAGTTATCGTCGTCGTCGTCTGATGCAGAATCAATCGCGAAGCCGAGAACGGCAACTGGAACTGCTAAGGCAAGTAACATCAACATGGCAAAAATCCCTTATGCGTGGTTGTTGCCCCTGACTATGCAGCCTTGCCATAAGCGGTCAAGTTTGAGGCTGTTATTGTAGACTTGTCGGCAACAATGCCCCAATTTGGCCTTCTTTTCGTAAGAATTGCCTCATTTGAAAGTCATATTTCACCGAGAATTCAAATACTTCTACACGGAGGGGTTGTGTGAAGCGGTGAGCACGACTTGCCATCTTCACCCGATTCGCATTCGCCTTGGGCGCGCGATCGCCTTGGATTTATGGCCTTGTGCGGCCAGTAAAACAGTATGGCTGTCTTGGCATCTATGAACGAGGAAACAGGCGCTGCATTGATGGCTCATTCGCTCAAATGCCGTTGCCATAATTGTGCCACTATTTGGCCCAAAAGGCGTTGCCGTAAAAAAGCCCCCGCATGCAAGGCGCATGCGGGGGCTTGGTCTCTCCTCAAAAGGGGGAGGAATTAGCGGTTTTCGATGTCCGTGTAGGCGCGAATATCTTCACCTTGGTACAGCTGACGTGGGCGGCCAATTTTCAACTGCGGATCGTTCAGCTGTTCTTTCCATTGAGAAATCCAGCCTACAGTCCGCGCCAATGCGAAGATCGGGGTGAACATGGATGTGGGGAAACCCATCGCCTCGAGAATGATACCCGAATAGAAGTCGACGTTCGGGAACAGTTTCTTCTCAGCGAAGTACGGATCCTCCAGCGCCTGCTTTTCGAGTTCTTTTGCAACTTGCAAGATCGGGTTGTTCTCTACGCCCATCAGTTCCAGAACTTCGTCTGCGGACTGTTTCATCACAGTCGCACGAGGATCGCGGTTTTTGTAGACACGGTGGCCAAAGCCCATCAGGCGGAACGGATCGTTCTTGTCCTTGGCGCGAGCGATGAATTCCGGAATGCGGTCAGGGGTGCCGATTTCCTTGAGCATTTCAAGGCAGGCTTGGTTTGCGCCGCCGTGGGAGGGGCCCCAAAGGCAGGCAATACCGGCAGCGATACAGGCGAAGGGGTTCGCACCCGATGAAGACGCCAAGCGCACGGTAGACGTCGATGCGTTTTGTTCGTGGTCTGCATGCAGGGTAAAGATGCGGTCCATCGCGCGGCTAAGGATGGGATCGACAACGTAATCTTCGGCAGGGACGGCGAAACACATGCGCAGGAAGTTTGACGCATAGTCCAGATCATTGCGGGGCGACACGAAAGGCTGACCAATTGTGTATTTATAGGCCATCGCCGCGATTGTTGGCATCTTTGCGATCAGGCGGATCGAGGCCACTTCGCGCTGCCACTCATCCGTGATGTCGGTCGAATCGTGATAGAACGCAGACATCGCGCCCACAACGCCCACCATAACCGCCATCGGCGGTGCATCGCGGCGGAAGCCACGGAAGAAGTTGGTCATTTGTTCGTGGATCATTGTGTGGTTTGTGACACGACCTTCGAAATCTTCCAGCTGTGTTGGCGTTGGCAGCTCACCATAAAGAAGCAGATAGCACACTTCGAGATAGTGGGATTTTTCTGCCAATTCACCAATCTGATAGCCGCGGTGGGTCAAAATACCCTCGTCACCGTCAATGAAGGTGATCGTGCTGTCACACGATGCCGTTGAGGTGAAGCCCGGGTCATAGGTGAAAACGCCACCCTGACCGTACAGCTTTCTGATATCGAGAACATCAGGGCCGGACGTCGGCGTGAAAATCGGAAGATCTATTGTTTTTTCCCCGATTTTCAGCGTTGCTGATTTGGTACTGTCGGCCATGAGTATCCCCTTTTTAGGTTGGTTGCGGGGGCTTGCACCCCAGTGCAGCACAGGTTGTAGCCCATGCATCGTTGTTCTTCTTACCTACAACATCCTTTATGACAGATTTACGACTGCCCTAGGATGCCACATCTTTCAGCCGTGCCACAGTTTCATCGCGACCAAGCACAAGCATCATATCGAACACAGAAGGTGTGACGGCGCGACCAGCCAACGCCGCGCGAAGCGGTCCAGCCAACTTGCCGAATTTGGTTTCTTTCTGGGCCGCAAAGCCGTTCAGAACCTCTTCTAGCGTTTCACGGTCCCAGCTAACATCTTGCAGGTGCGGCGTCAATTCTTTCAGTATACCACGGGATACCGTATCCAGATTTTTTGCGGCTTTTTCATCCACAGTCAACGGGCGTGAAGTAAGAATAAAGTGACCTTTTTCAATGAGTTCTGGCAATGTCTTGGCGCGCTCTTTTAGGCAGTACATTGCCCGCTCTAATCCGTCACCTTGCGTCACATTCAGGGCCGGCAGGTCCGCCACGGCCAAATATGCCTCTATCTCATGCCGCAATGCGGTATCATCGGTGACTGCAATATGCTGGCCGCAAATGCTCTCTAGTTTTTTAAGATCAAACTGGGCAGGGCTTTTGCGAATGCCGTCGATGTCGAACCATTCTTTGGCTTGCGCGTCGGTGAAAAATTCGTCGTCGCCGTGGCTCCATCCAAGGCGTGCGAGGTAGTTGCGCATGCCAGCCGCAGGGTAGCCCATTGCTTGGTATTCTTGCGCGCCTAATGCGCCGTGCCGTTTGCTGAGCTTTTTGCCATCGCTGCCGTGGATCAAGGGGATATGCGACCAAACCGGAACATCCCACTCCATGCCGTGATAAATCATCATCTGGCGCGCAGCATTGTTCAGGTGGTCATCGCCACGGATCACATGGGTCACGCCCATGTCATGGTCATCGACGACCACTGCCAACATGTAAACTGGGGTGCCGTCCGAGCGCAGCAGGATCATGTCGTCCAACTGGGCATTGTCGATGGTGACATCGCCCTGAACACTGTCGCGGATCACGGTCTTTCCCGTGTCGGGGGCTTTAATGCGGATCACAAATGGCGCGTCTGGGTGCGTGCTGGCATCGGCGTCGCGCCAAGGAGACCGGTAGAGCGTGCTGCGCCCTTCTGCGCGGGCGGTTTCGCGGAAGGCCTCAATCTCTTCTTGTGTGGCAAAACACTTGAACGCGGCCCCTTTGGCCAGCAACTCTTGGGCAACTTCCACATGGCGCGGCGCCATTTCGCGCTGGCTCACGGCCTCACCATCATGGTCCAATCCCAGCCATGCAAGCCCCTGCAGAATGGCGGCTGTGGCCTCAGGGGTTGAACGGGCAATGTCCGTATCTTCGATGCGCAGCAGGAATTTCCCACCGCGACCACGGGCATACAGCCAGTTAAACAGCGCCGTCCGAGCGCCGCCAATGTGCAGGAAACCCGTTGGAGACGGGGCAAAGCGGGTGACAATTGGAGTGCTCATGGGGCGGTCCTTTCGGAGAGGTAATTGTGTCTGAGGTCTTAACGTTTTGGCTATTTTTACGAATTGGTAACCACAACGGGCCTAAGTTTTGTGTCTATCTATCCAGTGCAGCGAACAGGGGCAAGCGATGGGCGTAGGGTTTGTGAGTGCGAACATGATGCGCGCCCAACGGGGGGCGCTGTTTGGGTGGGTGCCGGTCTGCCTTGCGATTGGCATCGGATGGTATTTTAGCCTGACATGGGAGCCTAGCCTTATTGTTTTGGGGCGCATTGCGGTGATCGCATTGTTTTGCGCGGCCTTTGCGCGCGGGCTGCCGGAAACGATACGGCCTTTTGCGGCGGCGGTGATGTTGATCGCGCTTGGGTTCTTACTGGCCGCGGCGCGCGGACACAGCGTTGCAGGGCCAGTGTTGGATTTCCGCTATTACGGCGCGGTTGAGGGGCGGATCGTGGCCATGGACCGCAGCCAATCAGACGCTTTGCGGCTGACCTTGGATCAGGTGGTGTTGGACCGCGTTCCACCAGACCGCACGCCCAACCGCGTCCGATTATCCCTGCATGGGGACCGAAGTGCCGACATCACGCCAGAGCCCGGAATGAGGGTGATGCTGACGGGCCATCTATCCCCCCCCTCAGGGCCGGTAGAGCCTGGCGGCTTCGATTTTCAGCGCCACGCATGGTTTATTCCCATCGGGGCAGTGGGCTATGCCAGAACCCCGCTGATGGGGGTGACCGAGCCATCAAGCGGTCTGGGCGTGTTTCGCACACGCATGGCGGCATCAGAACGCATTCAATCGGTGCTAGAGGGGGATATCGGTGGTTTTGCTGCCGCCATTACCACGGGGGACAGGTCAGCCATCAGCAAAACAGCGCTGACGAATTTGCGCGCCAGCAATCTGGCGCATCTGCTTGCGATCTCGGGATTGCATATGGGGTTGATGACGGGGGTAGTCTTTGCCGCGTTGCGGTTGGCTTTGGCGCTCGTGCCGCCTGTTGTTTTGCGGGTGCCAGCGCGCAGCATGGCCGCTGGGGGCGCTTTGATCGCTGCGGCGGGGTACCTTGCGCTTTCTGGCGGGAATGTCGCGACCCAACGCGCGTTTGTGATGGTGGCGGTCGG
>JBDVSG010000085.1:0-6891 GCA_039967155.1 Sulfitobacter sp. | reverse complement strand
ATGGAAGACACGTCAACGCCAAAGTGGCTCATCTGTTTAAGGAAACCGTAGTGGGCCGCTGTCCCCAAAGGCACGGCAACTTTCTTGCCAGCCAGTTCGCCGGCTGAGGTTTTGTCGATTTCCAGCGCAGAGGCCACAACGCAGTTGTCGTTCTCGGAGTAGGACACAGCCACATCTACGATCTGGATGTCCTGACCGCCCGATGTCGCAACCACGAAGGGTGGAACACCTTGGCTTACAGAGAT
Source organism: Sulfitobacter sp. (assembly GCA_039967155.1). Classification (GTDB taxonomy): domain Bacteria; phylum Pseudomonadota; class Alphaproteobacteria; order Rhodobacterales; family Rhodobacteraceae; genus Sulfitobacter. The sequence goes on along the minus strand of JBDVSG010000085.1, from coordinate 6,646 downwards.
TTGCACATCACCCGAAGCCATCGCAGCGGACATGGCAACACCGCTGTCAAAACTAACCCAGTTAACCTTTTTGCCGATCACCTCATCATAGGTGCCGTTCACTTTTGCGTATTGAAATGGCATGGGCCATTCAAGAAAATAGCCAACAGTGATTTCGCCTTCGCCCGCAGCGAACGCGGATGTTGCAGCCATGCTCGTTACAGCGCCAGCGACAAATGCACTTACTGTTTTTTTCATCATTTTGGTCGTCTCCCAGTTACATTATTATCCAGCTTCCGTTTGCAAAAGCTCGGAGGGGTATTTCACGATCTTCACAACCGACGTTGCCACCCTAAAGATGCACCCGCCACTTGCAATACAACGCAAGAGATTATGCTAACGCCGACCCCACCAGCTTTTTCCTTCCGCCACTCTAATTCAGACGAAATCCGATATTTTTCAACGAATTTCAACACCTTATATAAACTCACCATCTCTCTTAATGAATTTCATGGCCACCCCACGTGGTGCCTTCATAGTCAGTCGTGTCCCATCCAAAATATAAATCGCCAGTTTCACCTCTAGGATAGGTCCAGTTACTTCAGCACATCAGCGGTGTTACCCACTATCCCTCTGAGGATTATGGGTTTTTCCTCCATCCAGATGAAAATCCGAAAATATGATGAGCTGCCGCTCCTTAAAACCTGCCATTTCACCGCAATTCGCTGCGTTTATTGATTAAAAAATAGGCATCAGTGATTGACGTATCCGCCGCCCACATGGCGGGTTTTTCACAAACACCAGCAAAGGGGGCACCTGCATCAATTGGCGTTAAACTGAATGTTATTCTGGACCTATAAATTTCGACAAAAAAACTGTCTGATACACACGACTCAGGCTGACTCCGCCTCCTTCATCCTTACAAATAACTCGAAAGGTCGCCCCATGGACGGTACATTTAGTGAAAATGACATCTCTCGCATTGTTGAGGCCGATCGCGCCCATGTTTGGCACCACCTCAGCCAACATAAACCCTATGAAACAAGCGATCCACGCATCATTGTCGAGGGAAAGGGCCTGCGGGTTTGGGACCAGCACGGCAAAGAACACCTTGATGCGGTTGCAGGCGGGGTATGGACCGTAAACGTGGGATACGGGCGCGAATCAATTGCCGACGCCGTGCGTGACCAATTGGTCAAATTGAACTTCTTCGGCGGCACCGCAGGATCTATCCCTGGATCTATTTTCTCGGAAATGTTGATCGAAAAAATGCCTGGGATGAGCCGCGTCTACTACTGTTCTTCAGGGTCTGAAGCGAATGAAAAGGGCTATAAAATGGTCCGCCAGATCGCCCACAAACGCTATGGCGGCAAGAAACATAAAATCCTCTACCGCGACCGCGACTACCACGGCAGCACCATCGGCGCGATGGCCTGTGGCGGACAGGATGAGCGCAACGTGCAATACGGCCCCTTCCCTGAAGGGTTCATCCGCGTGCCCCACTGCCTAGAATACCGCAAACATGAACAAGCTGGCGCCCCAGAGGATAACTATGGCGTTTGGGCGGCAAACGAGATCGAAAAGATCATCCTGCGCGAAGGCCCAGAAACGGTAGGCGCGCTCTGCCTTGAGCCCGTCACGGCGGGCGGCGGGGTCATCACCCCACCCGATGGCTATTGGGAACGTGTCCGCGAGATTTGCGATCAGTACGACATCCTGCTGCACATCGACGAAGTCGTATGCGGTGTCGGCCGCACAGGGACGTGGTTTGGCTACCAACACTACGGCATCGTGCCTGATATGGTATCCATGGCCAAAGGTGTGGCGTCGGGCTATGCCGCGATTTCATGTCTTGTGACAACTGAGGCCGTTTTTGACATGTTCAAAGACGACGCATCCGACCACCTCAGCTATTTCCGCGATATCTCAACCTTTGGCGGCTGCACAGCCGGTCCTGCCGCTGCGATCGAGAATATGAAGATCATCGAACGCGAGAACCTTCTCGAAAACTGCACCAACATGGGTGACTACATGCTAGAGCAGCTCGAAGAATTGTCCGACAAACACCGCGCCATTGGGCAGGTGCGTGGCAAGGGCCTGTTCCTTGGTGCCGAACTGGTGACCGACCGAGCAACCAAGGAATGCCTGCCAGAAAAAACCGTTGGCGCAATTGTCGCGGACTGCATGCAGCAAGGCGTCATCATCGGCGCAAGCAACCGCTCCGTACCAGGCAAGAACAATTCATTGTGTTTCTCTCCTGCATTGATTTGCACCAAGGATGACATTGATGAAATCATCACTGCCGTCGATGGCGCTATGGGACGTGTTTTGGGCTAAAACCGCACCGTCCTGACTTCCTCCAAAGACCCCGCCAAAATGCGGGGTCTTTTTACATTTTACGGCCCGTTTTCGGACCTGTCCCTGGAAGGTTGTTGGCAACGCCATCGCCGCCAGAAGGACCTCAAAAAAAAGAACACCACTTACGGACCAAATCAGTGGTGACGCTTTAATCACCAAACACAAACCAGATGTTTGTGCGCATCCCAGATGCATTTATTTCTCCGCGACATGAAAAATGCACTATATTCTTCATCGCAGACCTTTCATTTCAAGCATGGATAGGTCCAGATTGAGTTCTTGATATCTCCAATTGCAAGGGACGCCCATGGCCCTACCTGTCGAAACCTTTTTTCTGTCCCCCGATGCGCAGGGCACATTGCAGTCGCAGATCCAACAGATGATCGCACAGGGCATTCTTTCGGGGCGTTTCCAGCGCACCGAGAAGCTTCCTTCGACCAGAAAACTGGCCACCCATCTGGGTGTGAGCAGGATCACCGTGACAATTGCCTACACTGAACTTCTTGCAAGTGACTATTTAACCTCCAAGGGGCGGTCGGGCTATTACGTGTCCGAAAACGCCCCAACGCCCCCCGCCTTTACCCCCAGCCCCGACACGCTGGAGACAGTCGACTGGACCCGCGCCATTGGTCAACGGTTCAGCGGCGGTGTCACGCCATCCAAGCCGCAGGATTGGTCGCACTACCGCTTCCCGTTTGTGTATGGCCAGACGGATAAATCGCTGTTTGATCATGCCAACTGGCGCCTTTGTGCCCTACAGGCTTTGGGTCAGCGCGATTTCAATTCGATGACTTCAGATTACTATGATCAGGACGACCCCAACCTGATCGAATTCATCGCCCGCCACACCCTACCCCGCAGAGGGATCTCTGCCGCACCGGAACAAATTTTGATCACGATGGGGGCGCAAAATGCGCTATGGCTCACCGCGCAGGTGCTGCTGACGCAACGCAGGCGCGCCGCTTTGGAAGATCCATGCTACCATGCCCTGCGCGATATTCTCATCCAATCCAGATGCCACGTAACCCCTGTCAGGGTTGATCGGGACGGCATGCCCCCTGCGGCTATTCCGCCAGACACAGACGTGATTTTCACAACTCCCAGCCACCAATGCCCCACCAACGCCACCATGCCGATGGACCGCCGCCGCGCCCTGTTAGAGCGCGCAAGGGAGATGGATGCCATTATCGTCGAAGATGACTATGAATTCGAGACATCCTTCCTGCGCGCACCGTCCCCCGCGCTCAAATCGCTCGATACCGATGGGCGCGTCATTTACGTTGGCAGTTTCTCTAAATCCCTGTTTCCTGGACTGCGTCTGGGGTATCTTGTCGGCTCTGAGCCGTTCATCCGCGAAGCCCGCGCCCTGCGTGCATCGGTTCTGCGCCACCCCCCCGGACACATTCAGCGCACCACCTCCTATTTCTTGTCTTTGGGCCATTACGACGCGCTGGTGCGCCGCGTCAGCAATGCAATGCACGCACGCCGCGCCGTGATGGAGGCCACCATCCCCAAGTGCGGCCTGCAGATTGCCGGCCAAGGCGCCCATGGCGGATCCTCCTTTTGGATGCGCGCGCCCGAAGGCATCGACACGAAGGTCCTCGCCACACGGCTGGGCCGCCAAGGTGTCTTGATCGAACCGGGCCATTCCTTTTTCGGAGACGAAAACCAGCCAGATAATTTCTATAGGCTGGGCTATTCTTCAATCCCCTCATCCCGCATCGAAGAAGGCCTGCAACGGCTTGCTTCGGAAATCGAACTGATGCGCAGCTCTGGATCTACTGCGGGGGCATAACTGGCCCTAACCAAAAATACCCAAAAATCCTATTTTACAGCTAACCAAAAATTCCTCCACATCAGTCCAAGGACCACCCGCTATGAAGATGACCACTGAAGAAGCTTTTGTAAAAACGTTACAACGGCACGGCATCCAAAATGCGTTTGGCATTATCGGGTCCGCCATGATGCCAATTTCCGATATCTTCCCAAAGGCAGGGATCCATTTTTGGGACTGCGCCCATGAAGGGTCCGCTGGCATGATGTCAGACGGCTACACCCGCGCGACAGGTAAAATGTCGATGATGATTGCGCAAAACGGACCCGGCATCACGAACTTCGTCACGGCGGTAAAGACCGCTTATTGGAACCATACGCCACTGCTGTTGATCACCCCACAAGCCGCGAACAAGACGATCGGCCAAGGGGGCTTCCAAGAGATGGAGCAGATGAACCTCTTCGCCGATTGCGTCGCCTACCAAGAAGAAGTGCGCGATCCCTCGCGCGTGGCCGAAACCCTGAATCGCGTCATCATGCAGGCCAAGCGCGCTTCGGCGCCTGCACAGATCAACATCCCACGTGATTTCTGGACCCAAGTCATCGACATCGAAATCCCCGAAGTGGTTGATTTCGAGCTGCCACAGGGCGGCGAAAATGCGGTGGCACGCGCCGCCGAGATGCTCTCCTCTGCGGCGTTCCCCGTGATTCTGAACGGCGCTGGCGTTGTTTTGGCCAAAGGTGGGATCGAAGCGTCTCGCCTGCTGGCAGAAAAGCTCGATGCACCTGTGTGCGTGGGCTACCAACATAACGACGCTTTCCCCGGCAATCACCCGCTGTTTGCTGGGCCATTGGGCTATAACGGATCCAAAGCGGGGATGGAACTGATCTCAAAGGCGGATGTGGTACTGTGCCTTGGCACGCGGCTGAACCCGTTCTCGACCTTGCCGGGCTACGGCATTGATTACTGGCCAATGGATGCCAAGATCATTCAGGTTGATATCAACCCTGACCGCATTGGTCTGACCAAAAAGGTTACGGTTGGCATTGTGGGCGACGCAACCAAGGTGGCCACCGCCATCGCCGCACAGCTGACAGACACCGCAGGTGACACAGGCCGTGCCGACCGCAAGTCGATGATTGCCCAGACCAAATCCGCATGGGCCCAAGAGTTAACCTCCATGACCGACGAACAAGACGATCCAGGTACCGATTGGAACGTGCGCGCCCGCGCGGCCAAGCCCGACTGGATGTCACCCCGCATGGCATGGCGCGCGATCCAGCAGTCCTTGCCACAAGACGCGATCATCTCATCTGACATCGGCAATAACTGCGCCATTGGCAACGCCTATCCTTCCTTTAGCGAAGGGCGGAAATATCTTGCTCCGGGTTTGTTTGGCCCTTGCGGATATGGCCTGCCTGCGATTGTGGGCGCAAAAATCGGCCAGCCGGATGTACCTGTTGTGGGTTTCGCAGGCGACGGCGCTTTTGGTATTGCGGTAAATGAGCTGACGGCAATTGGCCGTGGAGAATGGCCAGCGGTGACCCAAGTTGTTTTCCGCAACTACCAATGGGGCGCCGAGAAGCGGAATTCGACCTTGTGGTTTGACGACAACTTCGTCGGGACCGAGCTGGACGAAGATGTCTCCTATTCTGGCATCGCCAAAGCATGCGGCCTGCAAGGCGTTGTCGCGCGCACCCAAGAAGAGCTGACAGCCGCTCTTGCCAAGGCCATCGACGACCAGATGAACCACGGGAAAACCACGTTGATCGAAGCCATGATCAACCAAGAACTGGGCGACCCCTTCCGCCGCGACGCGATGAAAGAACCTGTCGAAGTGGCAGGCATCGACGCTGCGGATATGCGCGAGCAATCGGTTTGAGCCAGCCTTCCATATTGGTGATGAACGCAGGTTCGTCATCGATCAAGACAGCGCTTTTTGATAGAACGCTGTCTGAGACACTCCGATTGGAAGCAACAGGCATTGGCAGCAACACTGGCCAGCTGAAGGTTGCAGATCAAAAGCAAGCCCTGCCGCGACCCGATCATGCCAGCGCTCTTGCGGCAATAATCGGTGCAATCGCCCAGCGCGGCATTGATATGGCCGATCTGGACGCTGTTGCCCACCGCGTCGTACATGGAGGCACGGACCTGACCCGCGCCGCGCGCATCACCCCACAGGTTCATGCCGCAATCACCGCCTGTATCCCCCTTGCCCCGCTGCACAACCCGCATCATCTGGCGGCTATCGACGCTGTACAGGCCACAGCCCCCGATTTGCTGCAATGCGCAAGCTTTGATACCGCCTTTCATGCGACGATCCCGCCGCTGGCTTACCGCTTTGCCTTGCCGGATCAACCAAACCTGACAGGGCTGCGCCGCTACGGATTTCACGGCACCAGTTACGCCGCCTTGGTCCAAGCTTTGCCGCAGCAATCCACAACCCTACCTGCCCGCCTGCTGGCCTTGCATCTGGGCAATGGCGCGTCTCTTTGTGCGATCAAGGACGGCCGATCTGTCGCGACAACGATGGGC
>JBDVSG010000084.1:0-6863 GCA_039967155.1 Sulfitobacter sp. | reverse complement strand
GCCTCCGCCATCGCCCGCAGTGAGGCGAGTAAATCTGACATCTATGCTTCCTACCCTTTGGTGCAGGTTCTAGAGGACCCTTCGCTGCCAAAGAAACCCTCTTCCCCGAACCGCAAGCTGGTTGTGCTGGCAGGGGCGGCGGCAACGGTCATGTTGATGATCGGATTGTCGTTGGGTTGGATCCGCAGCGCGTTGATCTCAAAACTGTTGGCTAAACCAAGCGAACAGCCATGACGGGGATGAACCCCATTGAAAAGGTCATCTACCGCGTGCTGGTTTGGACGTGGCCCTTTTACGGCTTGGGCGCGCTTTATGTCGTGGGCCCCGTTCTCGCGTGGCTGCTAGGCGGCTTGGCTGTTGTGGTTTTGTACCTCGGGCCAGCGGTACGCGTCGATATGCGGGCGGTTGGTTCTATTCCTGTGGTTGTGTGGCTTTGGATCGGGGGGATGTTCGTGTTGTTGATTGCGCTTTGGGTTGGCCATTTCGATTGGGGGCTGGGCCTGAAGAAGACGATTAAATCCACGATCGGATGGGCAAAGGGCTGGGCATTGCTGGCGCTTTTTCCACTGGTTGGCGCGGTCCTTCCTATTCGGCGACAGGTGCTAGTGCGGGGGCAATGCGTCGTGGGGTTGTGGACATTGCTTCTTGCACCTGTGCTATTGGCGGCGCCCTATTTGGGGTTGCCCGAACGTATCTTCACATCCCCTTTACGGGCAATTGGCGGGCCGGGGCCTGAATATTTCTCGGTGTTTTTCTTCACATGGGATCCGGCGAGCTGGACACCGCGCTGGCAATTCTATGCCCCATGGTCACCTTTTGCCGCGCTGCTGGGGGTGGTCATGGTGCTTTTTGCGCTCGAAGAACGCTGCATCAAATGGCGCAGCATTGGGGTCGCAGCGGGAGTTCTGATGATCCTTGCGTCGAAGTCGCGGATGGGGTTGGTGGGGCTTGTGGCCTGCACAATCGGGCCACGCATGATGCCCCTGTTGCTGCGCGGCTGGGCGTGGCAACTGGCCTCGGTTGGAATGGTCTCTATGGCGGTGTTGGGGGCGAAGGTGGCGGCCACCCTGATCGCGGGTATTGCGGCGTTCAAGAATGCCCGCGCAGACAGCACGCGGGTCCGTGCAACGCTGCAGCAGATCGCAAAAGAGCGCTGGGAAAACGATGCGTTCTGGTTTGGGCATGGGACTGTGCAGCCGGGCAGCCATTCGGTGGAATATATGCCGATCGGTAGTCACCACACGTGGTTTGGATTGTTGTTCGTAAAAGGAGCCGTCGGCTTTGCGGCTCTGTTTGTTCCGTTTGTCTGGCAAACGCTTCTTGCCATGAAGGACGCCACGCTTTCGTCTCGGGGGAATTTGCCAATGGGGATCATGATGACGCTGACGCTTTTGTCGTTTGGCGAAAACATAGAGATTGAGGCCTATCTGTTGTGGCCCGCGTTAATTGTGTTGGGGGTGCACGCAAGGGAGCTGAGCGCCGCCTAGGGCGTCTGGCTAAGTGTTGTTGCGCGGTCATGCCCTATGATTGATCGTTCTTTTCAAGTCACAAGCGATAGAAGTGAGGCGTGTAGTTCAGGCGTTGCAGCAGCGATGACCGCGCCATCAGATGACAGATCCAGTGGGCTGCCGTTCCAGTCGGTCATGATGCCACCTGCCGCTTCGATCACAGCCGTCAGGGCGAGATAATCGTAGGGCTGCAAATCATAATCGACTACAGCGTCAATATGCCCTGCTGCAAGCAAAGCATGGGGATAGCAATCATACCCGAACCTGCGCGTGGTGCCCGCCGCCAACAGGCGCGATAGGGTTTTCGGGTGTTGGGCCAGCAGCTTTTCGCCCTCATTGATATATAGGGTGCATTGGTCGATGTCTTTTTGCCCCGAGACGCGGATTTCTTTGCCATTGCAGGTCGCCGCATGGCCTTTGGCACCTAAATAAAGCTCATTCAACATCGGCATGGATATGACCCCAGCCACTGAGCTGCCTTTCTCTAAATAGGCCAGCAACATGCCAAACAAGGGGTTTCCAGAGATGAAAGAACGCGTGCCGTCAATTGGGTCAATGACCCAGAGATTGCCATCCAGATCGCCTTCAACGCCGCTCTCTTCGCCAAAAATGCCATCGTTGGGATATTTGGCAGCAATTGCGCATTTCAGATCACGTTCAATCATCTGGTCGATTACTGTGACGGGGCTCTCGTCGTCTTTGAACGCGATTTCGTTTTTGCAGCGGAAATACTTGCGGGCGGTAATGGCCGCGGCATGGGCAAAGGTTTCGCTGTCTTGCAGGATTTGCGCCAAAGCAGCATCGGTGGGGGAATTGACCATTAGATATTCTCCTGATCAGGTATGGGGGCCATTGGGGCAAAGCAATCCATTTTGCTAAACGATGACGGTTGAGGCGGCTTCAAAAGGGGCGATCTGTTCGGGCTGCGCAAGATCATCGGTGACCAAACTGTGCATTTGATGGGCTTCGCAGAACCGCACGCGACTGGTTGAGCCAAGCTTGCTTCGATCGCATAAAAGTACGGTTTTGCTGGCTTGGGCGACCATGGCGCGGGCCACTTCTGCTTCGGCAAGCTCAAAGGAAAACGCGCCCTGTTCTGCGTCCACGGCAACAGGGGCAATGAAGGCCTGATCAACATTGAACCGTGCGATTTCTGACAGGGTTAGCTCTCCGTAGGTTGCGGGGACGTCTGACACGATCTGCCCGCCCAGCAAAATCAGATCGATGTCCGATCCAGCGGCGCTGATGGTTTGAGCAATCTCAATAGAATTGGTGACAACCATGATCCCCGACAATTTGGCCAGAACCTTGCCGAAAGCTGTTGTCGTGGTTCCTGCATCGACCATGATAGAAGAGCCTGGTGCGATCAAAGAAACCGCTTTGCGTGCAATGGTGTGTTTTGCTTTGCTATGGGCTTTTTTACGGGTCTCGAAAGGGGCTTCGCCTTCTGTGCTGGGCAAAACGGCCCCGCCATGAACGCGGTCGGCAAGACCTGCGCGCTCTAGCTCTAACAGATCCCTGCGTACGGTTTCGCGCGAGACATGCAATACATCAGCCAGATCATTGGCGTTGACCTGTTGGTTGCGCTGCAGCAGCGACAGGATGCGTTGGTGTCGGTCTTTGGACCACATATCAGCTCTCGCTTGGGGTTTTCGGCGTGCGTGACATCACGGCGATTGTTAATTTCATGACGCCTAGACCGATACAGACAACGGCCATGACACAGGTGGAAAACGCCGCCGCCTGCGAGGTAAGCCCCGCATCATCCAGCCGCATAATCGTTACCGCCGCAACGTCAAGTTTCGCAGTCGTGAGAAACACAACCGCAGACAGCGTCACCATAGATCGCATAAAGAGGAAAAAGAACACTGCCGCCAACATAGGGGTGACAAAAGGGGCCACAACGTTGACAGCCGTTCTGCCAAATCCCGCGCCCAGCGTGCTGGCGGCTTCCTCTAGCGCGTTCGGGAATTGGCGAAATCCGGTCATGACGGTTAGGAAGGCTTGGGTATGATAGTGGTAGAAATTGATCACGGCGATCAGCGTCGCAGTCCCGTAAAGCAAATAGAGAGGCGTCGCAGTTGAATTGAACGTCAGAACATAGGCGAGGCCCAGCACGATCCCGGGCACTGCAGCAGGCATCGCCGCTAATATCTGAATGAAGCGCGCCAGTGATCCAGACATCTTCCTTAGCCCCAAGGCCATGATGAAAATCAAAAATGTGCCACCCGCAGCCGCCCCTAACGAAATGGCGATCGTGATCCAAAGCGAGCTGTAGCCGCCAGCAAGCGTGATGTCGAAATGTTTGAACGTCAGGCTTTGATTGTAAGGCCAGAGTTTGACAAAACTTGCGTAGATAACGATGCCGATCACCGACAAGGTCATTGCGACGATCGCAAAACACGCCACAGCCATCGGAATGTCGCGGCCCGCTTGGAAGGTGGGAACAAAACGCTGAACATTGGTCGCGTGGCGGCCTTCTTGGCGCTTCATTGACTGGCGTTCAATGTAATATGAAATGACCGTTGGCAGCAGCAACATAATGCCCACCACGGCCCCCATGTTGAAATTGCGCAACCCGATGACTTGGGTATAAATTTCAGTAGCTAGGACAGAGAAATCTCCGCCTATGACGGCGGCGTTGCCAAAATCTGTGATGGTAATGATAAAGACCACAAAGGCGGCGTTCAGCAGCGCAAAAATGATGGATGGCAGTGTCAAATCGCGAAACTGACGAGAGGGTTTCGCGCCCAACATCTCGGCGGCCTCATAGGTGCGCGCATCCAGTAGAACCAGCGAAGCGCCGATGATCATCACGGCCTGCGGCAGCGCGTAGAGCGTGTTTGCGATCAACAGCCCCCAAAACCCGTAGACATCCAACTCAACCCCGATGCTGCGGCTGATCAGCCCGTTGCGGCCCAGCAAAAAAATCAGCCCAAGCGCTTGCACAAGCGAAGGCGCCAGAAGCGGCAGAACAATGACACCTCTGATCAGCCATTTGCCGCGAAACGCACAGCGGTGCAGGCCATGGGCGATGATGAAGCCTAAGAAGACACTGAGGATTGTCGTGGTGACGCCAATCACCATGGAATTCTGCGTTGCCCGCCAAAACCCTTTAGAGCCCAACACTTCCGTGTAGTTGGCCAACCCGTACCCCCCGTCTTCGGTGGTGATCGAGCGCAAAAATACCGTGATCATTGGGTAGATGAAGAACAGTGTCAGCCCGATCAAAGGGATCAGGATGCAGGCCGCAGCCAATAGTTTGTCACTATCTATCGCAGTTTTCTGAGGGCTGAGCGTGGTCGTCGTTTCTGTCATTGCGGCAACTCATAGCCGTCATTGGCGACCCAAACGCAATCAGATGTCGCGATTGTCACAGATACGTTTTCCCCTTCTTTAAACCCAGAGGACACATGCGCTTCTACCACCAGTGTGCCCAAGGGGCTGTCCAGCGTGTAGCGGGTCAGATTGCCCAAGAATACGGTGGACCGCACGGTTGCGTAGCCCGCTTTATCTGCGTTGATTTTGATGTTCTCGGGGCGGATGCAGGCGTCGTAATGGGGGGCCAGAGCATCGGGGCGATTGGCCAATAGCGCCGGCATGGTCTGTTCGATCACATCGGTTGGGATCAGGTTGCTGACCCCCATGAAATCCGCGACAAAGCGCGTCTTGGGGCGGTGGTACAAATCCTCAGGGGATCCCGATTGCACCACAACGCCGTGATTCATACAGATGATTTTATCCGCCATCGCCATCGCTTCTTCTTGGTCATGGGTCACCATCAAGGTGGGAATGCCCAGTGTTCTTTGCAGCTGTTTGATTTCGTCGCGCAAGCTGCTGCGCACTTTTGCGTCGAGCGCCGATAGCGGCTCATCCAGCAGCAGCACCCGTGGGTCCACCGCAATTGCACGGGCTAGCGCAACGCGCTGTTGTTGCCCGCCTGACAGCTGGCCGGGATATTTATCGGCGATCTGGGGCAGCTTGATAATCTCCAGTAACTCCCTCACGCGGGCTTGGATGACGTCAGCGGCGGTGTCGCGAATTTTCAAACCATAGCCGATATTTTCGGCCACAGTCATATTGGGAAACAGTGAATAGGATTGAAACACGATGCCAAAATCGCGCAATCGCGCGGGCAGGTTGGATAGAAGCTTGTCCTCCAGCGAAATGGTGCCTGCGTTGGGGAATTCCAATCCTGCAATCAACCGCAACAGCGTGGTTTTGCCACAACCGCTGGGTCCCAAAAGGCAAACAAACTCACCCTTCTCAAGTGAAATCGAAACATCGTCTAATGCGACAAAGGATCCAAAGCTTTTGGTGACATTCTCGACGCTGAGATACATTCAATCCTCCCTAGATGTGAGCGCGCATAGGTCCAAATACGCAGGCAGAGGGGCAAAGGGCCCAAGGTCGGATGTCCAAGGGCCCTTTGATCGGTGATTAACGTGCGAAACGTTCGCGCCATTCGGCCTTTACTTCGTTTTGGCGGCCGGCAGATTCTACAAAATCAACAGGGGCAAGAACTGTGCTGATATCCGCTGGTAACCCTGCGTCGATTGCAGATGCGGGCGGGGTTGCGCCACCAACTGTCACAAGCGCCTTGTACTGGCCGAACAGGGCAATGGTTTCATCGGCCATTGTCCATTCCAGAAACTTCTTGGCGGCTTCGGGCTGGTCGCTGCTGGCCAGAACGCCAGAGGCCTCCAGCTCATATCCTGCGCCCTCAGACGGGAAAACCATCGCCAGCGGGTAGCCTTCTTCGATGGATTGCATCGCGGTGAAAGCAAGCGAGATGCCCACAGTGTATTCGCCAGTCCGTGCGGATTTACAGGGTTTGGACCCCGAAGACGTGTATTGCGCCATGTTCGGATCAACCGCTTCCAGCTGTTCCCAGCCCTTTTCAACGCCCAGCTTTTGAAGCACAGCATTTACGTGCAGATAGCCTGTACCGGATTCATTGGGATCAGGCATCAAGATTTCACCCTTGAACTCTGGCGCTTCTAGGTCGGCCCAACTTGTTGGCATGGGAAGGCCTTTGTCTTCTAGGCGTGCGGTGTTCACGCAAAATGCACCCATATAGCCCAGCTGCGCAAACCAGCGGCCATCGGGGTCACGGAATTCCGGCGATAGCGCCTCGGTGCCAGCAATTTCAACGGGTGTCAGCAGTTCCAACACCTGCGGATCCATCATGGCCGTAACGGCCCAGCCCCAGATGACGTCGGCTTGTGGGTTGCCTGCTTCGGCCAATAGGCGCGCGCCCAGTTTACCCGTAGACAACCGCAACACGTCGATTTCCAGATCGGGCATGGCTGCTTTGGCCGCGTCCAGATAGATCGCGATCTCTTCTTCCTCAAG
>JBDVSG010000083.1:0-6634 GCA_039967155.1 Sulfitobacter sp. | reverse complement strand
ATATCTAGCCCCTGTTGGTGATCCAGCGGCATTGATAAGGGGCCAAGGTGATGGTTTCTTTGCTCATGTCGACGGTTTCACCGCTCAGCAGGTCCACCCAGTTTTCAGCGTCAATCAGGTTCATCGCCGTATAAGGTATGTCGATGGTCTGATTGCTGACATTATGCAGGGCAAAGATCGACTGATGGCGATCAAGGCTTTGACGCCAAACACCAAAAACATTGTCCTGCAAGGGCATCGTGAATTGTGTCGCGTTAGGGTGGAACGCGGGCTGCTGCGCCCTTATCCGCAGCCGCTCAGATAAGGCCCCAAGCACATGAGATTGCGGCGTCTCAGGATCGTCGAGAAGCGCGTTTAATGTCGGATAATCCCAGCGATGGCGGTTGATCGCGCGGTTCATGCCGCGCCGTTCTACCTGCGCGTGGTCATTTGGCGTGGCGAGCATGGAGTGGATGTAGAAGGCAGGAATGCCCTCCAGCGACATCACGATTGTCTGAGAGCATATGAACCGTTCAAAATGAAAATCATCCTTGCCCTCAAACGTTTGGCCTGTCGCCTCATAAAAGGTTGTGTTGATTTCATAAGGGGCTTCGCCGCCATCGGGCAGGGCGCGCATGGAAACCAAGCCGCCAATGTCCTTGATGGTTTCGATCATCCGCGCCTGTTCTTGTGGGGGCAAAATGCCTTCTGCTGGGCGCATCCCGATGCCGTCATGGCTGGCGCTAAAGTTGAGATAGGCACAGCCCAATTGCGCAGGGGGCATGCCCGCCTGCCATCGTTGTAGGTAATGTGCAGACCCCGACATCACCGCATGCAAGATCAGCGGCGGCAGGGGGAAGTTATAGATGACATGCGCCTCATTACGGTTGCCAAAGTAGCTTAGGTTTTCGGCCTTGGGCACGTTGGTTTCGGTCAGCAAGATAATTGTCTCTGAGGCGTAGTTGCACAGCAGGCGCATCATCTGCACAACGGCATGGGTTTGCGGCAGGTGGATGGAGGGGGAGCCGATCTCTTTCCATAAAAACGCTACCGCATCCAGACGGATAATACGCACGCCATTGTCCACATGCAGGCGAATGATCCGCAAAAATTCCAGCAAGACCTCGGGGTTGCGAAAATCCACATCAATCTGGTCGTGGCTAAAGGTACACCACACATGGCGCGTGCCGTTTGATGTCTCTACCTCGCGCAGCAAAGGTGTGGTTCTGGGGCGCACAACATTGCTCAGATCGTCTTCGGGTGAGGCCTCAAAGAAGAACTTGTCATAGGGGGCTTGGCCCTGACGGTAGGCGTTGAACCATGTGCCTTGGCTTGAAACATGGTTGAGAACCAGATCGGACATCAGGTGGAATTCATCGCCAATGCGGTTGATATCAGGCCAATCGCCCAAGCGCGGGTTAACCGTGCGAAAATCTGAAACCGCGAACCCGTCGTCGGAGGTAAAAGGAAAAAACGGCAAGATATGCACGCCGTTCACAACCCCCTTCATCCGCCGCAGCAAAAAGTCATGCAGCAGGTCCAGAGGTTTGTGGCTGCCGTCCAAAATAGAATCGCCATAGGTGATCAGCAGCGCGTCATGTTCGGTCCACAAGCTGTTGCTGGGCACCCGCCCTCGCTTGCGCGGTTTTTCCCCCTCTGGCCAAAAAGCCCCTACAATTTGGCTCGACAGAATGTCGGCATCAAGATTGGGGTAAATTTGTTTCACCAACGCGCTGAGGCGGGTGCCGAGGGAGTTTGCTTTGGGTGTTTGCATGCGTGATTTGGTTCCGCAGGAATAAGTGCTTATGAGGGTTCAGTTTGATTTAAGACCCGTTGCCTAGTCAAGGAAAGGGTTGGGATAAAATAGCCTTGATTTAAAAGGGCTGCGCCTTGCTTTTAGGCGTATTGAGCCCATTGGGCCGAGGGGGCCGCTGCGCGGTGCAAAAGAAGGGGCAAAACTGTTGTGTCGCGATGTGTTGGACGCCTGATTTAGATGTTTGTGTGCTTTTGTGTGATGTTGGGTGATATTTTTGCGAATAGTCTCTTGCTCTTCCAAATGCGATACCTTATCAGCCCCCTTATTGGCGCGGGATGGAGCAGCCCGGTAGCTCGTCAGGCTCATAACCTGAAGGTCGTAGGTTCAAATCCTACTCCCGCAACCAACACTAATTCGTCAATACTTTCAAAGCCTTCCCTTTTGGGGAGGCTTTGGCGTTTCTGGTAGTACGCGGTATTGCAAGTGACAGAAACTCGGATAGGGCTCTCTCGAGAACAATATCAAAGCTACCCGTTGTCGCAGAAGATTTCAGTACGATACAGGCCACCCTTGATCGCAGAATGTCTTGTGTTTTCAGGTGGTGGTCTGGATGGCTAAGCTGCCAGATTAGCGGACCAACACGCTCCTTGTAGGACGTGGCCATTTTGGGATGGATTTGGATTGGATCAATGATCGGTGCTCGGGGTCGCTCAGCCTCCAACGCGATCCGCTGTGTTGAAAAAGCTACCCATGATCTCGCTCTCCGAGAAGGCGTCATGATGGGTCAAGGCGAAAAGCCATTGCCTCGCGATGTCTTTAGAATGGGCCGTCCGTGGTTTTACAAAACGACTAACGTAGTTGGCGTTTTAAACAACAGGACTGCGCCCATGTTCCGCTACCGTATCTGGCTGACCCCAACACCATTTCTTGCATCACATACGAACAATACGCATTGTTGGAAGAGGTGCTTCTTGATCAGGGGAGCCTATGATTTGCAATTTCTGGACGATTAGGAGGACGTAAGGGGGTTGGACTTAAGGTATTGATAGTAAATGTAAATTTTAGTATTTTTGTGTGCGCGTCTTTATCCTGCCAGTATGATCCAGATTTTTCAGGATCTGGGGGCACGAAGTATCTGCAGGGTCCTAAACGCCTGAATGCCAGTGAGCGGTTTCCGCTCTTTGTTGGGGCGCGGCCTCATTTTCATCGGGGCGGGTTTTCGGATAGAACGCTTCAAGGAGAGTTAAATGGAACTCTGGGCAGACAGAAAAAAGCTGAGCGTCGTGAGGCGGTATCTGTGGGGAAGCTTGATCGCGGCTTTGATCCCGCTGGCATTGGTGGCTGGGCTTTATGACCGCTACAGCGCAAATTTATTGGACAGCATCACAACCAACAGATTCCAATTCGAATTGGATGCCACGACCGCAAAAGTCGTGAACTTTCTGGAAGTGCAGATCAACCTGTTACAAAATATTGCCAACCTGCCGGACACGACTGATTTCTTCACAAGCGATACAAACGGAGATATCTCAGAGCGGCTGGAAGATTTTTTGCTGCTCGAGACGGAAAATCCAGACATCTATGCGATCGAGTTGATGGATGTGGACAACAATGTGCTTCAGACTATTCCACGCACAGGAGAACGCGCGCGACCCAAAGAATATAACACTCTGCCTTTGACCTTTTATGAAGGGGTTGAGGTCCTAGGCCCTGTGTTGCCCGAGGGTGGTTTTCCGGGGTGGTTTTCTGTGCGCATGCCGGTTTCTTTAGATCAACAAAAGATTGGCTTCATCTCTTTGCGGGCGCGGTTATCTTCATTGACCGAATTGGCAGGACCCTTGTTGGAGCCTGGGATTTATGAACCGCAAATTGTAGTTTTTGATCGGGTGCGCGTGACTGTCGTTGGGACCGAGGCACTGCCGCGCAAGGTGATAGCGCAATCACGCCATATGATCCCAGGTTGGAAGATAAAGATGGTCGAGAGCGGCGATTTTTATCAAGCACCCAAAACGAATATTCGTTACCTGCTTTTGGTTGCTGCGGTTATTTCCGCCATGGGGCTGGTGTATCTCTTTTTTCGGATGTCAGCGCGTTTGTCGCGTTATCTCTATCCGTTAAGCGAAGGCGCTCGCGAGATTGCAAATGGGAATTTTGGATATCAAATTTCAGAAGATGCACCAGGTGAGCTGGGCGTCTTGGCCCGTTCCTATAACAGGATGGGGGAGCAGCTAAGCCATTTGCTCGACTCTCGGGTAGAGGTAGAGAGACGTGCGGCGTTGGGCAATATGGCTGCAGGGATCGCCCATGAAATTCGCAATCCATTGGCGACGATATCAACAACGGTTCATGGGTTGAAACGCAGTGAACAAAATGCCGAACGGCGCGATATGTTTGACATCATTTCTTCTGAAATCCTGCGTGCCGATAAGACAATCCAAGAGTTCTTGAATTATGCGCGCCCCAGAGAACCGATGCGCCAACCAATGGCTGTAAAGAACGTCTTGAAGACCATTAAAACATTGATTGCGTCGACGGCACATTCCGCGGGAATAACGGTGATCCTGACAGGGGATAGCAATTTGATGATTGACGTGGACCAGTCCCACCTACGTCAAATTCTTCTGAACCTCGCCTTGAATGCCATTCAGGCCACGCCGGAAGGCGGCCATGTGACCCTTCGGACGTATCGGGATAAAGGGCAGGCTGTGCTGGTGGTGGCCGATGACGGTTGCGGAATGGGCAGTGACGATCTGGCGCGCGTTTTACGTCCCTTTTACACCACCCGCGCAGAAGGCTCAGGGCTGGGGCTTTCAATTACCAAACAATTGGTCGAAGCGAATGGCGGCACATTGGAGTTTGATAGTGAATATGGCGCGGGAACAACGGTTTCGGTAATATTCCCAATCAGCACCATGAGACACGGAGGCTTGTTTTGAGCGCGATGAAAGTACTGATCATTGATGATGAGGTGAAGCTCACACGATCTTTGTCCTTTGCATTGAAGCATGCGAATATCGACACCGTTGAGGCACATGATGCCTACACCGGTAGCCAGCTGTTGGTGAACCATTCCCCTGATATCGTCTTGTTGGATGTGCGGATGCCGGGCAAATCCGGGCTTGAGGTGTTGGAATGGATTATTCAGGATTACCCCGACATTCCGGTGATCATGATGTCAGCATTTGACGATACAAAAGATGCGGTGACGGCTATGAAAATGGGGGCTGTCGACTATGTCTCCAAACCCTTTGATGTGGACGAGTTGATCGAGCTATTGATCAGCACGAACATGCGGTCGCAATCAGAAGCGGCACTGCGCACGCCCCAATTGGGCTATTCTAGCGAAACGGCATTCATTGGGAACAGCCATATTATTCGATCGCTGCGCAGCAAAATCAATCGGATCGTAGAAGTCGGCGCAAAGAATGTTCTGCTGACCGGAGAAACCGGCGTCGGCAAAGGGGTTGTCGCAAAGCAGTTGCACATAAAATCGTTCGGCAACGATGCGCCCTTTGTTGAAGTCAATTGCGCCACCTTGCCAGAAAGTCAAATTGAGGCAGAGCTCTTTGGGGCCGAAAAAGGTGCGATACCCGGGGCGGTTACGCGCCGACAAGGGTTGGTGGAAATGTCAGATGGCGGCACATTGCTGTTAAATGAAATCGGGGAAATGCCGCTGGGGATCCAAGCGCATCTTCTGACGTTTCTTGAAACACATTCTTACCGGCCTGTAGGCAGCAATTTCGCGCATCATTCGGATGTGCGTGTGATCGCCGCAACCAATACAAAACTTGAACAAGCTGTCGCGGACAAGCGGTTTCGCGAGGATCTGTATTTCCGTCTGTGCCACATGCCGCTTGAAATTCCTCCCCTGAGAGACCGCGATGGTGATGTCGAAACGCTGGCGCTTTTTTTTGCGCAAAAACTACGAGAAACCGCTGAAGCCCGAAAAGTCGTTTTCGACAAATCGGCCATGGCGACGCTGAAGGCCTATAATTGGCCCGGAAACATACGCGAGTTGCGCAACCTTGTAGAACGGTTGGCAATCCTAAGCCACAGCGGCGTCATCACTCAGGATCAATTGCCCAGCGAAATCCGCGGCGCAAAAGCGCAAGCGCCGCAGACAATCGTTGATGCTATGGACAATCTTGAGAGTGATTTGATCGAAGATGCGTTGTTGAAATCTGGCGGGCGCAAAGCGCTGGCCGCCGAACGTCTAGGTGTGTCACGGCATGCGTTGAAACGAAAAATGCAGCGGTTAGGCTTGTTATGAAGCACATTTTTGCAGGACTAGTCATTGCGTTGTTCGGGTTTCTCTCTGAGGCCCAAGCTGAGGAAACAGCAAATAAGGCGATCAAGATTGGCTGCCTCTATCCCACCACAGGGCCAGCGGGCCTATATGGCCGCGACAGTACGGTCGCGATCCAAATGGCATTGGACCATGTGCAGGATACTTACGGCGATGATGCCCCCCAATTGGACGTCATGATTGAAGACACGCGGTCTCGATCTCTGCGGTCATTGCAGATTGCGCGGGCCTTTATTCATGAAGAAGCCATCGATTTCCTTTGTGGCGTGCTCAGCTCGGATATTGCGCTTCTTGTGGCAATAGAAGCTGCCAAGGCTGAGACCTTTTTCATAGGGGCGGGGCATGCATCGCCATCGGTTATTCTGCATGAGCGGCATCCGTTTTACTTTCGGGCGAACAATGGGTCTCGCCAGTCGATGTTTGCAGGGGCGCAATACATTAAGGAAAACCACAGCCGCGCGGATCGACCTTTGAAAATCGCCTTCATAGGTCCGGATTATGAACTCGGGTACCAAGCTTGGGGTGACTTGCGGGGGTTCCTTAATCAACAAGGGGTCGCTTTTGATGTTGTGGGGGAATACTGGCCCAAGCTG
>JBDVSG010000082.1:0-39360 GCA_039967155.1 Sulfitobacter sp. | reverse complement strand
TGCGAGCCCCTCGCTGCTGTCACGGGAGGTAATCAGCGCAACTTCGCGGCGGCGCAAACCATCATCGCTTAGGGTTGTGGCCCCCGCGGACCGTTGGCCCGCAATATCAAACCGCGTGATCCGTGCGCGCAATTCTGCTGGCAACACAAGGGCGGTTTGGGCGGTTGTTTCCCCTTCTTCAAAACGGGCAGGAGCGGTGGCCAGAATACGCCCGTTGCCAGCGGGGTCGCGCCCTTGCGCTTGGATGACGATGTCGCGTGCTGGCCCCGAAACGGTGCGCAGGGCCTGCAGCTGTACCGCGCCGTCCTCAAACGTGGCAGGCAATAGCGCCATCACATTTGCAGCCGTCTGATAGGCTTCAACCGTGCCGCGTTGTTGCAATATCGCCAGAAGGTCATCTCTGCCCGCATAGGCAACCGTGTCACTAAACCAAAGCGTGTCAAAATCATCGACATCGCTTACAGCCTTTTGCGCGGCTTGCAGCGTCTCAGGGCTGGGTTGCCAAGGGGCGGGCGCAAGCCCTGCCAGCCTGCTGCGCCATGCGTCGGCGGATTGGAAAACAGGCGGCACCGGTTGCGTCAACGTGAGAAACCCGACCGTGCGCCCAAGGCGGCTGGCCCGCGTGAGTTGAGCTTGGATTGCTTCTTGTTGCTGGGGCCAGCGGGTTGCACCGGCCCAAGACCCATCCAAAACAAACAAGAGAGGGCCATTGCCGTCGGCCTGTTCGGTTTCAGGATTTAAAACCGGTCCCGCTAGACCAATAATAACAGCTGCAACAGCCAAAACGCGCAACAACAACAGCCACCATGGGGTGCGATCTGAGACTGTTTCACTGTCGGTTAATCCCAGCAGTAAGGCGACACCTGGAAAACGGCGTTTGATCGGCGCGGGCGGGACCGCGCGCAGCACCAGCCATAAAATCGGCAGCACGGCCAAAGCCAACAGCAACCAAGGGGCCGTAAACCCGATACCGCCCAGCACCATCATGCCGCCACCGCCCGCGCATCAAGCGCGCCGTACAGCCATAGCAACCCGCTTTGAGCAGAGCTGCCCGTGTGATGGATACCGTATTGCCACCCGGTCAGAGCACAAAGCGATTGTAGCTCTTGTTTTCGTTCGGCCAACCGCGCCAAATATCGGTCACGCAGATCATTCGCTTTTAGCGTTTCGTGCCGCACAGTACCGCCAATGGATTCAAATATGGTGCGCCCCGAAAAAGGAAAGGCTTCCTCGGAAGGGTCCAGCAGATGGCACAGCACACCGCGCACGCCGCGATCGGCGGCTTTGGTCAGGGCCGTGCGGACGCCTTCAATGTCACCCATAAAATCCGAGACAAAAACAGCCCGCGCATGGGGGATCATCGCGCGGTGCTCGGGGGGGGCGTATTCGGCTGCGTCGTCGCGACACAACATTTGTGCCAGCGCCATTATTTGGGGGCGTCCGCCGCGCGGAGGGAGTGCGGTGCCTGTTAAGCCTACACGTTCTCCCCCACGGTTCAGCAGGATCGCGACTGCAAGGGCCAACACCCGAGCGCGTTCAATTTTCTGCGGCAGCGCATCGCTTGAGGTGAACCGCATAGAAGCCCCCTGATCGACCCACAGCATCACCGATTGGGCGATCTGCCATTCGCGTTCGCGCACAAATTCCGTGTCCCCCATGGCCGAGCGACGGTGATCAATCGCACGGCGGCTGTCGCCGAACTGCGCCGGGCGGTATTGCCAGAAATCATCCCCTGTTCCTGCACGCCTGCGCCCATGCGCGCCCAGCAAAACCGCACCCGCCAGATGTTCTGCCCGCGCCAGAAGGGCGGGTAGGGCTGCGGCCTCACTTTCTGAGGCGGCACGCAAGGAAAGGGGATCATTCACGCGACGGCGGCCTTCGGGGTGGCCATGGTGGCTGCAATTTCATCAATCAACGCCGAGAGACTATCGCCTCGTGCCCGTGCCGCAAAATTCAATGCCATACGGTGGATCAACACGGGCTGCGCCATGTCCAGAACGTCTTCGGCAGAGGGCGCCAAACGGCCCTGCAACAAGGCGCGGGCCCGAACAGCTAACATCAATGCTTGGGCTGCACGCGGACCAGGTCCCCATGCAACGGTTTCTTGGACACGCGCGCTTGCGCCTTCTTCCGCAGGGCGGAAGGCGCGAACCAGATCAAGGATCATCTCCACTACCGAATCCCCAACAGGCATGCGGCGTAGCAATGTCTGCGCGTCTAGCAGCTCAGCGGCGGTGAAGACTTCGGTGGATTGGGCCTCGGCCTCGCCTGTGGTGGCGATCAGGATGTCACGTTCGGTGGCACGGTCGGGGTAATTGATATCGATCTGCACAAGGAAACGGTCAAGCTGCGCCTCTGGCAACGGGTATGTGCCTTCTTGTTCAATCGGGTTTTGCGTGGCCAGTACATGGAAGGGCAAACCCAACGTCCGGTTCTGCCCTGCGACAGTGACAGATTTTTCCTGCATCGCCTGAAGCAGCGCCGATTGCGTGCGCGGCGAGGCGCGGTTGATTTCATCCGCCATCAAAAGCTGACAAAACACTGGCCCCTCAAGAAAGCGGAAGCTGCGCGCGCCGTTTGCGTCTGTTTCCAACACTTCAGAGCCTAAAATATCTGCTGGCATTAGGTCGGGCGTGAACTGAACACGCTTACCGTCCATTCCCATGACGGTGCTCAGGGTTTCTACCAGACGGGTTTTACCCAACCCCGGTAAGCCAACCAACAGGCCATGCCCGCCACACAGCAGCGCGGTCAGCGTCAGTTCGACCACACGATCCTGACCGATAAATCGCGCATTGATGGATGCGCGCGCTTTTGCCAGCTTGTCCCCCAAGGCTTCGATCTGTTCTATCATATCATCCGCTGTTGTGTCCGCTTGGGTCATGACTTCTCCGCTGTGCAGGTTATATCAGTAGTATGTAAGTGTATCGTGATCTGAGGGAATGGCAAAAGCAATGAGCGGACAAAAAACTGTGACCCCATCGGCAAGCAGCCTCGCCGAGAGCATAAAAGCCGCGAAAACACGCGGTTTACCGCCGGTTGAGGACTGGAACCCCCCGTTTTGCGGTGACATCGATATGGAAATTAAGCGCGACGGGGCGTGGTTCTACGAAGGCACGCCGATTGGGCGCGCGGGTTTGGTTAAACTATTCGCATCGATTCTCATTCTTGAAGAAGGACAATATTTCCTTGTGACCCCTGTCGAAAAGGTAGGCATACAGGTCGAAGATGCACCGTTTGTCGCCGTCGATTTCGACGCATCAGGCACAGGTCGGGATCAAATCCTGACCTTCACAACCAATCTGGACGATACCGCCACCGCCGCAGAGACATTGCCACTGCGGTTTATGCGCGATGCCCAAACGGGCGAGCCCTCGCCCTATATGCGGGTGCGCCGCAATCTTGAGGCTTTGATCGACCGCAAAAGTTTCTACCGATTGGTCGAACTGGGGGTGCATCACGAAGGCTGGTTCGGCGTCTGGTCAGGGGGCGCGTTCTTCGGCATTATCCCGTCAGAAGAACTGCCGCCTGAGGCGTAATTCAGAATCAATTCTTCATGTTGGGAAAAACGATGAAAGCCGCCGCGAACCTAAGCCATCTTTGGCCCGAGCTTCCCTATTTGGACCGATTTGTCGCGGCTGCCGATGCAGGGTTTGAGGGGGTGGAGGTGCTGTTCCCCTACGACGTCCCTGCAAAAGACACCCAACGCGCCTTGTTGCGTGGAGGGCTGCAGATGGTGCTGATCAACGCGCCGCCACCTAATTACACAGGGGGCCTGCGCGGTTTTGCTGCAGTGGCGGGCAGCGAAGCGCGGTTTGCCCATGATATCCGGCGTGCGTGCCGCTATGCGCAGGAACTGCGGGTGCCCATGATCCACGTAATGTCGGGGGCCGCTTCGGGCGCGCAGGCGAAGGCAACGATGATAACGAATTTACGCCACGCCGCCCAGACCGCCCCTGAGGGGATCGTACTGACGTTAGAGCCATTGTGCCCACAAGCGCAGCCCGATTACTTCTTGAACGATTACGCGCTCGCCGCCGACATCATCGCGGCAGTGGATGCGCCAAACCTTGCTTTGCAATTTGATAGTTTCCACGCCCAGATGATCCATGGCGATGCTGTTGCCGTGTATGAACAATACCGTGACATCATCGTACATGTGCAGGTTGGCGATACCCCCGAACGGGGCGCGCCCTTGACCGGAAAGGTGGATTTCCCAGCGCTTTTTGAAGCCCTGCGTGCCAATGGATATGATGGATGGGTCAGCGGTGAATACACACCTGTCGGCGGCACTGAAACAACGCTAAATTGGAGGGAGCTGCTATGATCCCCGCACGGTTTGCCCCAGTTCTTTTTGGATTTATTTTGTCAGGGTTGATGTCGTCCATCGTGTCCGCCATCGCCACGTTCCGTGTCCTTGAAGCAGGCGCCCCTTTCCTAGTGGAATGGTTTCCGTCATGGATTTTTAGTTGGTTGGTCGCGTTCCCAACCGTTTTGGTGGTGGCTCCAATCGCAAGGCGCATCGTGGCGCGGCTGGTGAAACAAACGTGAAAAGACGCGTGTTTAGAGGGGGAAATCGACGGGGTTAGCGTTTGGTTCCCACTTTTGATATTTTTCCATAATGCCTTCGAAATCGGGTGAGGAGAGGAAGGTTTCTAGCCAGCGATGCACAGAAGTCCACGGCTGTGCGTCAAACCATTGTTTGTCAATAAAAGCGAATTGGCGCACAAAGGGCAGGATTGCGAAATCAGCCAACGTCGGTTTGCCAAAGAGCCACGTCTCCAGCGTCTCATTCAAATCTGACAGAAATAGGCTGGCCGCATCGCGGTGCTCCTGTGGGTCTTCGTCGGGATATCTGCTGGCGTATTTTGTGCGGTCTAGGGCGTGTTTGAACGGCCCATCCGCCCGTGCGATCCAATCGTGACCAGCCTGAGGCATCTCTAACCAGCCCTCAGGATCATTCTGCCCTAGCGCCCAGATCATGATGTCGAGGCTTTCATCAATCACGCCCATGTCATGCTGTAGACATGGCACGGTGCCCGATGGCGAGACCGCTAGAAATTCAGCCGCCTTGTCGCGCAACACGATCTCGCGCAACTCAACTGGCGTGCCTGATGCCTGTAGGGCCAATCGGGCCCGCATGGCATAGGGGCAGCGGCGGAAGGAATAGAGGATCGGGGTCATCGAATGTCGCTTTTTGCTTAATGTGCCTCGGCCCAATTGCTGCCTGTGCCAGCATCTACGGTCAATTTTACGTCCAGTTTCACAACAGGATCCGAGGCGTTTTCCATCACGTCACGCGCAGCAGCGATCAGGGCGTCCTCAGCCCCTTGATCGACCTCGAACAGCAATTCATCATGGACCTGAAGAAGCATCTTGGCGGGGAGATCGGAAATTGCTGCAGGCATGCGGATCATCGCGCGGCGGATCACATCAGCGGCGGTGCCTTGGATCGGAGCGTTGATCGCTGCACGGGCGGCAAATCCTGCGCGCGGCCCTTTTGAGGCGATTTCGGGGGTGTGGATTTTCCGGCCAAACAGCGTCTGAACATACCCGTGTTCTTTGGCGAATGCTTTGGTGTCATCCATATAGGTGCGAATGCCGGGGAAGCGCTCGAAATAGCGATCAATGAACCCCTGCGCCTCAGCACGCGGGATACGCAGGTTGCGCGCAAGGCCAAAGCCCGAGATGCCGTAAATTACGCCAAAGTTGATCGCTTTGGCCTGACGCCGAATATCTGGCGTCATCTCTTCCATCGGCACGTTGAACATCTCAGAGGCGGTCATGGCATGAATATCCAAACCGTCAGCAAAGGCCTGCTTTAACGCAGGGATATCCGCGATGTGGGCCAGCAGGCGCAACTCGATCTGGGAATAATCCAGCGCGACCAATGTGCGCCCATCTTCAGCGACAAAGGCCTCGCGGATGCGGCGGCCTTCCTCGGATCGGATCGGGATGTTTTGCAGGTTTGGATCGGTCGAAGACAATCGCCCCGTTGAGGCGCCTGTGATGGAATAGGATGTGTGAACACGCCCCGTGTCAGCGTTGATGTGGGTCTGCAGCGCGTCCGTGTAGGTTGACTTCAGCTTGCTCAGCTGTCGCCAATCCAGAACGCGGGCTGGCATCGCATGTTCGGTGGCCAGATCTTCCAGCACGTCGACACCCGTGGCATAGGCACCTGTTTTGCCCTTTTTGCCGCCCTCTAGCCCCATTTCATCAAATAGAATTTCGCCCAATTGTTTGGGGGAACCGACATTGAATTTACGGCCCGCCAATTCATAGATTTCATCCTCTAGTCCCGCCATTTTTTGGGCAAAGGCGTTGGACATCCGGCTAAGCGTGTCACGATCCACTTTCACGCCGTGGCGTTCCATTTGCATCAACACGGGCACCAATGGGCGCTCCATTGTTTCATAAACGCGGGTGGTTTCAGCGCTGTGTAGGGCTGGTTTGAAATGCTGCCAAAGGCGCAGGGTGATGTCCGCATCTTCTGCCGCATAGGGCACCGCATCGGTCAGTGGCACTTTGTCAAAAGTGATCGCAGATTTGCCAGAACCCAGCAGGGGTTTGATCGGGATCGGCGAGTGGTTCAGATACCGCTCGGACAATGTGTCCATGCCGTGTCCATGTATGCCTGCGTTCATCGCGTAGGACATCAACATCGTATCATCAAAGGGGGTGACGCTGATCCCCAATTGAGCAAAGATCTTGGCATCATATTTCATGTTTTGCCCGATTTTCAGGATGCTAGGATCCTTCAGCATGGGGGTGAGCATCTGCAACGCGGTCTCGGTATCCATTTGCCCTTGGGCCAGATCATCCGAGCCGAACAGGTCATCGCCCCGATTGGCCTTGTGGATCAGGGGGATATAGCAGGCCTCGCCTGCTTCGACGCATAGGCTGATCCCGACCAGATCGGCGGTCATATCGTTCAGGCCCGTGGTTTCTGTATCGACGGCGACATAGCCGCGCGCGTAGATCTTATCCAACCACGTTTGCAGGGCGTCTGCATCGCTGACCATTGTATAGCTTGCCTGATCGAAGGGCACGGCTGCGATCGCGTCAGGGGCATCGGCGCTGGGCGCGACCTCTGGGATCGCGGGGGCCTCGACATTCAGCGTATCTGCGACGCGTTTGGTGAGGGTGCGGAACTCCATCTCGGTGAGGAATTTCAGCAGCTTTTCAGGCTCGGCCGCGCGCACCTCGAGATCATCGAGAGTGAAATCCAATGGCGTCTGTTCGTCCAACTGAACCAAGCGGCGCGACAGGCGGATTTGATCGGCATTGTCGATCAGAGTCTGGCGGCGTTTGGGTTGTTTGATCTCGCTTGCGCGCTCTAACAGAGTATCCAGATCCCCGTACTCATTGATCAACAGCGCGGCGGTTTTGATCCCAATACCTGGCGCGCCTGGCACGTTATCGACGCTGTCACCAGCCAAAGCCTGCACATCCACAACGCGTTCAGGATATACGCCGAACTTTGCATGGACACCGTCGCGGTCGATGGTGTTGTTCTTCATCGCGTCGAACATCTCAACGCCGCCGCCGACCAGCTGCATCAGGTCTTTGTCCGAGCTGATGATGGTGCAACGACCACCCGCGGCGCGCGCCTGAACGGCCAGCGTTGCGATGATGTCGTCGGCCTCATAGCCTTCTTTCTCTTCGCAGGCGATGTTGAAGGCAGCGGTGGCATCGCGGGTCAGCGGCATTTGCGGGCGCAAATCTTCGGGCATGGCTTCGCGGTTCGCTTTGTACTGGTCGTACATATCGTTGCGGAAGGTGTGGCTGCCTTTATCGAAGATCACCGCGACATGGGTGACATCACCGCCCGCGTTCCCTTCAACATAGCGCTGCAACATGTTGCAAAAACCGGACACAGCCCCAATGGGCAATCCGTCAGATTTGCGCGTCAGCGGGGGCAGGGCGTGATAGGCGCGAAAAATGAACGCGGAACCGTCGATAAGATGAAGGTGGTGACCTTTGCCGAATGCCATTTTGCGCTCCCTTTGTGCGGTTGGCCTTCTTTTGCCATGCCTAGAGCGGGCTCACCAGAGGGGATGCGCAGTTGGGAGGTCTTGGATCAGACTTTGTCTTCGAAACCTCGAAGAACGTATTTGCAATCGCAGTACCCACATTCAACCCAACCCTTGTTTGCGGGGATTTGCAGCCAGACGCGTGGGTGCCCTGATGCGGTGCCGCCGCCATCACAGGCAACGCGGCTTGTGTCAACGATGCGGGTTTCTGGCGTGTTCGTTGTCATAATTAGGGCCTTTGAGGTGTGAGTAGCATTCTATGCCGTTATGGCTAATGGCGCGTGCGCAGGCAAGTGCTTGGCGCATTTCGCGGGGTGGATCGATTCTATTTTTTTCTGATGTCTACTGGGTTCAGGAAAGTAAATCGTAACCCATATGGGGTATGAGTGTATTAATTTATAAAAAATTGTTGATTTTTGTTGATTTAAGCGTGTGAACGGATCAAACGCAGTTGTGCGCTTCGTGTCTGTTTTGGCATGATAAGCCATATTCAGAGTGCATCTTTAACGGTTACTTTAGTGTTTTTTACCTTTTTTGGCCCCAAGGTGGAAATATTTGGATTTCGCAAGAATGCTCGTTTCTGCAGCAGTTACAGCACACAGTAGACCTTATTTCAGGTTTTTTGTTTCGCGCGATATGTGATGATTTCCGTTGGTTTGACCAACACCCTTGGGGATATATTTTCCCGATACGGTGAACTGTTGTCCTGTTTGGTGGATAAAATGGTTCAAGTACTGCCGCCGCTTAGGTACAAGGCCATAATGCTTTTGTCTTTTCTGGAGCCTTGTGCCGATGTCTTTCCCAAAACCCGTAGTGCTTTGTATCCTTGATGGTTGGGGGATTGGCGCATGCGCGGATGGCAATGCGCCGCATTTGGCGGCAACTCCAAACATGGATCGCCTGATGGCAACATGCCCGTCAGCGACTTTGACGACTTTTGGTCCTGATGTCGGGCTGCCACGCGGACAGATGGGCAATTCCGAAGTTGGGCATACCAATATCGGGGCAGGGCGTGTTGTCGCGATGGACCTTGGCCAGATTGATCTGGCGATTGAGGAAGGCAGCTTTGCCAAACATCGCCCGATGCAGGATTTTATCAGTGCAATGAAAACCAGCGGTGGCACGGCGCATTTGATGGGGTTGGTGTCAAAAGGGGGCGTGCACGGGCATCTTTCCCATTTGATCGCGGCTGTGCATGCGTTGGATTTGGCTGGGGTGCCGGTTGTAATTCATGCGCTAACGGATGGTCGTGATGTGGCGCCACAATCTGTTTTGGCCGATTTGGCTGAACTGGAAGCGGCCTTGCCCGCGGGTGTTCGGATTGTGACGGTCACGGGACGCTATTATGCGCTGGACCGCGATAACCGTTGGGAGCGGGTCTCGCAGGCGTATGCTGCGATCGCGCAGGGGCAAGGCCTAGTGGCTGATACGGCAAAACAGGCGGTTGAGACCTCCTATAAGGCAGGTGAATTCGACGAGTTCATCAAGCCCAGCGTGATTGGCGGCTATGCGGGGGCGCAAAAGGGGGACGGCTTTTTCTGTCTGAACTTCCGCGCTGATCGTGCGCGCGAAATCATGGCGGCGCTTGCGGCGCCCGCGTTCGATGGATTTGATCGCGGCACGCGGCCTGACTGGGCCGGCGTTATGGGAATGGCTGAATATTCCACGGCCCATTCAGCCTATATGACAACGATGTACCCCAAGCCGGAAATTGTGAACACGTTGGGCGCTTGGGTTGCCGCAAAAGGGCTGCGCCAGTTCCGTTTGGCTGAGACTGAAAAATACCCCCATGTGACTTTCTTCTTGAACGGCGGCGCGGAAGAACCCGAGGCTGGCGAAGATCGTTTTATGCCGCTGTCGCCTAAGGTTGCGACTTATGATTTGCAGCCTGAAATGTCGTCTGAGCAAGTGACAGAGCAATTCGTAAAGGCGATTGAGGCTCAGTATGATCTGATCGTCGTTAACTTTGCCAACCCTGATATGGTGGGCCATACGGGCGATCTGGATGCGGCGATCAAAGCATGTGAAGCCGTGGACGCAGGGCTGGGCCGCGCATTGGACGCGTTGGAAAAGGTCGGCGGCGCGATGATCGTTACAGCAGATCACGGCAATTGCGAAATGATGATAGACCCTGAAACTGGTGGGCCGCATACGGCACATACGCTGAACCCGGTACCCATTGTGGTGACAGGCGCACCAGAGGGCGCAACCTTGCGCACGGGACGTCTGGGGGATCTCGCGCCGACGGTTCTGGCGTTGATGGGATTGGACCAGCCCGACGAAATGACAGGGGAAAACCTGCTGTCATGATCTTGCGGGCCGCTCTTCTTGCGATCGTGCTGGCCTCCTCAGCAAGCGCCCAGAATGATGCCGCAGGCCAAGCACGTGCCGCAGTGCAAATGCTGGAAGAGGCGGCCGAGCAATTGGACCAAGCGGAGGGCGCGCGCGACCGCGTTCGGGCGCTGACGGGCACAATCCAAGCCTTTGAAACCGGATTGGCAGCGATGCGCACAGGGCTGCGTCAGGCCGCGATCCGCGAAGCCCAGCTGAGCGCGCGATTGGATTCGCGCGATAACGAAGTTGGCCAGCTGTTGGCCGTTCTGCAAAGCATTGGTACGGATAATCCGACCGCATTATTGCACCCAGATGGCCCTACTGGCACAGCCCGCGCAGGCCTGTTGCTGGCAGAACTTACCCCAGCATTGAATTTGCGCGCGGTTCAATTGCGCCGTGATCTTGAAGATGTGCAGACCCTGCGCACGCTACAAACCGATGCCGAAGAACGGGTGCGTAGCAGCCTGACGGCGGTACAGGCCGCGCGTACTGCATTGAACCAAGCCATGGCCGAACGGACGGATCTGCCCATGCGCTTTACCGAAGA
Organism: Sulfitobacter sp.; assembly: GCA_039967155.1. GTDB lineage: Bacteria > Pseudomonadota > Alphaproteobacteria > Rhodobacterales > Rhodobacteraceae > Sulfitobacter. The sequence continues at coordinate 28,446 of JBDVSG010000082.1, read as the reverse complement.
TCCTGTGTCGACGGCGATTTTGATTGCGTCTACCGAAACTTTGGGCGGATTTGCCTCTGGCCTGTCGCAAATTGTGACGGGGGAAAACATCAACGTCGAAGCCCCCGTGAACATTGAGGGCCGGATCGGAGACTTGCCGCTGCCGGTTCAAAGTCTCGTCTTGCGCGGGATGAATGAGGCGGATGCAGCCGGTGTCAAACGTCCGGGCATGTTGCTGGCGACCCGCCCATGGGCCATCGCCACCTCGCCCACGGCTGCGACAATCCGCTACCAAGGACCTCTTTTGGATTTTGGCAATGTCATTATATTAGAACCTCGTGCGGATACTCTTTTTGTATTTGCTGGACTTGAGGTCGTTTATGGCGAAATTGGTGAAGTTATAGCCGCTGGGACACCCATTGGACTGATGGGAGGCGCTTCTGTCGGCGGTGAATTGTCAACAGATGGTGATGGCACTGGCGCTGCCCGCTCAGAAACGCTCTATATAGAAGTCAGACAAGATAATATTCCCCGAGATCCCGCATCTTGGTTCAGGACCAACAAGGATGGATAATAAATGAAGAAATTTTTGATGGCTGCAGCAGGCGGTACAGTTTTGGGTGTAATCGCAACAACCCAGATTGCAGCACCATTGTTGGCACAAGAAGCGGCAAAAACCGAAAATGTGTATGAGCAACTTGACCTGTTTGGTGACATCTTTGAACGCATTCGCGCCCAATATGTCGAAGAAGTCGACTCGGGAGAATTGATCGAGGCCGCGATTGACGGGATGCTCACATCCCTTGATCCGCACTCTAGCTATCTGTCACCCAAAGATGCGGTCAAAATGCGTGAACAAACGCGCGGCGAATTTGGTGGGCTTGGCATTGAAGTCACCCAAGAAGAGGGCTTTGTTAAAGTTGTGTCGCCCATCGATGGCACGCCCGCAGATGAGGCGGGCATTGAGGCTGGTGATTTCATCACCCATGTGGATGGCGAAAGCTTGTTGGGCCTTGTGCTGGACGAAGCGGTTGAGCTGATGCGGGGGCCTGTCGGCTCTGACATCGTGATCACGGTGGTTCGTGAAGGCGAAGCGGAGCCCTTTGACGTCACCATCACCCGCGACACGATTGAACTGACAGTCGTACGTTCGCGCACGGAAGGTGACAGTGTTGTGCTGCGCCTGAGCACATTCAACGATCAAACCTACCCGAAATTGGCCGAACAACTGGCCGAAAAAGTAGAGACCGCGGGTGGCATTGATAACGTCAACGGCTTTGTCATCGACCTGCGCAACAACCCTGGTGGATTGCTGACGCAAGCGATCAAAGTGTCTGATGCTTTCCTGAACGAAGGCGAGATTGTCAGCACCCGAGGCCGTGAAGCGTCCGATGGGGATCGGTTCAACGCGACACTGGGCGATTTGGCAGAAGGCAAACCGATTGTGGTGCTGATCAACGGCGGGTCCGCTTCGGCCTCTGAAATCGTTGCTGGCGCGTTGCAAGATCACCGCCGTGCGATTGTGATCGGGACCAAAAGCTTTGGTAAAGGGTCGGTTCAGACGGTCATGCCGCTGCGCTCGGAAGGGGCGATGCGCCTGACCACTGCGCGCTATTATACGCCGTCGGGCCGTTCGATCCAGTCGTTGGGCGTGTCCCCTGACATCATCGTTGCCCAGCCGCCCCGCCGCACAGAGGCCGAGGAAGAAGCGGATGAACCCGTGCGCCGCAACCGTTCGGAGGCCGATCTGCGCGGCAGCCTGAACAACGACAGCCTGACCGAGGATGAGATCAACCAGATCATGGAAGATCGTGAAAAAGCCGAGAAGGCAGCAGAGCTGCGGGTGGACGATTACCAACTGGCCTATGCCATTGATATTCTCAAAGGCCTGTCCGCTTTGGGCCCTAAATAGGCGTAAATCATCTTATAAACAACAAAGGCCGCTCCGGTATCGGGGCGGCCTTTTGCATTGTTCTAAGGTGTTCTGCAGCGATTGCCCGTCAGCTGGTTTCCAGACAATGACGACGGAAGGCGCGTTTCAGCATATCCAGTTCGGCGCGCAAAAGGTCTACTTCGACGCGCAAATCATCGCCCAGTGCCTCCCCTGCGATTAGAGAGATTGACCCGACTTTTTCGTCTGTGTCAGCATCTTCAATTAACAGCGTTTGCAGCCCGTCTGCGATGGCCTCCACCGGAATCGGAATGCGGACGCAATGCCCTTGGCCTGCCTCCAACATGTCAACGGATACGTTCTGAACGGTGTTCCCTTGGTGCGTCACGTTTAGCTTTGGCAGCGCGTCATTTGTGCCGCCTGTCAGGAGCCCTTCCCAGATGCCTTGGCGCATTTTTGTTTTGGTCAGCACAAGATTTGTCATGGCATCCTCCTTCTCGGTGTGGGGGTGTTCAGTACGGGCATCTAGATCTGTGCCCGTGGGCGGCGTGAGAATGTCAGATCACGTAGAGTGACCTGATTCATCTCGGGCCCTTCAAAGATCAAGTCAACCCAAGCCGCTTCAACACGGCGTTCATTCATTGTCGAATAGGCCAGATCAAATTCCACAACGATCTGGTCTTGGTTCAGGTCCAGTTCTCGCACGATTTGTTCTGTGTTCGGGCCGTTTTTGATGTTGAGGCGCGCAAAAATTTCAATGGGTTTTTCGAGCTCTACAATCACATCCATACGAACCAAATGGGTCCGCTTTAGACCATCAACGGCAGCCTCTGGAAGGTCGACCACCAGCGATAGAAAAGAGCCATCAAAGCGAAAAACATCCATGCGCAGCCCGTAAGGCGCCAGATCTTCCTCACGCAAGTTACGCAGCTGGCGCAGGGTCAATTCGGACAATTCACAGTCATGAAAAAGCGTCACCTGATTGCCCAGCATTGAGCGGGTTTGTACAGCCGACATCCCAGGATTGGGAAGCGGGCCGCGCCATAATTCTGGGCGCCATGCCCAATCCGCGTTATGGGGTTTGGGGAAGCTGGTAGATCCCTCAAGCGGCAGTGCCAAACGTTCGTCTGCAATGTGGATCAGGTTGTCCAAATGCGCCTTGAGCTGCCGCGCGTGCAGACGTTGCTTGCGCAGGCCAAGCAAGTCGGCCGTACGCGCCATACGCGCATTGCGCGCCCATCTTGCGATCGTCCGGCTATAGATCGCCGCATCCAGAAAATTTCCGCCAGTCTTGGCCATTTGCTCTGCCTTGCTACTCGTCACTACTTTTTATGGCGCAACCGTTTCGTTTAGCTGAACGGATGCGCATTGCAGGTAAGATGCCACGCATGACTATCGTCGCGCAACCGTACAGTGCTACTGGAGGGCGTTGTTGGTTTCAGACGTCCGTTTGATCATGTCTTGCAGCACGCCTGCGCCCTCTGATGAAACAGCGCGGTGGGCATCAGGCCCATAGAGTGCTGCCCCCAGTGAAAAGCGATCAACACGCGCAACAGCACGCCAATGATCTGGCGACAAACCGGATGCCGGCGCTTCACCAGAGGTTTTGAAAACCACGTTCGTGTCCGCGTGTTGGACGCTCTGAGGAGAAGACAGCCCACCCGCGGTTGCAATTTCTTGGGCTGTGGGCAGGGATGCATCCTTGGCCATGCGCGAAAGGCTTACGGTTAGAAGGCCAGCGGGCGCACCGCTGCTACCTGTTGCAGCGCCCAACGTGTCGCAGCGTGCCATCATCGCGAAGCTCTGTGTCAGGCTGTCTGGATCGATACAATAGCCTGTGGGCGGAACCAGCGTGACCGCACCGCGCATCATCAATGCTTGGGTCAAGGGCACGGCGGGCAATGCCGTGTCATCGGGCGCAGTGAGACTGGCCAATCCGCCAATCCCCATATCCTCGCAAGCGCCCAGCATGAAAATCATGCCGAGCGCCGCTGCTTGTTTAGAGCTCCATGTAGTCATGACGCTCTTTCTTGCCACCTGGATGCGTGACTGCACCAAGGTATGTTGGTCCCACCAGTTGCGCGTATTTCCAAAGCGCACCAGAGCCATAGATCGTCTCACGGGAGCCTTCCCAAGCGGCTTTGCGTGTGGCCAGCTCTTCGTCCGTCAGATCAACGCTGATCGTTCCTGTGATGGCGTTAAGCGTGATTTGGTCGCCATTTTTCAACAGGCCGATTGGCCCGCCCAATGCGGCCTCTGGGCCGACGTGACCTACGCAGAAACCACGTGTCGCGCCTGAGAACCGGCCATCGGTGATCAAGGCCACTTTCTTGCCCATGCCCTGACCGGACAGTGCAGCCGTGGTGGCCAGCATTTCACGCATGCCCGGACCGCCGCGCGGCCCTTCATTGCGGATCACAAACACATCGCCCTCAGAATAGGTGCGGTTTTGCACGGCTTCAAACGCGTCCTGTTCACATTCAAATACCAGCGCAGGGCCGGTAAAGACGATGTCTTCTTCCGCCATGCCTGCGATTTTCACGATGGCGCCTTCAGGGGCGAGGTTCCCTTTCAGGCCGACAACGCCGCCTGTTGTGCTGATCGGGTCGGTTACCGCATGGATGACTTTGCCATCTGCATCGCGCGCGATGCGGTCCAGCTCTTCGCCCATGGAGTAGCCCGTCGCGGTCAGGCAGTCTTCGTGGATCAGACCAGCCTTGCGCAATTCACGCATGACGACAGGCACACCACCCGCTTCGTAAAGATCCTTAGCAACATACGCGCCACCCGGTTTCATATCGACGAAATGCGGCGTATCGCGGAAGATTTCGCAGACGTCTTCAAGGAAGAAATCAATGCCCGCCTCATGCGCCATGGCAGGCAAATGCAGACCCGCATTTGTGGAGCCCCCTGTGCAGGCCACGATGCGTGCTGCGTTCTCAAAGGCTTCTCGTGTGCAGATGTCACGCGCACGGATGTTTTTTTCGATCAGGTTCATGACCGCCTTACCCGAGGCAATCGCGTATTCATCGCGGCTCTCGTAGGGGGCAGGCGCACCAGAGGAGTTCGGCAGCGCAAGGCCAATCGCCTCAGAGACACAGGCCATCGTGTTGGCGGTGAACTGACCCCCACAAGCACCTGCAGAAGGACAGGCCACACGTTCCAGCACGTCTAGCGCGGCCTCGGACATGCTGCCGTTTTGCCAGTTGCCGACGGCCTCGAACATATCTTGAACGGTCAGGTCACGGTCGGCAAAATTCGCAGGCACATCCGCACCTTTGGGTGCTTTGCCCGGCAAGATCGAACCACCGTACATGAAGACAGAAGGGACGTTCAGGCGGATCATCGCCATCATCATACCCGGCAGAGATTTGTCACAACCTGCAAGGCCGACAATCGCGTCATAGCAATGACCGCGCATGGTCAGCTCAACCGTGTCGGCAATTGCTTCACGTGAAGCAAGGCTAGAACGCATGCCCTCGTGGCCCATCGCAATACCATCTGTCACGGTTATGGTGGTGAATTCACGCGGCGTGCCTTGTTCGGCAGTTACACCCACCTTCACCGATTGCGCCTGACGGTTCAGGGCGATGTTACACGGGGCTGCTTCGTTCCAGCAGGTAGCGACGCCAACCAATGGCTGGTGAATCTCTTCTTCCGTCATGCCCATGGCGTAATAATAAGACCGATGCGGCGCGCGCGCAGGGCCTTCTGTAACATGGCGACTGGGCAGTTTGGATTTGTCGAAACGTGGGTTGGTGGACATCGTGGGTGCTCCTGCGAAGAATTCGTTGACAGAGGCATAATCCTGCACGGGGTCTGCTGCAAGCAATTGCGCTTACTCGTGCATTGTAATGAAGGTTGGAGAGGCCTAGTTTGCAAGAATACTTGATGTAGGAAAGCCACATTATGGACCGCAGCCTGTTCGCCTTTATCTGGAAATACTCCAAACGCGAACAATTGGTTCTGTTGGCTGTGACCCTTCTGACGTTTCCGTTGCTCTATGTGACATTGGAATTGCCCAAACGGATTATCAACGATGCCATCGGCGCAGAAGAGCTGATGGTCACCGCGTTTGGGTATGATCTAACGCGCATGCAATTTCTGCTTAGTCTCTGTTTTGCCTATCTGGGCTCGGTGTTGGTTCACGGCTTGTTAAAGATGCGTCTGAACACAATGAAAGGCGTCACCGCAGAACGCCTTTTGCGCCGATTCCGCTTTACGTTGATCGACCGCATGATGCGGTTTCCCAAGCGCTACTTTCAGGAAACCTCTCAGGGGGAACTGGTCAGCATGGTCACCTCCGAAGCGGAACCGATGGGGGGATTGATGGGAGATTTCCTTGCGCAGCCAGTTTTCCAAGCGGGCCAGATGTTGATCATCGTGATGTTTCTGTTTCTGCAATCGGTCTGGTTTGGCCTTGCAGGGATCGCGCTGATCCCTCTTCAGGCCTATGTCATTCCGTTATTGCAGCGTCAGATTAACCTGCTGAACAAAGAACGTATCCAAGCGGTACGGCAACTCTCGGCCGAGATCGGCGAAACTGCCGCAGGCCTTACTGATATCCGCACCAATGGCGGCTGGCGGTTTCGGTTGGCTGTGTTCACGGATCGTCTGGGGCGTCTGTTCGACGTACGGTTCAGAATCTACCAGAAAAAGTTCTTTATGAAGTTTCTGAATAACTTCATCGGGCAGCTCACGCCCTTCTTTTTTTATCTGATCGGCGGCGTTCTGGCCATTCAAGGCGAAATCACGGTGGGGGCCTTGGTGGCGGCGCTGGCCGCGTACAAAGACCTCAGCAACCCGTGGAAAGAGCTGTTGGCCTATTACAATCAGACCCAAGATATGGCCCTGCGCTGGGAAATCGTGACCGAACGATTTGCCCCTGCGGATATGCTGGACGAAAACCTGTTTCAGGGCACGCCCGATGAAATTCCTCATCTGATTGGTGAGATTAGCCTGAAAAACGTATCTGTCCGCAGCCCTGATGGGGGGATCGTTCTGGACGATTTGACCTTGGATATTCCGAAGGGCGCTCAAATTGCGATCAAGACCTCCTCGATTGCCGAACGCCGCGCGATTGCCGATTTGTTAACACGAGAGGTCCTGCCCGCGCGCGGCACGATCTCAATGGGCGGCTATGATGTCGCCAAATTGCACCAAGCCATCATTGCCGCGCGTATCGGGTACGTCCAACCACAGCCCTATCTTTTTAAAGGGAACATTGGGGAAAACATGCTGATGTCTTTGCGCACGTCGCCCAAGACCGTGCTATGGGACCCTGATAAACGGGACAGCGTAGGGATCGAAGCGCGCCGCGCAGGCAATAGCCAAGACAGCCTGAAAGCAGACTGGCTTGATCCCGCGTTGGCGGAGTTGGACAATATGAAAGACGTTCAGGCGTGGTGGTTTGAACTCAGCAGGATCATAAATTCGGACGAAGGGATCATCCGCGCCATGTTGGGCTCGATCATGGATCCTGTCACGCACCCTGAATTGGCAAAAAGCATTGTTGAATTACGCGGAGAAGTGCAGGCCGCATTGACGGAACGCAAACTGGATGGCGCGGTCTACCGTTTTGACCCCGAGGAATTCAATCCGGCGGTTCCGTTGGGGGGTAATCTGCTATTTGCCGCCCCGTTGGAAGATTTTAGTGAGCTGACATTCGCCACAGAAAAAGACATTCTACGCGTTATCGCCGAAGAAGGCTTGGTCGAGCAAATTATCGCGATTTCCCAAACAGTTGTAGAGACCCTGCACCATACCTTTGGCATGGACGGCACAAACCACCCCCTGTTTACCGCATTGAATATCGAGGAAAGCCTCTATGAGAGGTTGGTCGAGATTTCAGTCAGACGCCGAAACCGTGGCGACGGCGCGTTGAGCGAAGAAGAATTTGCATTGCTGATGATGGTGCCCTTTGCCTTTACAGCAGAACAAATCGGCCCCGCCTTCCCAGAGAGCTTCAAAGAAGAAATCTTATCCATCCGGCGGTCAAGAGGCGCCCAGTTGCGCGCGTTGGCTGCAGGAATGTTCACGCCTTTGGCGCCAGATAATTACCTGCCGCGTCTGACTGTTTTGGAAAATTTGATTTACGGGTGCCTGTCAGCTGACGCGGGCATGCAGACTGATTTGATCCTCGATGCGGTGGCGGATGTGCTGGAAGAACATAACCTGAGCAGCGCGGTCGCCACGAATGTGTTTGATGTTCACACCGCGATCGCGGGCACAAATTTAGCGCCCTCCATTCAGGAACGCGTGGCCTTCACGCGTGCGGCCATCAAACGGCCTGATATTTTGATTTTCGATCAAGCACTGACCGGAAAGGACCGCGCCCAAATCCGTGAGCGGCTGGGCCAATTGCTCCCTGACACGACACAGATATTTCTGGATGACACATTCAAAGCGCCCAAAAGCTATGACATGTTTGTTGAGATCAGCCATGGCCGAATTGATGGCGTCAAAGGGGCCCGTCATTTTGAAAGCACGGGCACTGTTTCTGAGGATTTGCGAAACAAATTGGACGTGGTCCAACGCAATGATCTGTTCGGGGGAATGGATTCGCGCGCCCAACGGCTTCTGGCGTTTGCGGGGCAATGGTATGATGCGCCTGCTGGCACTAGTGTGTTCAGCAGCGGTGAACCTGCGGACGCGGTTTACCTGTGCATTTCGGGCAAAGCTAATCTCTCCTTTGAAGATGGTGAGAATACCAGCCAACACATATCAACAGTTGAGCCGGGCCGTGTGATCGGCGATCTTGCTGTGATCTTGCGAGAAGTGCGTAAATCCGACCTGATTGCGGCCGAGGACTCGCGGTTCTTGCGCATTGGTGCAAAACAGTTCCGTGCGGTCATCGAAAATGATCGGACCGTATTGCTGAGCTTGCTGCGCACGGTTTCTTCCCATCTCAGCCATGCGGCAGATGTTTTGCGGGGCGCAGACGTGAATATTCCAGATCAAACATTCAGGAAACCAAAATAATGTGGGGTTTACCTGACTATTCGGCGCATATCTTGCACACGGTTGTCGCACAAAAACGCGCGGAAGTCTGGCGCGTTGCATTAGGCCTCGTGGTTATGGTGTTGGCCTATCTTGCAATGGCGTTGTTTTACCAAGAAGGGATTGCACAGCTGTCGCGCTTGCGCCCTCAATTCCCCCAAGAGCTCATGTCCGGCACAACTCCGCTGGCGATGTTTGTGTTATTGCTAAGCTTTGGGTTGATCACTGCGGCAGTGTTCGTCGGGGTGCGTGTTGTTCATCAACGTGATGCTTTGAGCGTTGTCGGACCGGTGTCACTCGCTGTGCCACAGTTTTTCAAAGTTCTGGCAATACTCATTTTGTTGGGCATAGCGCTGATGGTTCTCCCCCCCTACGGCATGGGCGGTCCTTTGGTGCAAAATTTGGGGTTGGGCACGTGGGTGCTGCTGCTTCCTGTGTCGTTATTGGCTGTCTTTATCCAGATCAGTGCCGAGGAAGTCTTCTTTCGGGGGTACCTTCAGCAACAATTCGGGGCGCGATTCAAAACGCCTTTGATGTGGATGGTGCTTCCGTCGATTTTATTTGCGATTGGCCACTACCAACCCGCCGAGGCGGGTGAGAATGCTGAGGTGATTGTTGTCTGGGCGTTCTTGTTTGGTGTGTTGATGGCTGACCTGACCGCCCGCGCGGGGTCCATTGGCCCCGCGCTGGCCGTGCATTTTGTCAATAATGTCACGGCATTGCTGATAACATCCCTGCCCGATAGTCTGGGTGGGCTGGCCTTGTGGCATACGCCGTTCGGGATGGCCGATGTTGCAGAATTGCGCGCATGGATGCCTGTAGATTTCGCCTTAATGATTGTAAGTTGGCTTACTGCACGACTGGCCTTGCGCCGCTGATTGCAATTTGGACATTACACCCTTATTTGATGCTGAAATGCAGCGTAACGAGGTCGCGATATGAACTGGATCAACAACTACGTCCGTCCGCGGATCAACTCCATTTTTTCGCGCCGCGAAACGCCAGAGAACCTTTGGACGAAATGTAGCGAATGCGGCACGATGCTGTTTCACCGCGAAGTCAGCGAAAATCTGAATGTTTGCACCAATTGCGGTCACCATATGCACATCACCCCGCGTGACCGTTTTACCGCGTTATTTGATGGCGGCGTGTTCAGCGAAGTAGAAGTGCCTGTGCCCACTGCGGATCCACTGCAGTTCAAAGACCAAAAGAAATACCCTGACCGGTTGCGCGCGGCTCAGAAAACCACCGAAGAAGACGAAGCGATGCTTGTCGCGACGGGTGAAATGGGCCGGACGCCGATCGTTGCCTGCGCTCAGGACTTCAGCTTTATGGCGGGGTCTATGGGGATGCATGTGGGCAACGCGATTATTGCAGCCGCGAAAGAAGCAGTGAAGCTAAAGCGTCCCCTGATCCTGTTCTCGGCCGCAGGGGGGGCACGGATGCAAGAAGGCATCCTGAGCCTGATGCAAATGCCGCGCACAACTGTTGCGGTGCAAATGCTAAAAGAAGCAAACCTGCCGTATATTGTTGTTCTCACTCACCCGACGACGGGTGGTGTGACAGCCAGTTATGCGATGTTGGGGGATGTGCATATCGCGGAACCGAACGCATTGATTTGTTTTGCAGGACCGCGCGTGATCGAGCAAACGATCGGTGAAAAACTGCCCGAGGGCTTCCAACGGGCCGAATACCTGCTGGAGCACGGTATGCTAGACCGCGTGACCTCGCGGCTTCAGCTGCGCGACGAATTGATCAACATCACACGTATGTTGATGGGGCTGCCGCCCGCTGTGCGTGGGGATTTGCCCCCCCCTGCAAAAGAAGAGCCAACGCCCGCAGTTGAATCACCTGATGTCGCGGCCCAAGAAGATGCAGCATCCGGCGATGAGACCTCAAAATGATCTTACGACTGTTGGTCGACGTTGGCGCACAACAGTAGGTTGGGCGTTCATGCGCCATGTGGATCTCCCAACCAAATGCGCCAAGCAGGCGGTGTCTTTTTGCGCAATCACGTTGCGAGATGCCGTTTTAGCACCTGCAATGCGGGGCGTTGCCGTGCATATTCTGGCCACGACGAATAATGAGATTTCAGCATGAATGCTTCTTCTGACGTAATCCTTGAACGGATGATGGCCCTACACCCTAAAATGATTGATCTGACGCTCGACCGGATGTACCGATTGTTGGCGGCGCTGGGCAATCCGCAGGACAAACTGCCACCCGTTATTCATATTGCGGGCACGAACGGCAAAGGATCAACCCAAGCGATGTTGCGCGCTGGGCTGGAAACTGCTGGCAAGCGGGTGCATGCCTATACGTCTCCGCATCTGGCGCGCTTTCATGAACGCATTCGCCTCGCAGGGCAGATCATCTCAGAGGAGGCTCTGACGGCGGTTTTGGACGAATGCTATGCCGCCAATGGCGACGAGACGATCACCTATTTTGAAATCACTACTTGTGCAGCTATTCTGGCATTTTCGCGCACCCCTGCAGATTATACCTTGCTAGAGGTCGGACTGGGCGGACGTTTGGATGCAACCAACGTTGTGGACACGCCTGTTGCCACTGTGATTACGCCGGTGTCTCTAGATCACCAACAGTTCTTGGGAGAGACCTTGGCCGAAATCGCTGGCGAAAAAGCCGGCATCATCAAGCGCCGTGTGCCTTGTATTGTTGGTCCCCAACAAGACGCGGGACTAGAGGTGATCGAAGCGGAAGCCGCGCGTAATCTGGCACCCGTCAGCGTTTATGGCCAGCATTGGCATGCCTACCGCGAAGCAGGGCGGATGATTTATCAAGATGAACAAGGCTTGCTAGACCTGCCGCTGCCTGTCTTGCCCGGCTTGCACCAAGTACAAAACGCAGGCGGCGTGATCGCTACGCTGCGCAGTTTGGGCTTTGATGCGACGGCTTGCGAAGGGGCTGTCACACAGGCCGAATGGCCTGCACGGATGCAACGCTTGCGCCAAGGACCGCTGGTCGAGGCTGCAGGGCAAGCAGAGCTTTGGCTGGATGGCGGTCACAACCCTGCAGCGGGGCTGGCGATTGCCGCGCTCTTGACCGAAATGCCCGATGTGCCGACCTATCTGATTTGCGGAATGCTCAAGACCAAAGACGTTTCCAGTTATTTGCAGCCATTGGTGCCGCATGTGACCGCGCTACAGGCGGTCTCCATTCCTGAAGAGACCGCGACGCTTCCTGCTGAGGTAACAGCACAAGCCGCGAAAGACATTGGAATGGACGCCGAACAGGCTGATGACGTGATGCAGGCCTTGGGCCGCATTGTGGAACGTGACCCTTCGGCGCGGATTTTGATCTGTGGCTCCTTGTATCTTGCTGGCAACATCTTGTGGGACAATGGGTAGAGATACACCAAATGCGGGAAAAAATATTGACGGAAGATCCAGCCCTGCGTTAGGAAATGATAGGATTGGAGCGCATATTATTTTTCATGCGTAACCAGCTATTTCAAAGATCGAGCAAAATTATGAAACAAAACGACACAGACGGGGCTGTAGCCCCGAAGTCAGTAGCGATTCGTCAATTGATTATCAGTGTAACGGCATTGGGGATTATGGGCCTCGGCTGTTGGAGCCTGATGGGCCAAAATGCGCCTTATCATCCTGATCTGGTCGAAGGTGACGTGAGCAAAGACATAGTCCCCGATTTACACAGTGTGGTCGTGAACTAGGCTTTGCCCCAATCTTTGCCCTGCATTTCGCGCAAGCGCGATGCAGTGCGTTCAAATTCGAACGTACCTTCGCCCTCAAGATACAGCATTTCTGGCACAGCGGCGGCAGAGCAAATCAAGCGCACTTGTGCTTCATAAAGCGCATCGATCAGGGTCACGAAACGCTTGGCCTCGTTGAAATTACTGCGGCCCAGCGATGGGACATCATCCAACATCAGAACTTTTACGGCCTCTGCCACGGCCAGAAAATCCGCTGGTCCCAGTGGTTGGCCACAAAGCGCGTGGAATTTTGTGCGCGCAACACCGTTGCGAAACAGCGGTAGAATGACTTCTCGTCCCTTTACATGCAGGGTCAGCGGCCCCGCTTCGCCGCCCGACAGATCATGCCAGACAGAATCCATAGCTGCACGCGATTGGGCGTTGACGGGGCTGAAATAGACGGGGCTGCCCGACAGGCGATCCTGACGGTAATCCGTAGGGCTGACCAATTCATGCACGACCATCTTTTGCTTGATCAATTCGATGAAAGGGACAAATAAGTTCCGGTTTAGCCCGTGTTTGTACAGCTCATCTGGAAGACGGTTGGAGGTTGTAATCACAATCACCCCATCAGCGAATAAGGCTTCGAACAGGCGGCCAACAATCATGGCGTCGGTGATGTCTGTGATCTGCATCTCGTCAAACGCCAGCACCCGAACAGAGCTGCTGACGGCCTTTGCAACAGGTGCAATCGCGTCATCTACGCCCGTTTTGCGGGCCTCATGCATCGCAGCATGGATTTCTTGCATAAAGGCATGGAAATGCACGCGGCGGGCAGGAATATCGCCCAGACTGTTCACAAACAGATCCATCAACATGGATTTACCGCGCCCGACCCCGCCCCAAAGGTACAGACCCTTAGGAGGTGGGGGCGCTTTGCGAAACAGGCCCTTTTTTACAGGGGTCAGCAGGGCATCGCGGATGCGGTCAAACTCTGGCAGGACGGCCTCTTGGGCGGGGTCGGATTGCAGAGTGCCATCGGCGATCATTTGGTCGTATTGGGCGCGAAGTGTTGTCATGCAACAGTCCTACTGTGCGGGCGCGGCATTGAAAAGTGTGTGCATACAATCGCGTGATTGACGCAAGCGCCAAGGCTGCGCAATCTGGCGAGAACAAAAGGACCGCACCCATGCAAAAAGCTCCGTTATTTTCGCCTGTGCTCATCGTTGGCTGCGTGATCATCTTGGTCAGTTTTGCCATTCGGGCGTCTTTTGGCGTTTTCCAAATACCCATCGCCGAGGAATTTGGCTGGCTGCGGGCTGATTTTTCGCTCGCTATTGCGATCCAGAACCTTGCGTGGGGCATTGGCCAACCCATATTTGGTGCCATTGCAGAGAAAATCGGCGATAGAAAAGCCATCATCATGGGCGCGGTGGTCTATGCTTTGGGCCTGATCCTGTCGGCGGGCGCAGACACGCCCCTAGGGCATCAGGCGTATGCGTGGCTGGTCGGCTTTGGCATTGCGGGCACAGGGTTTGGCGTGATTTTGGCTGTTGTTGGGCGTGCGGCCTCTGATGACAACCGCTCTATGGCGCTGGCGGTGGTTACCGCTGCGGGCAGCGCGGGGCAGATTTTTGGTGCGCCTGTTGCTGAGTGGATGTTGGGGATGATGAGTTGGCAAATGGTGTTTACCATTTTTGCAGGCCTGATTTTGTCGGTTATCCTGACCCTGCCTTTCATGCGCGCCCCCGTTCAGGTTGATCGGGCCGAGCAAGAAGAAGCGATGGGTACGATCCTGCTGCGCGCATTCAAAGATCCCAGCTATACGCTGATCTTTTTGGGCTTTTTCTCCTGCGGGTATCAGTTGGCCTTTATCACGGCGCATTTTCCAGCGTTCGTGACCGAAATGTGCGGCCCAATAGCAGTGGGGAGCACGCTGCACAGTATGGGCATTACGTCCACTTCGGCGTTGGGGGCGGTTGCGATTTCGTTGATCGGTGCGGCGAATGTCGGGGGGACTTTGCTGGCTGGCTGGGCCGGTAAACGGTACTCAAAGAAAAACCTGTTGGCGGGAATCTACACCGCACGCACAATTGTCGCAGCTGCGTTCATTATGCTGCCGATCACGCCGCTCAGCGTGATCTTGTTTTCGGTTGCGATGGGTGCGCTTTGGCTGGCCACGGTTCCGCTGACCTCAGGGTTGGTCGCGCATATTTATGGGCTGCGGTATATGGGCACGCTGTATGGGATTATCTTTTTTAGCCACCAACTGGGCAGTTTTGTCGGTGTTTGGCTGGGGGGGCGGATGTATGATGCTTATGGCACCTACACGACCGTATGGTGGATTGGTGTCGCAGTGGGGGCATTCAGCGCAGTTGTGCATTTGCCAGTGCGGGAAAAACCGTTGCGCCTTTCAGCGGCCTGAGCATCAGGTGTCATGGCCCCAATCATCCCCTTCAGGGGCGGGCAGGAAATCAATGATATGGGCGTATAATTCAGGGCAATGCGTATAGGGCAGACCGTGGCCAGCGTCCTCAATGACCTCCTGAATTGTGTCGCGGTTCCACGCGGTAAGCTGGCCCATGGCACTGGCTGGAATGAGGTCGTCCTCCCCTCCCCAAAGCGCAAGCACTGGGGTGCCAGCGCGGTTAAGGGCCAGATGTTCCCCTTGAACGGGACTGCTCAGGATGCCGCGCAGACTGGATAGAACTGCCGGAATGAAGCCTTGGAAATCAAGCTGCCGTAATTGCCCTGCTTGGATTTGGGGGGGGACAGTAGCCTGTTCGCATTCGGCACGGATGCCGCGGCGCAATTGTCTGGG
Organism: Sulfitobacter sp.; assembly: GCA_039967155.1. GTDB lineage: Bacteria > Pseudomonadota > Alphaproteobacteria > Rhodobacterales > Rhodobacteraceae > Sulfitobacter. The sequence goes on along the minus strand of JBDVSG010000082.1, from coordinate 13,083 downwards.
GTATCCGGCCAGCATGAGCCATTGGCCAATAGCCCCGCGTTCTCGGACGATCTGCAGCAGGGGGGATTGCGGGGTTACCATGCCAGCAGACGCAAGTAACACCAAACGCCGGACCCGCGTAAGGTTGGCCGCCGCGTATCCCGTTGCGACCGCACCGCCCATGGAATATCCGAACAGATGAAATGGCGCGTCTATGTCCAAAAAGGACAGCAGATCATCCAGCTGTTGATTGTAAAACAGCTTGTCATGCGCGCCTTCTGGCCGGTCCGAGTACCCGCGCCCATAAAGGTCATAAACCAGCACGCGGAATCCGTCTTCGGCCAGACGTTTGGTCAAGGGGGCCCAGACGAAGCTGGGCGTGGTCAGACCGTGTACACAGACAACCAGCGGACCCTCCATGGGGCCAGTTAGTTGGTAATGGGTGACGCCTTGGCTCAGCTCAGCGAATTGGCCAGGGGCGGATCCGCGCCGCCCGTCGCTCATCTTTACGCGGTAATGTTCTACCGCAAAAGGGGCCGCAATGGCAGCCGCCAGAAGGAGCAGTAGCCAGATCACCGATGAGCGCGCCATTGGTCAAGCACATAGCGGCTGGTCATCAGGTCCAAATGTGCGCCGCCGCCGTTTTTGCAAATTGTGATTTCATCGTCGGACTGCCGTTTGAATGCATCCAAATTGTAAAAGTCGGCGATGATATCCGCGCGGCTGATCGCCCCTGTCTCAAGCGGCGTTTTGATTTCGCCGATATGGCCTATTGTCGTGTCGAAACTGTCTACAAAAAGGCGCGCGCGCTGCAAAGCTTCGTCGTCGACCTCGCGCATGTCGGGGCGGTAGGCACCGATTAAGTCCAGATGCTGACCTGCCTGCAACCAAGCGCCTTTGATCAGCGGTTCAGTGGACATGGTCGCGCTGCCGATGATGTCGGCTTGGGCAACTGCGGTCTCCAGATCGTCCATCACGGTTGTTCCGGGCAAGGCGCTGGCCAAGGCTTCGGCGCTGGCGCGTGTGCGGCTCCAGATACTGAACTGAGCATGGGGGAAGGCGGCGCTATAGGCAACGTGCAGGTTTTTTGCGACCGTGCCGGCGCCAACCAATAAGATATTGCGCGACGTTGGACGTGCAAGGCGGCGCGCGGCCAGCAGGCTGTCGCCCGCGGTTTTCCATTTGGTGATCAGGTGGAAGTCAATGATCGCGCTCAAGGTGCCATCGGTGTCGGAAAATAGGTTCACGCCGCCATTCACATTCGGCTTTCCTACAGCGCCATTGTTGGGAAAAATCGTGGCGGTTTTGACAGCCAGCCCCATGCCGTCGATCCAAGCAGAGCGGCTGAGCAGCGTATCATCTGCGCGGTATAGAAACGTATCGCCAATCTCGGCTTTGGGTAGGGAATGCCCCGCCGCCAATGCATCGGTCAGGCCGATCCAATCCATCAGGCGCTCGCCCGCGTCAAAAGAAATATTCGGGACGGTGTTCATAGCGCTTCCTTTGATGACAACAGCCCTGCCGAGACGAGACACGCCGCCCAGCCTTGAGGGCCTTCGAATAAATGGGTTTGCCAACCGCGCGCAGCGGCTGCGTTGATATTGTCTATGCGGTCATCGGTAAACAGCAGCTCTGCGCCGGTCAGCCCTGTTGCTTGTTCAACCATTTCATAGATACGGGGGGCGGGTTTGATAACGCCCATGTGGCCCGAAATGAAATCCCGATCAAAGGTTTCCAGCACCGGATAAGCCTGCCGAGCGATGACCATCGTTTCAATGCCAAAATTTGTGAGGCTGAAAACAGGAATGCCGTTGGCCTGCAGCGCGTCTTTTAACCGCCATGCGTGTGGAATGAGAGGAGCTGCCAGGTCGATCCAACGATCATGCCACATCATGATTTCATCATGCCATTGGGGATAGCTCTGCGCTGTCTCTGCCACAACATCGGAGAAATTCTCGCCCCTATCAACGCGGTCGTTCATGCCGTGCAGGTCAACCATGCTGAACATGTCGCGGCGACGGCTTTCCCCTATTTGGGCATCAAAATAGCGTTCGGGTTGCCATTCGATCAGAACATTTCCGATGTCAAAAATTACGGCCTTTGGGGTCATTTGTAACCTTTCATGGGAAGAGCAGTGATCGGGTGTCAGGAGTGTTTTGAGGCCGCGCGAATTTCGCGTTCTAGGGCCTCTAGGAAACGGGACCTATCGGCCTTTGTAAAGCCTTTGCCGCCGCCTTGGCGAAAGGGATCGGCGGCGCGCAGGTCTGTCATCAGATCGCGCGTTGCCAATACATTGCCGATATTGGCCTGCGTTAGGGCTTCGCCATTGTGTTTGATCACCTGCGCACCCGCTTCGACACATTTGGCGGCCAGTGGGATATCACCTGTGACAACAACGTCACCGCGGGTGGCGCGCTCGGCGATCCACATGTCGGCGACATCAGGCCCGTCAGGCACGATAACAGTCTCTACAAATGGGTTTCGTGAGGGGCGCAGCCCCCCGTTGGAAACAACAAACATCTTGATTTTATGCCGTGTGGCAACGCGCTCGGCCTCTTCTTTGACGGGGCAGGCATCGGCATCAATATAAAGAGACGTCATGCGGACCACAGGGCTTCGGCGTGGAAGGTGATGTGGTCTTCCATGAAGGTCGCGATGAAGAAATAGCTGTGGTCATACCCTGGCTGCATGCGGAAAATGCCGTTCTGGCGGCGCTTGGCCATTGCAGCGCTCAGTGCTTCTGGGCGCAGCAGTTCTAGGAACTGATCGTCGGTGCCTTGGTCTACCAAAACAGGCCCGTCAAAGCCTTTGGTCTCCATCAAAAGGGAGGCATCATGGGCAGCCCATGTCGTTTCATCGGTGCCGAGATAAGCCGTCAGTTGCTTGCGGCCCCAATCGCTGGCCGTGGGCTGTGCGATAGGTGCAAATGCCGACACCGAGGCGAAGCGTTCAGGGTAGGTCATGGCCAAGGTTAGTGCGCCATGCCCGCCCATGGAATGCCCTGTGATCGACTGGCGATCCATGTCCACAGGATAGTTTTCGGCCAACAGGGCGGGCAGCTCATCTGCGATGTAGGTCCACATTTGGAAATGTGGTTTCCACGGGTCTTGGGTTGCGTTGACATAGAACCCAGCCCCTTGGCCTAGATCATAGGCGTCATCATTGGCTACACCTTCGCCGCGCGCAGAGGTGTCTGGGAAAACCAAAGCGATGCCTTGCTCGGCGGCCCAAGCTTGCGCGCCCGCTTTGACCATTGCGTTCTCATGGGTGCAGGTCAGGCCTGACAAAAACCACAAAACAGGCACGGGGCCGTCTTTTGCTTCGGCGGGTAAAAATAGGGCGAAGGTCATGTCGCATGCGCAGCTTTTTGAAGCGTGTTTAATGACGTGTTGGATGCCGCCAAAGCAGGCATTGGAAGAGAGCGTTTCCATGTGAAATCCTTTGCGAAGTTAGTTATGGCTATCTATGACCAGCGGGAGGAGCAAGAGGTTTACGTGCTTGTCAGCCATCCAATCCACAAACTGACTGTCAGGACGCTCAGCGCTGTCGACATGAGGATGGCTGCAGAAACGCGTTGCGGTGATGCGTCATAATGTTGGGCTAGAATATAGGCGTTGCCAGCCACAGGAAGTGCCGCCGCAGAGACCACGACCGTGGTTTGGAAAGCGTCGACTTTGAACAAAACAATGCAGGCAAAAGCTACGAATAACGGGTGTAGGACGAGCTTGCAAAAGCTCAACCAGCCCGCGATTTCCAAACGCTCGGTTGATTTGGTCGCCAAGGATGCGCCAATCGCAAATAACGCCCCCGGCGTGGCGGCTGCGCCCAGCAACGATAAAAATTCGTTCATCGGGGCAGGAATGGGAAGGCGCATACCCGACCACAACAGACCGCAGGTAATCGCTGCAATCATGGGGTTTTTGATCAACCCAATCGCGATGTTACGGAAAATGGCAATCGGCATCGATCCAGCGCGCGACCCCGTGATGAGAATGACGATCAGAGATGAAAAAACAATTAAATCAACCACAAGCGCCAGCATGACAGGACCAATCGCTTGGGGTCCCAGCAACAACACCAGCATCGGCACACCCAAAAAGCCAACATTGCCGATGACGGCGCAATGCGCCTCAACCGCGGCGGTTTCGATTTTCAGGTTGCGTAGATGTCCGACAATTGTGGCAATGCCATAGAGAAACAATGTGCCCCACAAATAGGCGACGACAAGGCGGGTGTCCCAGATGTCAGCCAATGAAAGATTGGCGGAAAAACTGAACAGCATCGCTGAGAGGGCGAAGTAGAACACAAATTTGGTCAAATGGGCTGTCGCCTCGGGTGAAAAGAAGCGGGTTCTACCCGCTCCGTAACCCAGCCCGATCAACGCGAAAAAAGGCAGTGTTTTTAAAAAGATCGCTAACATAGTCTGACAGATAGCTTGGGGGAATTGATCGCGCTAGTGCAAAGTTGACGGTGGGGCAGGGGCCACGCGGTATTGGGAATTGCGCTTGGAAGCAAAGTGATCCGTCCATATGATGGACAGGTTCAAATCAGGAGCAACAATGGCGCGCGAAGACATTCTGGAGCAAGCAACCGTCCAACGTGGTCGCAAACATGATCAGGTTTTGGAAGGTGCACGCGCTGTTTTCATGGCCGATGGTTTTGAAGGGGCAAGCGTCGATGAGATTGCTCGTGTGGCCGGGGTCTCCAAGGCGACGGTGTACAGCTATTTTACAGATAAGCGCCAGTTGTTCATCGAGGTGGCCAGTCAAGGATGCCGACGGCAGGCAGGTGCCGCGCTGGACCAGATCGACTTTAAGGCAGCGCCGCGCAGCGTCTTGGGGCAAACAGGCCGCCATTTTCTGGGCTTCATTACCAGTGAATTCGGGATGCAGATATTTCGTATTTGTGTCGCAGAGTCCGAGCGCTTCCCAGAGCTGGGGCATGGGTTCTACAGGTCTGGGCCTGAGGTGATGCGCAGCGAGCTGGCCTGCTATTTTGAGCAGGCATGTGCACGTGGTGAGCTAAAGATAGACGATTACACCTTGGCCGCGGATCAATTTGGTGAACTATGCAAAGCGGACTTGTGGATGCGCCTGATGTTTGGCGTTATCAAAGAGGCAACAGCAGCAGAAATCGACCGAGTGGTGGACAGCGCTGTAGATACATTTTTAGCGAGGTACGGCAGATGAAATACACACTATTAGCAGGATTGTTGCTGGCTGGATGCGGTACGGCTGCCATCCCAACCGTCGGCGGCGTACCGACCAATGCGCCTGACACGTGCAATGCTGCAGCCCACCAAGGGTTGATTGGTTTAGATGCGGCCTCTTCTCTTGCTTTGCCAGAGCCAAAGCGCCTTGTTGGTCCGACTGATGCAGTCACAACTGATTTCAACCCCGCCCGCCTGAATGTTCAATTGGATGATATCGATAATATCATCGCCATCACTTGTGGCTGATTGTCTGAAACGTTGCTTCTGAGCCGAATTTTGCACTTTGAAATGTCGCGCAATCAAGCAAACTGACGGTTAGGGCTTGATTTGCGCCGCATGCAGCGCAAGTTTAGAAGAATGAATATTCCGACGCTTCCGACGAATGGCTTTCAAGGTAACGGTTCTGGTCGCCCCGCTGAGCAGGTGGCCTTCCACCGAACAGAGCTTGCGGTGATCCTATCGCTTTATGGAAGGATGGTCGCTGCAGGGGAGTGGCGCGACTATGGGATTTCGTGTCTGCGCGAAGTCGCTGTGTTTGCTGTATTCCGCCGGACTGCGGAAATACCTCTTTACCGGATCGAAAAGCGGCCAAAACTGCGGATGAAGCAGGGGCTATATGCTGTGGTGGGGACGGATGGTCAGGTTTTGAAACGGGGTCATGACCTGAAAGCTGTGTTGCGGGTGTTGGAGCGCAAACTGATACGGATCGTTGAGTAGGGTCTGCGGGATTTGAGTATTTTTGGCCAAATGAGAGAGGGGCGGGGGCAATGCGGATAGCCCCCGCTTGTTGTTGGCGTTCTAGATCAGGGTTGGGCAGGCAGGCGGCGATGCGCTGTTACATCGCCATCTGTTTCTGAGATCCGCGCGATTGCAGCGTCAATTGGTTCAAAGACGGTTCCCATTGCATGGGCATTTGCATGGATCAGCGTCTCAGCATCCCACACGAGGGCCACGTGTCCTTTCCAGAACAACAGGTCATTGCGTTGCGGGAAGGAGCCATCGGGCAGGAGGTCACCCAGCTCTGCCTCTTGCATGTCGCTGTCGCCACCGCAGGGGATGCCACAGGCGAGGCAGGCTGCTTGCACCAAGCCTGAGCAGTCGATGCCAGAGATGCTATTGCCGCCCCAAAGGTAAGGTGTGCCAAGGTAGGCTTCGGCGACCTGTGCTGGGTCATCTGCAAGGGTGTCTATGGGGCTGATATGCTGCTTGGGGACGAAGCCGTGGCTGGTGCGTATGAAGTTTTCATCTTCGTCGAGCATGGCAAATTGACTGCCGTGGCTGAAGGCTGCACGGTCGATCGCCTTGAAGTTTGGGTTCTGGTAGGCGTGGGTTGCAGGCGCCGTGACCTTATGGGTGAGTGTTTGTGGTTTTGAGAGCGATGCGACGCCGACAAATCCACAGTACCCATCGACTTTGGATTGCACGTAGGCCCAGCCGTCCTCTCGGGACATGATGGTGACTTCTGCGCCGGCGAGCAGCTGGCGATCACGGGCGCCATTTGGTTTACGCAGCAGATTCACGACACCGCGCCCGATTTGGGCAGGTTCGTTCAATGGCATGCGGTCGGGATCGGGTGTTTGTCGCGGGTGTGTCATTTGTTCAATATCCTGTCGAGTGCGTCTAGCAATGCGCGGGTCCCTTGCCCCACACCCCCTTTGGGGCGGGCGGGTGCGGCCGCTGGTTGCCAGCCGTATATGTCGAAGTGCGCGTATTTGCTATCCGTAACAAAGCGGCGCAGGAAAAGAGCAGCGGTGATACAACCTGCGAAGCCGCCTTTGGGAGCGTTATCCAAGTCGGCAATGCCGGGTTCGATCATTGTTTCATAGGGATCGTGGAAGGGCAGGCGCCATACAGGATCGGCGGTTTTTTGTGCTGAGACTTCAAGCGCGCTGACAAAATCGGCATCGTCACTGAAATAGGGCGCAAGGTCAGGCCCGACCGCCACGCGGGCTGCGCCGGTGAGGGTGGCCATTGAAATGATTTGATCGGGCTTATCTTCGTCAGCAAGCGCTAAAGCATCAGCGAGTACCAAGCGGCCTTCTGCATCGGTGTTGTTGATCTCAACCGTGAGACCTTTGCGCGATGTGAGGATATCTTGGGGGCGGAAGGCGTTGCCGGATATCGAGTTTTCAACAGCGGGGATCAAGACACGTAGTTGGATTTTGGCATCTGTAGCCATGAGCATATGGGCCAGCCCCAAAACAGCAGCAGCGCCGCCCATGTCTTTTTTCATCAGCCCCATCGAGGCACCGGGTTTGATATTTAGGCCGCCTGTGTCAAAGCAAACACCTTTGCCTACAAGCGTTAGCTTGGGGCCTGTCGTGCCCCAGTGCATGTCGATCAGGCGCGGCGCGCGATTGGCGGCACGGCCAACGGTGTGGATCATCGGTAGATTTTGCGACAGGAGATCTTCACCTATGATCACCTCGATTTTGGCGCCATGGTCCTGAGCGAGTTCGCGGGCCGCGTTTTCTAGATCCGGTGGTCCCATATCAGACGCGGGGGTGTTGATGAGGGTGCGTGTCAATGCCTCACCTTTTGCGATTGCCTCTACCCGATTTGCATCGATGCCGACAGGTGCGACCAATTCGGCGGCCATTGGTGCGCGGGTTTTGTACCGGTCAAAACGATACCCAGCGAGCAACCACCCCAAGGATTCATTTTCGATCTGATCCTCCGGTAGACCGCTCACGATGGCGTAGCGGCCCTTGGGTAGTTTTACTGCGGCTGCCGCAACTGCAAACCGCCCGCGCGCCCGTGCAGCTGCTGTGCCATATCCGATCAACGCCATTGCGGATTGGCCTTCGGCGTCAGGCACAACCAATGCTTGGCCAATGCCGCCAGTAAACCCATTTGCCTCAACCCATTTTACGATCGTTTGAGGTTGGCTTTCCAACCACTCGGTCACCGCATCTTGGGGTAGGATATGCAAATCAATTACATCGGCTGTCGCGGTGCAGAAGGTAAGAGGCATTGGATGTGTGACCTTTCAAGGGGACGTAAATCTGCGCGCAGATTATCCCATCCTGTCGGGGCTGCAACCACCGTCAAATACTTAAATCTTCCATAGACCAAATTGCCGATAATGATCGTTCGCCAATTCGCAACAAGCGGGACAATGTCGCAGTCACTGCGATGCTATCTTTGGAATCGACGCAAAGGGTGACATCCCGTGCAACCTGCGCCAGCCTGTGCATGCCAATCTGATCGGCGATCGCAATCAAGGAGCGCGCCTGCTTGCGCAGCAATGTGTGGTTTTGTGCCCGCCACAGTTCTTCGCATTGGGCCAAACGCGCGGCAATTTCCTCCATCGCGCGGCACACCACTGCTTCTGCACCTGCTTCGCCTAGCTGGGAATAGAGCATTCCCAGTCGGACTTGATCTAGCTGGATTTGTTCCGCCAGTCGAATTTCAATTACGTTATTCATCTCTCACCCCTTTGATCGCCCCCACGGCTGCTAAAGGTATGAAGTGTATTTGTTTGCAAATGGTTGCCGCCAAAGCGTGATTTCTCTCGAATTCGGCGACAATTCTGGCTAATTGAGACGGATAATCAGGGAGAACGTGTACCATGGATCAGGCAAAACCATTACCCAAATATCTTGTACAACGCTATCAAGGTTGGAAAGCGACCACCTACGCTGAAAACAGTTCTTGGTATCGCAAGCTGGCGACTGATGGGCAGCACCCCCGGGCGATGGTGATCTCGTGTTGTGACAGCCGCGTGCATGTGACATCGATTTTTGGCGCTGATCAGGGAGAGTTTTTTATCCACCGGAACATCGCCAATCTGGTGCCAGCCTATCAACCCGATGGGGCGCAGCATGGTACATCTGCGGCGGTTGAATATGCGGTTCAGGTCCTGAAAGTTGCACATCTGATCGTCTTGGGACATTCAAGCTGCGGCGGGGTTCAGGGGTGTCTCAGCATGTGCGCAGGCGATGCGCCTGAGCTGGAAGAAAAAGACAGTTTTGTAGGGCGCTGGATGGATATCCTGCGGCCCAAATATGAACTTGTAAAAGATATCGAAGACCCCGCTGAGCAGGCAAGGCAGCTTGAAAAACACGCGGTCATGATGTCCCTAGAAAATCTGATGACGTTCCCCTGGCTGAAAGAAAAGGTCATGGGTGGCTCATTGACCCTGCATGGGATGTGGAATGATATTGGTGCAGGTGGGTTGGAATATTACGACCCAAAAACGGCGAAATTTGCAGATGTTTAAGTCTGTTAGCCACGAAAAGGGAACTTGGATTTAGCCGTGATACGCCTGATCCACAGGGACCGCTGAGGTAGAGTTAACGGGCCATTAACCATCCCGCGCGCACCCTTAGGTATGGATTTGGAATCAGTCTCTCTCAAACTGCCACGCGATTTGCTTTCAGATGCGCAACAAGTTGCGACCGCACGGGATGTTTCGGTAGGACATCTCGTGCGCCAACTTCTTAGTCGCGAAGTGGCAAGACAATTCAAAGATGTTCAAAATGGGCGGGCGGACACTCGGCTGGTTACGGCCCTATCTGCTTTGCTTTCTCATGATGTGGCCAAAGCAAGCAGTTGGAAAAACCTTGCGGATCGTTTGCGCCCTCACGGGTATGCATTGCGGGTCACAAAGGGTGAGGTCGCCTTGTATAAGGTGAGCTGTGGAACGCATGTGTGTTCTGGTGACGAAATAGGTATCGAATATGATACCTTATGTAAGCGCTTTGGCGGGACGGTTCCGGCGGGGCAGGCCAAAAATTCACCTCTAGGAATGATGCCGGGAGGCAAAATTGACCGTGTGCGCCATCAAATGCTGTGTGATCATATCGACATGGCACGCAATTGGGCGGATTTTATCAATCGTCTTGCAGGCGAGGGGATGGAGCTACGACCCATTGGGGCGGGCGTTGGCATATTTGTCTCTTCGACGGGGCGGCATTTGTGCAATTTGGGGTCGCTTGGCACCCGCTATGTCACGCTGGTGAAGCGCTATGGCGCGCCGTTACCAAATCACACGCCTGACCTGTCCACACCCCACGCATCCCGCGCAAAAGAGTGAGCCCGAGGGCACGTTACCTCAAGACAGTCCCGTCAGGCCAGCGAATGGATTGTTCAACGGTGACGTTTTGGGTCGCATGGGGGGCGACATCAAAGTTCCATTGCACCAGCCCTCGGCGGTCCTCGACATCAATTACATCGGCCCTTGGCTGAGCGACCCATTCGATGATCAAGTCATCTTGTTCGCCGTAGGGAAGGGCCTCCAACAACTCCACATTCCAGTTCTGAGTGCCGAGGTTCTCTATGTTCATGCGGATGTCTTGGGTCTGAGCATTGCTGCGGCTGATCAATCCGCGGTCCCCTTCGCTGCGGTCCACAATAACATGGGTCAGACGTAAATCCTCGATCGGACCAAAGGCTTGGGTGAGGTCGCCGCCTGCAGGGACCGCGTTGAAATGACTACGGCCTACCAAAGCGCCATCAACAAAAATCTGCGCAGCATCTGCGGCCAGCAGGGGCTCTGGGCTGGTGTTTTTTGCCTTTGCCATCAGGAAGGCGGTCGTGTCTCGGACGGGAACGGCGCGTGCAAAGACGCTTGCGTCAAATCGCAAAGCATCCAGTTCTACGCGTGCAGCTTCCGCATTCTGGGCAATCGTCACAGCGGCTGGCAGCGTGTAAGTGACGCCAGGACCGTCAAAGTTTGGAGAGGGTAGAGCAGCCTCCGCAGCCACCATTGCAGTTGGTGCGCCGTCCATTGATGCGCTCAGGCTGCTGACCGATCGCTGCAATTTTGCGCGTTCCTTTGGGTCTTCAAACCGCAGTAATTGTGGATAAAGCGTCGTCGGCGCGACCTGACCACTCGGCGCAACCGTTGACAGGGTCAGTGTGACGCCTTCCCAATTCTCACCGCTGTTTTGCGTGATGAGAGCCGCACGGCGCAGGGTCAATTGATCTGTGTCACCGCGGCTGAGCATGACATCATAGGTGGGTTGCCAGCTGGCGCTAACGGGGTAGCTGACGGTGGCTGTGACCAGCCCTGCCTCTGGCGCGGTGACGGAAAGGGCAAGCAGGGCCTTGGCCTCTGAGGGGGGGGTGAGCGCCGCCAAAGCCGCACGGGCATCGGTTAATTCTTGTTGCAGGTCCATACGCCCTTCACCAATGCGACGGGCTGTTCTGGTCGCGGCGACTTTTGCCTGGGTGGCGGCGAGCGTTTGAGCCTGAACCATCTGAGCAACTTCGGTCAATGCGGCTGTGTCAGAGGGTAGTGTTTTACTGGAGGCGAGCCCGATGAGAAAATTCAGCTGTGCGTCAGCCGCGTTCACGGCAAGCATGGCGTCCTCTACCGCGTCATCAAGATCGCGCAGGGCCAGCTGGGCCGCGTCAATGCGGGTTTGCGCCGCAATCACCGCAGGGCTATCGGCGCTGGGCTGTGGGGGAAGCGCATCGGTACGCATCCGCGTAGTCGCGATCCCAGCGCCTTGCATGCTGACACGCAGGCTGCTGGGATCAGTCCATTGCGGTAAATCAGGTAATACAATCTCATGCGCGCCCGCCGAAACATCCACAGTGATATCGCGCGTGACCATGGCAAAACCGCCGTAAACCGTGACCGCATTCGGGGCCGACGTCACAGTATAAGTTTCCGCCAAAGCGGGCAGCGGCAATGCAGCGATAGCAAGAGTGAGGATGCGCATGGTATTGGTCCTTGTTAGGTGCTCTCAACATGCAACGCGTGCCGCCAAAGAAAAAGGGGCGCCGTTTCCAGCACCCCTTTGCAATTCCCGCTTGGGCGGAAATCAGCCTTTTTTGAGAACTTCACGGCCCAGAAGCTCTGCGATTTGAACCGCATTCAGGGCGGCGCCTTTGCGCAAGTTGTCAGAAACACACCAGAGGTTGATACCGTTATCAATTGTGCTGTCCTGACGGATGCGGCTGATGAAGGTCGCGAAATCACCAACACATTCGATGGGCGTGACGTAACCGCCTGCCTCACGTTTATCGATGACCATAACACCTGGTGCTTCGCGCAGGATGTCGCGCGCTTCGTTTTCATCCAGATGATCTTCGAATTCGATGTTGATTGATTCGGCATGGCCCACAAACACAGGCACGCGCACACAGGTTGCCGTGACTTTGATTTTTGGGTCGACGATCTTCTTCGTTTCGACCATCATTTTCCATTCTTCCTTGGTATCACCGGAATCCATGAAAACGTCGATTTGCGGAATCACGTTGAATGCGATCTGCTTTTGGAACTTGTTTGGCGGCACATCTGTGACGGGGTTGTAGATGCTTTTGGTCTGATCCCACAGCTCATCCGCACCCTCTTTGCCGGCCCCAGAAACGGATTGGTACGTGCTGACAACAACGCGTTTGATTGTGGCGCGGTCATGAAGGGGTTTCAACGCCACAACCATTTGCGCGGTAGAGCAGTTGGGGTTTGCGATGATGTTTTTATTGGAATATTTGTGCACGTCCTGCGGGTTCACCTCAGGCACGATCAGCGGAATATCCGCGTCATAGCGGTATAGTGACGAGTTATCGATCACGACACAGCCCGCTTTTGCAGCCACAGGCGCGTATTTTGCAGTGGCTTCAGAGCCTACGGCAAACAGGGCCATATCCCAGCCCGTGAAGTCAAACGTATCAAGGTCCTTCGTCTTCAACGTCGTTTCGCCAAAGCTAACTTCCGTTCCCAATGAACGGCGGCTTGCCAACACAGCAAGCTCGTCCACAGGAAACTGACGCTCGGCCAGAATGTTCAGCATTTCGCGGCCCACGTTACCAGTGGCACCTACGATTACGACGCGATAACCCATCTCGGTTACTCCAGAATATATGATTGATGGTGGGCGCCTGTTATACGGCTTTGCCTCTGGAGGGAAGGGGGAGGGAGCGGGTGGCGGGTAGGCGTG
>JBDVSG010000081.1:0-27431 GCA_039967155.1 Sulfitobacter sp. | reverse complement strand
GGCGGGGCCATGGCGCGCATCAAAAACAGGTTATAGCCGAAGGGTGGCGTCATATATGCGATCTGCGTGGTGATCGTGTACAGGATCCCGTACCAGATTAGATCAAAGCCCAGCTCGCCCACCAGCGGCACATAAAGCGGTGCCACAATCACCAGCATCGCAGTGTCATCCAGAAACGTGCCCATCAAAATGAACGAAAGCTGCATCAAAATCAGGATCGTCCACGGGCTGAGGTTCAGGCGTTCGGTGAACACGGCCTCGATTGCTTTGACAGCGCCCAGCCCGTCAAACACCGCGCCAAAGGCAAGGGCCGCAAGGATGATCCACATGAACATGCAGGTGATCCCCAGCGTATTGCGCACCGAATTCTCAAACACTTCGCGCGTCATCCGCCCCTTCAGCACCGCCGCCACAAAGGCCGCCATCGCCCCAATAGCCGAGCTTTCGACCAGCGATGTCCAGCCCCTGACAAAGGGCACCATCATCACCGCAAAAATCACCAGCGGCAGCAGCCCTGCGCGCAGCAGGCGCATCTTTTCCGCGTGCGAGATGTCGCGTTCACTAGGGTCTAGAACAGGCCCTAACGTGGGATTTATGCGGCACCGCACCACGATATAGATGATAAACAACGTGGCCATCATCAGCCCTGGCACCACGCCTGCCAGCCACAGCTGGCTAACCGGTTGGCGCGCGATCATCGCATAAAGCACCAGCACAACAGAGGGCGGCACAAGGATGCCCAGACTTGACCCCGCCTGGATCACTCCTGTGACCATGCGTTTGTCATAGCCGCGCTTCAGCAGCTCTGGCAGGGCGATGGTCGACCCAATCGCCATGCCCGCGACGCTAAGCCCGTTCATCGCGGAAATCAGCACCATCAGACCGATTGTCCCAATCGCCAGACCGCCGCGCAGGCCACCCATCCAGACATGGAACATCTTATACAGATCATCGGCGATTTTGCTCTCGGACAGAACATAGCCCATAAAAATGAACATCGGCAGCGTCAGCAGCGGATACCACTTCATCAGCTTCATCGCGGCCGAAAACCCGATGTCAAAGCCCCCGCGATCGCCCCACAGCAGCAAGGCCGCAACCACCGCAATAAACCCGATCGCCCCGAACACCCGCTGTCCTGTCAGCAGCATCAGCATCATGGACGAAAACATCAGCGTCGCGATTAATTCGTAAGACATCAGATTTCCTCACCCTTGAGACGCAGAACATCTTTGAGAAATTCCGAAACGCATTGCAGCAACATCAAAAACAAACCCACCACCATCACGGCCTTGATGGGCCACATATAGGGGCGCCACGCGGTTGAGGACCGCTCCATCCGGCCGATCTCCTCGGTGCCGGTGATCACGCCGCCCAAAAATGAAAACGGTTCGGATCCCCAGTAGCCCAGCGAATAGGCGGTCGAGCTCACAGCGCCATACAGCAGCACACAAAGATAGAAGATCAGGAACAAAACCGTCAGCAGATCAAACCACGCCTTCTTGCGCAGCGACCATTCACCATAGAGCAAATCCATCCGCACATTCGATCCCATCTGGATCGAATAGGGCCCGCCCAGAATATAATATCCCACCATCACAAATTGCGCCAATTCCAGCGTCCAAAGCGACGGCAGAAAGAACGTCTTACTGATCGAGGACCACAGCAATATCGCCATCAGCACAAAGATACCGTACATGGCGATCCGCCCCACACGGTAGTTGGCGGCATCCACCGCGCGGATATAGCTGCGGATCAAGCGCGACATTGCACACCGCCCAACACCCCTAACCGTGCGCAGGCATCCGCAACCCAGCGCGACACAGATCGCGCCATGGCCAGTTGCTGCTCAGGCGTTGCAATCAGATCATTGCGGATTTCCAGCATCACGTTCAGGTGGCCATGTTTCAGCCCGTGTTCCTGCAGCGTATGCGTCACGCCATCGCCCGCGCCATAGGGCGCGTTGCGCTGAACGTCATTGTCCAAATGGGCCGCTGCCGTTTGCATCATCGCATCTGCCAGACGGGTATCGCTATCGTGCAGCACGCCAATCTCAACACTGCGGGGGCGGCCGTGGTATATGGGCGTAAAGCTGTGGATCGTGACAATCACCGGATCAGTGGTTGCCGCCACTGTGCTGCGCAGGGTCTCAAGAAAAGGCAGATAATAGGCCGTGACACGCTGTGCCCGCGCCCCAGGGCTGAGCGCTTGGTTCCCAGGAACATCGACCACCTCACTGCGTTCGGGCATCGCATCGGAGGCTGTGGGGGGGCGGTTACAATCATAAATCAGCCGAGACACGCCGCTGGTGACCGCAACCGCATCCAGCATTTTCGACATATGCTCTGTGACCGGCATCGCACCGGGATCCCAGACAGCGTGGCTCATCCTATCGTCTGGGGACAGGCCCAAACCTGCAAATTCTGCGGGAATATGTGGCGAAGCGTGTTCGCACACCAAAACAATCGGGGAAGCCCCCGCTGGATTCACGACCAAGACGTGCGTGTCTGAATTGTTCATGCTAGTTTACGCCATATCATGGGGGTCTTGTGATAAAAGTCTTGCCAAAGCTGATCCATGTCAACAAATTTGTGAAATTTTTACCATCATGAGATCAATTGTTATTATTTTCGCCAAAAAGAGACCTCTCCAATGACAGAAGAGACACTGACAATCTCGGATCGCATCCAGAATCAGCTGGATGATCTAACCCGCGCAGAGCGCCAACTGGCCCATTCGATTCTCGAAGGCTACCCTGCGTCAGGGCTGGGTCCGCTCAGCGCCTTGGCCAAAGACGCCAAAGTATCCGTGCCCACAGTGGCCCGTATGGTGCAAAAACTGGGGTTCAACGGCTATCCCGAATTCCAAACCGCCCTGCGCGAAGAACTGAAGGCCAAGGTCAAAAACCCCATCGCCAAACATGACACATGGACAGATGCCGCCCCGTCTGAACATTTGCTGAACCGCTTTACCGCCGCCGTCACCGATAACATCCGCCACACTTTGTCCCAAATCGACCCTGTCGAATTTGACCGCGCCTGCGCCATGACCGCCGATACCGATCACCATCTCTATATTGTGGGCGGCCGGATTACCCATACGCTGGCGGAATATCTGTTTTTACATTTGCAGGTCATTCGCGGGCATATCACCCATATTCAATCCACGTCTAACGCGTGGCCGCATTACCTGCTAGATGTCAAAGAGGGGGACGTATTCATCATCTTTGACATGCGGCGCTATGAAAACAACACCCTCAAACTGGCCGAGCTGGCCCACGCAAAGGGCGCGCGTATCGTGCTGTTCACCGACCAGTGGCGATCGCCCGTGCATCAATTCGCCGAGACCGTCTTTAGCAGTCGAATTATTGTGCCCTCTGCTTGGGATTCCGCTGTCACGCCGTTTTTGCTGCTCGAGACGATGATCTCTGCGGTGCAAAACCTGAAATGGGGCGATGCCAAGGACCGTGTTGAGGCGTTGGAAGGGATTTTTGATCAGACCAAACTGTTCCGCAAATTCACCTAAAGCAGGGAAAACGCGGACGGGCGCCAGATAGATCTGTTCGCTCTTTTAGCAGTTTGATCGTCCTTTTACGGTTTGTCAGGCCCCGCCCCGCAATAGTTCTAGACAGGTTTGCCTGCCCCGTGGCAGGCTGATCCTATGCGGAAACTCGCCCCTCTGGCCTTCGTTCTTGCCACCGCGACTGCGGCGCAAAGCGACTGTGCGACAGATGCCATGATCGTCTTTGACGGCTCTGGCTCTATGGCTGAGATGGGGTTTAATGACATCGATGAGCCGCGTATTTTTCAGGCCCGCCGCGCCTTGGCCGAAGCAATCCCCCAAATCGCCCAGAGCAGACGTTTGGGGCTGGTCATCTACGGGCCCAACGGAGCGGATGAATGTAGCGGGCTTGATCTGCGATTTGCCCCGATCGCCGATGCAGCGCCGCGCCTGTTGGCGGACGTCAACATGTTACAGCCAACCGGAAACACCCCCCTGACAGAGGCAGTGAAACTGGCGGCAGACACCCTTGATTACACCCGCAAACCAGCCACGATTGTTCTGGTCACTGACGGCAAAGAAACCTGTGACGGCCAGCCTTGCAATTTGGCCGCCAATCTGGCGGCGGATGGTGCTGACACCACCGTGCATGTCATCGGCTTTAAGGTCCGCGCGCCGTTCTTTTCTTGGAAAGCCGAGAGCGCCCCAGACCAACAGCCCGCGGTCAGTGTTTCTAAATGTCTGGCCGACCGGACGGCGGGCACCTACACCCATGCGGAAACTTTGGATCAACTGATCGCCGCCCTCGAAAAGACATTGGGCTGCCAACTGCTGTTCTAACATAAAACTGTCATCTCAGACCTTAGTCGAATTTTTTTGATCTGGGTCCAGCATTACGGTTTTGCGATGGATATTACCCCGCCCTTGCGCGCCTTTGTCATTCGCTTCGTGTTGTGGATCACGTCTGCCGTTGCCCTTTCAGCAGAGCCGTTGTCCCAAGACACCCTTGCCGCCTATATTGTGCCTCCCATGTCACTGGGCGAAGCGGTGAACGATCAGGGCGTTTGGCAGTTGCTCAACTCTGGTGGTGCAGAGGCGGGGTATGTCTTTGAAACCGAACCCATGGCGCCGCTGCCAGGATTTTCGGGTGCGGCGATTAATATGCTTGTTGTGCTGGACCTAGAGGGTCAATTTCTGGATGTGCAGCTGATTTCGCACAATGAGCCCATCTTTGTCTCTGGTCTGCCCGAACACCAGTTCTATGATTTTTTCCAACAATACCGTGGGCATTCGATCTCGGATACGCTGGTGGTTGGATCGCCCTATGGCGGGGCCAGCGAAGGGTCGGCGCTGGTCTATCTGGACGGCGTCACCAAAGGCACGGCGTCGGTGCGCATCGCCCATGAAAGCATCCTTGCTGCCGCCCTGAAAGTCGCCCGCGAGAAAATGAGCGGGATCGCCACAGGGCCGCCCGCCTTTCCCAATGTTGAGTACACCGAGACCCTCACTTGGGACGATCTGGTGGCCCAAGGGATCGCAACCCGCAAAGTGGTGAGCAATGCCCAGATGGATGCGGAATTTGCTGGCACCCAATGGGAAGATGACGACCCAGAGGCCACCGCGAACCCAGACGCGCCCTACCTTGATTTGTGGGTCGTTGATCTTGGACCACCTGCCATCGCGCAGGCTGTGCTCAGCCCTGATGGCTATGCTGAACTGCAACAATTCATGTCCATTTCCACCACGGACGAACCCGTTTTGTTGATCGACACCGCGCGCCACGGGTTGGTCACCGAGGATTTTGTGCGCAATACCTCACCTGATCTTATCAGCGCCGAACAGGGCGGTTTTCCCATCGCGTTTCGCGATTCCGATATTTTTGTAGAGCTGAACAAAACCCTGCCAGAGGCCCTGCACGACGGGGCCGCAATGATCCTGCGCACCGATCGGCGGCTTGGCTTTGACCCGACGGCCGACTGGCAGCTGCAGATCAAAGCGCTGCGCGCGCATGGGTCTTTTCAGCCCACAATTGGCGCGGTCAAACTGGCCGTCACGCACCGCACGCCTGATCGGTTCTATTCGCGCATCGCGCCCATCAAACCCACGCCGCCTTGGGTCGATGCCCTGCGCAACCGCCAAGGCGATCTGATCCTTCTGGGTGTGTTTTTGACGGGGCTGATCGCCCTTTTGGGTCTGCGCCTGAACAGGCTGGCGGGGCATAGGCATTTCACCGCAATTCGGCTGGGCATTCTGGCCTTTGTGACAGGGTTCATCGGATGGTGGGGTCAGGGGCAGCTTTCCATCGCGACACCGCTTGCCGTGGCGCGCACCGCGCTCGAAGGCGGTTCCTATTCTTTCCTGCTTTATGATCCATTTTCCCTGATCATTTGGGCGGTTACGCTGGTCGGGTTTATCCTATGGGGGCGCGGATTGTTTTGCGGATGGCTTTGCCCCTTTGGCGCATTGCAGGAATTCGCCCACCACCTTGGCCGTGGTTTGGGCCTGCGCCAGATTGAGCCCTCCCCCCAATGGGACGACCGTTTGAAATGGATCAAATACGGGGTCCTCGCCGCATTGGTACTGCTGCTGTTCACGGCGCCTGCGCGGCTGGACAAGGCGATTGAGGTCGAACCCTTCAAGACCGCAATCACCACGTTTTTCATCCGCGAATGGTATTACGTCGCCTATGCGGTGGGGTTGTTGGTGCTGTCGATGGTCCTGTTCAAAGGGTTTTGCCGCTATGTCTGCCCGCTGGGTGCGATCATGGCCATTGGCGGCTTGTTGCGCGGACGCGCATGGATCGCGCGGCGCGCGGAATGCGGATCACCGTGCCAGCTGTGCAAGGTCAAATGCAGCTATGGCGCGATCAAAAAGACGGGTGAAATCCAGTACTCCGAATGTTTCCAATGCCTTGATTGCGTGACGATCCACGATGATGCCGCGCAATGTGTGCCCCTGATCCTCGCCGCAAGGGGACGTAAAATGAGGATCGCCGCCGAATGACCCTGACACGCCGCCGTTTTCTGACTGTCTCCGCCGCCTTTGCCGGTCTGCCCGCTGCAGCGCAGGCGCATTCATGGCGCGGGTTTGCCTTCGGGGCTGAGGTTTCCCTGACCATCCGAGGTCCAAAGGATCGCGCCACCGCCGCCCTGACGCAGGCCCGCGACATCATCACCCAAATCGAGGTGCTGTTTAGCCTTTATGATCCGCACTCAGACCTATCGCGGTTGAACGCGGCGGGCAGGCTTACTGCGCCTGATCCGAGATTTCATAGCCTTATGCAGGCCTGCGATCAGGCCTTTGCCGTGACGGATGGTCTGTTCGATCCCACCGTCCAGCCGCTGTGGCAGGACACGCAGCAGGGCATCTTGCCCCATGCGGCCGCTGCAAATGTTGGCTGGCAAAAGCTGCGGTTTGACGCGCATCGGATCCTTCTTGGCCCCTCCCAACAGCTGACGTTCAACGGCATTGCCCAAGGCTATGCCACCGATCTGGTGAGCAACGCTTTGCAAGCCCATGGGCTGCGGAATGTTTTGGTCAATATAGGGGAGTATCGCGGCATCGGCGGGCCGTGGACCTTGGGCCTGACTGATCCGACTTTTGGCAGGTTGGGCCACCGCACGCTGGGCGACGGCGCCATTGCCACCTCCAGCCCCAAACACAGCGCGACGACGGCGCATATTTTGCACCCGACGGCGCGACCGCTTTGGTCCACCGTTTCCGTGGAGGCCCCCAGCGCGACCTTGGCCGACAGCCTGTCCACCGCGATGGTACTGGCCCCGCGCGACCAGGTTGCAGCGATTGTTGCACAAACAGATGTGTCACGGGTGACGCTGATCAGCCCCGATGGCGATCTGATCACGCTTTAGCGCCCCCCCGCACAAACGCAAAAAGCCCCACCAATCAGCGGGGCTTTTGATGTTTTTCTAGCGACTTAGCTGGCCGCAGTCACCGCGCGGCCTGTCATGACCTTCACCAGATGCGCGCGGTAATCAGCCGACCCGTGCAAATCCGAGATCATGTCATCGCCCGACACCGTCAAAGCATCCAGCGCGCTCGCCGAAAAATTCGCGGACAAGGCGTTCTCGGCCTCGGTCCAGCGGTAGACGCCTTCGTTGGATGCCCCCGTGACCGCCACGCGCACGCCCGCAGCTGTCTTGGCTACAAACACGCCAACCAGCGCAAAACGCGATGCAGGTTGTACGAATTTTTGATAGTTGGCTTTCTCGGGGATCGGGAATTTCACCGCAGTGACGATTTCGCCTTCATTCAATGCCGTCTCAAACATCCCAATGAAATAGTCATCGGCCGCGATCTCACGGGTGTTGGTGACAATGGTTGCCCCCGTTGCCAATGCCGCCGAAGGGTAGCACGCCGCCGGATCGTTATTCGCGATCGAGCCGCCAATAGTGCCGCGATTGCGCACAGCAGGATCACCGATATGCGATGCCAGATCGGACAGAGCGGCATAGCTGCCGTCCGCTGCCACATCCGCATGGCAGGTCGCACCGCCGATGGTCAGAACACCACCGCTGACGGTGATGCCCTTCATCTCGTCGATACCGCTGAGCGACACCAATTTCGACGGGCTGGCAAGGCGCGCCTTTAGCGTCGGGATCAACGTTTGCCCGCCGCTTAGCGCCTGTGCTTCACCGCCCATTGCGCCGACGGCTTCACCGATTGTTGTTGGACGCTCTATGTCAAATGCATACATGTGCTCTCTCCTCTCAAGCGTTCTGCATGGCCGACCACACGCGGTGGGGCGATACGGGCATGTCGATGTGGGTTACGTTTTTGCCGCCAGATTGCATGGCGTCGATCACAGCGTTCACAACAGTCGGAGGCGATCCAATCGCGCCCGCCTCGCCGCAGCCTTTTACGCCCAACGGGTTGTGGGTACAGGCGTTCCCCTTGGAGTGATCGACCGTGTAGAACGGCAGGTCTTCGGCGCGGGGCATTGCGTAATCCATGTAGGACGCGCTGAGCAGCTGGCCGTCTTCGTCATAGGTTGTGTTTTCAAGCAACGCCTGCCCGATCCCTTGGCCCAATCCGCCATGCACCTGCCCTGTTACGATCATCGGGTTGATCACATTGCCAAAGTCATCGACCGCCGTCATCCGTTCAACGGTCACTTTGCCCGTTTCTGGATCCAGCTCGACTTCGCAACAATACGCACCCGAAGGGTAGGTAAAGTTCGCAGGGTCATAGAAGGCGGTTTCTTCCAAGCCTGGCTCAATATCTTCCAGCGGGAATTCATGCGGGATGTAAGCCTTTAGCGCGACCTCACCGAAGGTCACGGATTTATCCGTACCTGCAACCGAAAACACACCGTCTTTCAGCTCAATATCGCTATCGGATGCTTCCAGCATGTGGCCTGCGATCTTCTTGGCCTTATTGATGATTTTCTCGGTGGCGCGGACAACAGCCGATCCACAAACCGCCAAAGAACGCGACCCATAAGTGCCCATCCCAAACGGGATTTTGGAGGTGTCGCCATGCACGATATCGATGGCAGTTGCATCAATGCCCAGCATTTCGGCCACCACCTGTGGGAAGGCCGTTTCATGCCCTTGGCCGTGGCTATGCGCCCCAACCATCACACTGAGATTGCCCGTCGCGTTCACCCGCACAGTCGCTGCGTCATACAGACCGACACGTGATCCCAGCACCCCAACAAGGTTGGAAGGCGCAATGCCGCAGGCCTCGATATAGGCGTTGACGCCGAAACCGCGCAGCAGACCTTTGGCCTCGGATTCTTTGCGGCGCGCAGCAAAGCCCGCCTTATCGGCGACGATCTCCATCTGGTCCATCAGCGCGTCATAGTTGCCGCTGTCATATTCCAGCCCAGCCGCTGAGGCGAAGGGGTATTGATCCGGTTTGACAAAGTTCTGGCGGCGCAGCTCAATCGGGTCGCGCCCAATTTCGCGGGCTGCCATGTCGATCACCCGCTCCAGCGAATATGTCGCCTCGGGCCGGCCAGCGCCGCGGTAGGCATCTACGGGGGCGGTATTGGTAAAGACGGCCTTCACGTTCACATATACATTCGGCACCGTATAGTTACCCGCCATCAACGTGCCATGCAGGAAGGTCGGCGTCGCGGTTGAGAAATTCGACAGGTAGGCCCCGACATTGGCGTAAGTTTCCGTGCGGAAGGCAAGGAAATTGCCCGCCTCATCCAGCGCCAGTTCGATTTTGGTCACGTGATCGCGGCCATGGGCGTCTGTTAGGAAGGCCTCGGTGCGATCAGCGGTCCATGCCACAGGGCGGTTCAGTCGTTTTGCCGCCGCCAGCACCAGCGCTTCTTCGCCATAGTGATAGATTTTGGACCCGAAGCCACCGCCCACATCAGGGGCAATCACCGTCAGCTTGTTTTCTGGAATGCCCAGAACAAAGGCCGAAATCAGCAGCCGCGTCAGGTGCGGGTTCTGGGAGGTGGTGTGCAGCGTGTATTCATCGTTGGAGCGGTTGTAGCTTGCGCGCGAGCTGCGCGGCTCCATCGCGTTTGGCACCAAACGGTTGTTCACCAGTTCCAGCGTGGTGACGTGATGCGCGCCTTTGATTGCGGCATCGGTTGCCTCACGGTTGTCTTCGATCCAACCCCAGTCAAAACACTGGTTCGTGCCGATTTCATCATGCACATAGTTCTCGCTGACCAGCGCGTCCTTCATGTTGACGACAGCGGGCAGTTCATCGATATCGGCCTCGATCGCCTCTACCGCGTTCATCGCCTGCTCTTTTGTTTCGGCGATCACGGCGGCATAGGCATCGCCAACATGGCGGACCTTACCGTGGGCCAGAACGGGGCGTTTGGGTTCGTGCATGGGCGTGCCATCGCGTGAATTGATCAGCCAACCTGCTGGGTTGCCGCCCACTTCGACAAAATCTTCACCTGTGAAGATCGCCAAAACGCCGGGCATGGCTGCCGCGGCCGTTGTGTCGATGCTTTTGATCACACCGTTTGCGACGGTTGAGCGGGCAAAGACCGCCACCGTTTCTCCGAATTCTTTAATGTCATCCGTATACTGGCCCGAACCAGTCAGGAAACGGACATCCTCGCGGCGCACTGTCGCGGCGCCAATCCCATCATCCTTAGGCATATTATTTCCTCCCGTATTCGTTGTTATTCTGCGGCGATGCTGGAGACGTCTTGTCCAGACGCGGCCATGATTGCTTTGACGATGTTATGGTACCCAGTGCAGCGGCAAATATTGCCTTCCAGATGCGCGCGCACTTCGTTCACTGTGGGCTTTGGGTTGTCCTTGAGCAGCGAAGACGCGGCCATCACCATGCCAGGGGTACAAAAACCACATTGCAGGCCGTGATGTTCCTGAAACGCGGCCTGAATGGCATTCAACGACCCATCCGCATCTGCCTGACCTTCAATTGTGGAAACCTCTGCGCCGTCGGCCTCGGCTGCGAACATGGTGCAGGATTTCACCTGACGCCCGTTTACATGCACCGTACAGGCACCACATTGCGACGTATCACAGCCAATATGTGTCCCCGTCAGCCGCTGGTCATCGCGCAAGAAGGAGGCCAGCAATGTGTTTCCCTCTACATCACCCGCAATGGTTTTGCCGTTGATGGTCATTGTTATTTTTGTCATCGTCATCCTCCCTATGGATCGTTCTTGTTGTGTTAGCTGACCAATTTCTTGAGCCAGCCCTTTTTCTTTTCTGCTGTGTCTGCGCCGTCCTCATCCGCAGCTGGCCGACCCACCGCGTTTGAGAAATTTTCAAAGAACTGGTCCGCCATTTTTTTGGCAAACC
This sequence comes from Sulfitobacter sp., assembly GCA_039967155.1. GTDB lineage: Bacteria > Pseudomonadota > Alphaproteobacteria > Rhodobacterales > Rhodobacteraceae > Sulfitobacter. Next base: position 16,164 of record JBDVSG010000081.1, on the reverse strand, counting down.
CGTCGATGATACGACTGCCCAGCTGTGCCAGCTTGCCGCCGACCTTGGCCTCGACCTCGTAATGTAGGATTGTTGTGTCGCCTTGCGCCTCCAGCCGCACATCAGCGCCGCCTTTGGCAAAGCCAGCGGCACCGCCTTTGCCTTCGCCTGAAATTGTCAGGCTTTGGGGTGCGATCATATCGCTGAGCGCGACCGCCCCTTTGAACGTTGCCTTCACGGGTCCTACTTTTTGAACAACCGTCGCTTCGAATCCATCGTCAGCAGAGCCGCTCATTTCCGTGCACCCAGGCACGCAGGCCATCAGGACTTCTGGGCTCAGCAAGCCCGCCCAAACTGTTGATGCATCTGCATTTATCTCGCGGCTGTCACTTAATTTCATGGCCAATCCCTTTTTTCGTTAAGGTCAAGCCTAGGCAGTGCGTGCAGTGCCTTCCATTGGACCATATGTGTACGACCAAAGTCGTAGGTCACCGTGTCGGTGCTTGCAGCGTTAATCCGTAGCTTTGATAAATTTCCGCCAGTCGGCCGTCTTGCAGCGCGTAATTCACTGCGTCATCCACCGCGTAAGACAAGGGCCGATAGCTAAAACTGACCGCAACGCCCAAGGTCCAACTGCTGACGGCAAATCCAGCCAACGGGGGTTGGTGCACAGCGGTGTGGTCTTTCAGGCCATGCTCTAACTGCCCCAACGGGCCCATCACCGCCTTCACCTGACCCGCATCCAGTGCGGCCATGGCCGCCACCATGTCAGGATAGCGCTGGGTTTTGCCCGCCAATTGCCCCCCCGCAAAGGAGGACAGATAGAAATCCGAAATGGAATCATTTTCCACCGCCACAGGATCAAACCTGAAATAGGCGGGAATGGGTTTTTCTTCCGGATAGCTTGCCTTGTCATAGGCGATGGCAATGGATTCGGTGCTGTATTGTCCGGTGAAGACCACCTGCTCCACGCGGCATTTGAACCCGCTGTCATAGGGAATGCGCATCATCACATTGGACACCCGCCCGCCGATGATCGGGCCTTTCCAGATGTTGTTGCGCAGGTCGGCCTCCAGATTTTCACCTGCCGCGACAAAATTATACCGCGCCTCGACACCCAAATCTTCTGCAATGAGGCGCGCGATTTCGATGTCGACGCCGCGCGGCTTTCCTGCGTCTTCCCAACTGTAGGGCGGATAATCCTCATAGACCGCAAAAGTCATGAACCCCTGATCCTGAATCGTATCCATATCCTGCCCGACAAAATCGCGGCCCGTGTTTTGCGGTTTGGGCTGGGGGACATGATCAGCACAAGGATCGGCCGCTTGGGCCTGTGTTGATAGAAACAGGCCCAAGGTGACTGCAATTGCGGTGCTCATTTTATACGGCAGGGGGTGTTTCCTCCTTGGCGGCAAAATTCCACGCTTTGACCGCGCCCTATTGGGTCGCGGACAAGCCGATTGTCAGGGTCTCTGCTGCGGATTTATAGGCTTCGGCGGTGCCATTCAGGATGTTTGCGGCGCGGTAGGCCACAGAATCCGCAACTGGCGCCCCCGAGAGGGTCTCAATGCTGCTTGCGATTTCAGTCAACCGCGCCTTGATCCCATCATGATCGGCACCGCTGGCATCCACGCCATACCCCGCCAACATGTCGCGGATTGCTTTCAGCTCATCCGAGACCTCTTCCATTGCATCCGTATCTGGCCGCGTTTCAATGTATGTCCGGATCGCCCAAGCGGCGTCTTGGCCCAGCAATTCGCCAAAGGCGGGCATCTTTGTGATCCCCCCTTGGGTATAGCCCGTACGGAAGCGTTCCATATACCATTCGTCACCGTATTCTTCGGCCTCGAGAAACCGCAGATCGGGCGCCAAACCGCCTGATACCACCTCTAGCCCATGGCAGCGGGCGCAGTTCTGGTTGTAGCCTGACGCGCCAATCTCAACAGCCGTAGACCAGACCTCTTCGCCTGCGGTCTCGGCACGGTAGGGGTTTTCGATCAGCCATTCTTCGCCCGTCTGTGGCAGGCCAGCTGTGTCAACGGCCTGCGGCACCACATCACCATGCGCAAGAAGAATAGTACCAGAGGCCCAGAAGAGGCCCCCCGCCAATGCGGCTGTGAATTTGTATTGTCTCATGGTCTCTCTCCCTAGACGCCAAGATTTACCCTTTTGTAATCCAGCTTTTTGCACGGCGGGTATTGGACTTTGGTTGTGGTTCGCGCGGCGTCCGACCTTTGTCCTATACCGCCTGCATTAGATCGGTTGCTAACGTCAAAATCGGGAGGAAAATCAAATGTATCGTATGATATATCTCTGCCTGATTGCGATGCTTGCGCAGGCCGCATCCGCACAGACGGTTTTGGATGTCGGCTATCTGCGGGTAGAGATCGCGCGCCCCCCTACATTGTCCGACCTAGACCCGCTGCCTGAAAACAATGGTTTGGCAGGTGCCCAAACCGCGCTGGAGGACAACCTGACCACGGGCAAATTCCTAGGGCAAAAATATACATTATCGGTGAGCACCGTGGCACAACACGATGATCCGCTGGCGGCGGCGGCGGCGATGTTGGCCGCCTCGCCCTATCTGATCCTTGATGCCCCGCCAGATGTTTTGACCCGCATTGCCGATCTGCCACAGGCGCAAGATGCGCTGCTGTTTAATACCTCTGCGGGCGATACAGCGCTGCGCGATACGCAGTGCCGCGCCAACCTGCTGCACAGCCTGCCCTCTGATGCCATGCGCACCGATGCGCTGGCCCAGTTCTTTGTGAAAAAACGCTGGAACGATCTGGTGATGATCGCGGGCACTTATCCCGATGATCAGTCTTATGCAGAGGCCATGCGCCGTTCCTTGGTCAAATTCGGGCTGAGATTATCAGGCGAGAAAACATGGGATGTGGGTGCGGACATGCGCCGCACAGCTGCGCAAGAAATCCCACTGTTCACGCAAGATTTCGGCGATTACGACGCGCTGATCCTTGCGGATGAGCTGCATGATTTTGGCCGCTATGTTCTGTATAACACGTGGCAGGCCCGCCCGATTGTCGGGTCCGAGGGGCTGTCACCGCGCACGTGGTCGCCGGTGATCGAACAATGGGGGGCTGCCCAGCTTCAACGTCGCTTTCGCGATCAGCACGCGCGCGCCATGACCAGCCCCGATTACGCCGCTTGGGCCGCCATGCGCACCTTGGGCGAGGCCGACACCCGCACCAATGCCACCGATCCAGAAACGCTGCGCGCCTATATTCTGTCAGATGCGTTTGAACTGGCTGGCTTCAAAGGCCGCCCGCTGACCTACCGCGGTTGGAACGGGCAATTGCGCCAACCCATCGCCCTTGCCCATCCCCGCGCCCTGGTGGCCCAAGCGCCGCTGGAAGGGTTTTTGCATCACACCAATGAACTGGACAGCCTCGGGCTGGACCGTCCCGAAAGCCGCTGTGAGGAATTCCAATGATCCGCAAATCAACACCACGACCCAGCCCCCTACTGGCCACAACCGCGCTGATGTTTTGCGCGACAACCGCATGGTCTGGCGAAATCTGGGTGACCAATGAAAAAGACGACACTGTTTCAGTCATCGACACCCAGACGCTGGAGGTGATCCAAACCTACCCCACAGGCGAGCGCCCCCGCGGCATCACCTTTTCCAAGGATTTCACCCGCGTCTACATCTGCGCCTCTGACAGTGACGCGGTGCAGGTGATGGATCCCAATACGGGCGAAATCCTGCACGACCTGCCTTCGGGCGAGGACCCTGAACAATTTGTCCTGCACCCCGATGACACCCATCTGTATATCGCCAATGAGGACGATGCGATCACTACGGTTGTGAACACGCAGACCCACAAAGTTGTTGCGCAAATCGATGTGGGGGTTGAGCCCGAAGGCATGGCCGTCTCCCCTGACGGGAAAATCGCCATCACCACCTCTGAAACCACCAACATGGCCCATTGGATCGATACCTCCACCCAAGAGCTGTTCGCCAACACATTGGTCGACAGCCGCCCGCGCCATGCCGAATTCACCCAAGACGGCGCGCAGATGTGGGTGAGCTCCGAAATTGGCGGCACGTTGACCGTCTTTGACACCGCCACCCAGACCGAAATCGCCAAGATGAGCTTTGACGTCACGGGCGTGCATCCAGACCGCGTGCAGCCCGTAGGGTTTGAGTTCACCGCCGGTGACAGCCATGCGTTTGTGGCCCTTGGACCCTCCAACCATATCGCCGTGGTGAACGCCAAAACCTATGAGGTTGAGGACTATATCCTTGTGGGCAGACGGGTTTGGCACATGGCGTTCAACGCCGACAAAACCCAGCTATTCACGACCAATGGCGTGTCTGGCGATGTCACTGTGATCGATGTGGCCGCGCGCAAGGCACTGAAATCAATCAAAGTCGGCCGCTTCCCTTGGGGCGCTGCCTTTCGTCCATGAGAACCAAACCAAAAGAAAGTCACCTCCAATGACCAACCTGTCCCACATCCTGAAAACCACAACCCTGATCGCCGCGCTCACCATCGCGCCCCCCGCGCTGGCCGATAACGACGATGATAAACCCTCCTTTGGCGCAGCAGGCGTGCTGTCTGGCAAAAACAAAGAAGACCTGCCCCAGATCACGCTTTCCTCAGGTGTGCCGATTTCCGAGGCCCCTTGGGTGCTGAAATCAGGGACCTACTACGAATTTGAAATCATCGGCGACGGGTCGCAGGAACTGGCGCTGGTGGGGCCGGAATTCTTTCGCGCCATCTGGATCGACGAGATCGTCGTGGAGGGATTGGAGATCCGCCCGCTTGGTTTGGATAGCATTGAATTCGATGAGGCTGGCGCGATGGAGATCGGGTTTCTGGCGATTAAGCCTGGGCGCTATTACATGAAAATTCCAGGCACCAGCGGCGACACCCAAAGGGTCGAGATTACCATAGAATGAGCGGACTTTCCGTCAGCAACCTCAGCTATGCGTATGGCGCCAAAACCGCATTGCAAGATGTGACATTTCAGGTGCCAGCGGGGCAGTTTTGCGCGTTGCTGGGACCTAACGGCGCGGGGAAATCGACGCTCTTTGGGCTGCTGACACGGTTGTTGGTGGCGCCGCAAGGCAGTGTGCAGATTGCGGGGAATGATCTGGCGCGCGCGCCACGGTTGGCCTTGGGGCAATTGGGCATCGTGTTTCAGCAAACCACGCTGGATATGGACCTGAGCGTGCGCCAGAACCTCAGCTATTTTGCAGCGCTTCAGGGTCTTTCGGGGCGCGCGGCGGCGCGCCGCATTGACCGCGCGCTGGATAAGCTGTCGATGTTGGAGCGCGCCCACGAAAAAGCCCGCGCGCTGAATGGCGGCCACCGCCGGCGTGCTGAAATTGCCCGCGCGTTGATCCATGATCCTGCGGTTTTGCTGTTGGATGAGGCCACAGTGGGGCTGGACGCCGCCGCCCGCGCGGCCATCACCCAGCATGTGCATGATCTGACCCAAGACGGCACAACCGTCCTTTGGGCCACCCATCTTACGGATGAGGTCCTGCCCGAAGATCAACTGGTGGTCCTGCACCGCGCCCGCATTCTGGCCCAAGGACGCTGCGCCGACATCAGCGGCGACGCGCCCTTGCGCGACAGGTTTCTTGCCATGACGGCCAACCCCGCATGAGCCCTTATTTCACCTCTCTCATCGCGATAGTGAAACGCGAGGCCCTGCGGTTCATCCACCAGCGCGAACGCTTCATCGCGGCATTGGTGCGGCCTTTGGTCTGGCTGCTGGTTTTCGCTGCGGGCTTTCGCGCGGCACTGGGGCTTAGCATCATTCCGCCCTATCAAACCTACATCACCTATGAGACCTACATCGTCCCTGGCTTGTGCGGGATGATCCTGTTGTTCAACGGCATGCAATCGTCGCTGTCGCTGGTCTATGACCGTGAAATGGGATCGATGAAGCTGCTGCTGACCAGCCCGCTGCCGCGGTGGTGGTTGTTGTTTTGCAAATTGGTCGGATCGACGGCCATCTCGATTTTGCAGGTCTATTCGTTTTTGGCGATTGCGGCGGGGTTTGGCATTGTGATGCCGGTTGCGGGCTATATTGCGGTGCTGCCTGCACTGGTGGTGGCGGGCATTATGCTGGGGGCGTTGGGGTTAGTTTTATCCAGCTTCATCAAACAGCTAGAGAATTTTGCGGGGGTGATGAACTTTGTCATCTTTCCGATGTTTTTCCTGTCTTCCGCGCTGTACCCCTTATGGAAAATGGCAGAAAGTTCAGAGCTTCTCTATACGATCTGCGCGCTCAATCCGTTCAGTCACGCGGTTGAGCTGATCCGCTTTGCGCTTTATCTCAGCCTGAATGGTGCCGCGTTAGGATGGACGGTTTTGGCCGCTTGCGTTTTCACGCTGGCTGCTCTTTGGGGGTATAACCCTGCGCGTAAAGGCGGGCGCAAATAGGCCCGCCCAAGGGCCCGTTATTCGACCACCAGCTGCGGCAACCAATGGCTGTCGGGATCGCCTTCATGCAGGTGTTTGGCCTGAACGGGGCGCAGATTTCCCGCCTCGGGCGGCGCCGAGAGCGTATCCATGTCTATCTCATACAGCCTGCCGATCAGTTGATCGCCTGATTGCTCCAGCTTGTAATACACCCCGTTCCACATGTTGATTCCGTATTCATTGGTCAGCTTCCAGACAAATAGAAAATCATACTCCAGATCCGTCAAATCGGCTGAGATGTTGCGCCTATTCTCATAGGGGTAAGGCACATAGCACCAGTTTTTGGCGGGCCCTTCAATGCAGCGAAACGGCCGCATAGACAGGAAATGATTCTCAAAGGGCGCCTCGGCAAGCGTCACACGGTAGCCGCCCTGCGCGTCCACCTCTAGCTGAGCAATCTCAATGCGATCGCCCTGTTTATCTTGCAAATAAACCGCACGCGTTTGCGCCGCCGCACCACTGGCAGCCAGTGCCAAAACCATACCAAATCCAAATTTCATTTCACCCTCCCTTTTGCGCAGCAACGCTACTGTGGGCGGGTTTTGAACGCTCTACGACCAAGGTGGGAATGGCCCCGATTTGGCATCACACCTGCGCGAGGAACATGCCACGAAAGCCGTACGACCATTGTTCAATACCCCGCAAAACGCTTTGCACGAATACTGTCGCCAAGGATCAGCGCGCCGATAGATGTGTGCGGCCTTTGAAGGACGCGCCCGCCAAGCGGGCATAGGGAGGAGACTTACCAAAATGAATAGGTTTATCATCGCAGCGACCATCGGCATGATGTCGACATTCGCATTCACAGGGGCGCAGGCTGCTGGCGTTACAGAGGAAATGCTGGCCAATGATGCGACCTCTACGGGGGATGTATTGACCAACGGCATGGGGCGCCATTTGCAGCGCTATTCGCCGCTGGACATGCTGAACAAAGAGAACGTCAAGAACCTGCAACCTGCGTGGGCTTTCAGCCTTGGTGGGGAAAAACAACGCGGTCAGGAAACCCAGCCCATCGTGCATGATGGCGTGATGTATATCACCGGCTCCTACAGCCGCATGTATGCGATTGATGTCATGACCGGCAAAGAGCTGTGGCAATATGATGCCCGCCTGCCCGAAGGCATTCTGCCGTGCTGTGACGTGGTAAACCGCGGTGCTGCGATCTATGGCGATAACATTTATTTCGGCACGCTGGATGCGCGCATTGTAGCGCTGAACCAGAAAACCGGTGACGTTGTTTGGAACAAGAAGATCGCCGACTATAAGGCGGGCTATTCCTACACGGCCGCGCCGCTGATCGTGGACGGCATGATCATCACGGGCAACTCTGGCGGTGAATTCGGTGTCATCGGCGAAGTTCAGGCACGCGATGCGGAAACGGGTGATCTTGTTTGGACCCGCCCTGTGATCGAAGGCCACATGGGCACGCTGAACGGCGAAGAGTCCACCATGACAGGTGAGCTGAACGCAACATGGCCAGGTGACATGTGGAAAACCGGTGGCGGTGCCACATGGTTGGGCGGCTCTTATGATGCGGATACGGACACTTTGGTCTTTGGCACGGGCAACCCTGCCCCGTGGAACAGCCACTTGCGCAACGCTGGTGCGCCGGTTGAGGGCAACGCAGGCGACAACCTTTATGCCGCCTCGCGCATCGGGATCGACCCTGCCACGGGTGAGATCAAATGGCACTATCAGACCACCCCGCGCGAAGGCTGGGATTATGACGGTGTGAATGAAACCGTGGCCTATACCGACCGGTCGGGCAACAAGCGTTTTGCCACAGCAGACCGCAACGGGTTCTTCTATGTTTTGAACCGCGAAGACGGCAAATATGTTTCAGCGGTGCCTTTCGTGAAAGACATCACTTGGGCCAGCGGCATTGACGACAACGGGCGTCCGATTTTTGTCGAAGAAAACCGCCCCGGCAATCCGGCCGCTGCTGCGGACGGGAAAAAAGGCGAGGTCGTGTTTTCCTCACCTGGTTTCTTGGGCGGCAAAAACTGGATGCCAATGGCCCACAGCCCCAAGACGGGCCTGTTTTATGTTCCCTCCAATGAATGGGGCATGGACATCTGGAACGAACCGATCTCCTACAAAAAAGGCGCGGCCTACCTTGGCTCGGGCTTCACGATCAAGCCGAACTACGAAGACCACATCGGCAGCCTGAAGGCGATTGACCCTGACACGGGCGATATCAAATGGGAGTTCAAGAACAACGCGCCTCTTTGGGGCGGTGTCATGACAACAGCCGGTGGGCTGGTGTTCACAGGCACTCCAGAGGGCGATTTCATTGCCTTTGACGATGAAACGGGCGAACAGCTGTGGTCGTTCCAGACGGGATCGGGCGTGATCGGCCAGCCCATCACATGGGAACAAGACGGCGAACAATACCTGACCGTGATTTCCGGTTGGGGCGGTGCTGTGCCGCTTTGGGGTGGCGAAGTCGCCAAGAAGGTAAACTACTTGAACCAAGGTGGTCTGCTGTGGACATTCCGTCTGCCCAAACAACTGGCCGCCAACTAAACGGCCTGACATGATACCGTGCGCGCCCTATCCCAAGGGCGCGCATTTCTTTTGTCTAAGACCTTTTGACAGGTGACTTAATTCATAACTTCGGCGTAGGCTTTTAGGTATGATGGACAAAAACACCCCCGAACCGGATACACTTTGTGCACGCAACGCCAGCTGGGCTATGGTTGTGGACGACCACCCTTTGTTTTGCGACGCGCTAGAGCTGACGCTTAAATCTGTTGCTGAATTTTCAGCGGTAAAAACAGCCGATTGTCTGGAGGCCGCGCTGCAGCTGCTGGACGGGGCAGTGCCCCCGCGGCTGATCATTCTGGATCTGAACCTGCCTGATGTGAACGGGCTGGACGGGTTGATCCGCCTGAAACGACAGGCCGATAAAACCCCCGTGATCATCGTGTCCTCGATGACCGATAACGCCATCATCAGCGGTGCTATTGTTGCAGGGGCTGCTGGGTTTGTGCCCAAACACAGCCCCCGCGCCATTTTCAAAGAAGCGCTGGAACAGATTGAACGCGGCGAGATCTTCAAACCCGCAGGTTATGTCGAAAGCAGCGCCACAAATGAACGCGATGAAACCGTCAGCCGCCTGTCGTCCCTGACCAACCAACAGTCCCGCATTCTGGAACTGATCTGCGAAGGCAAGCTGAACAAACAAATCGCCTATGACCTGACAATCGCGGAAACCACCGTGAAGGCCCATGTCACGGCCATCATGCGCAAGCTTGGCGTGCAAAGCCGCACCCAAGCGGTATTGGTGGCCCAAGACGCCCGTTTCGCAAGTGTCTTGCCAACACCCGAGTGATCGGAATACCCTCTGTGTAGGGAGAATTTCGAAATGACTAAGCAAACTGAGGTGGATGTTTCATCCGCCACAGCACCTATCGTGCTGACCAGCCAAGTCTCATGGGCCAACACATCACCGATCGCCCATATCAAACAAGAATTCGGCGCAGAACCGCTGAGCATGCTCGCGCTTTTTGTCTCGCCGTTGGCCGATTTCGAAAACGTCGTGGCCCAAGCACATCGGCTGTTTCCCGACACCGATGTCACCGCCTGCACCACAGCAGGTGAAATCAGCGAACTGGGCTATGACGAAGGTAAAATCATCGCGGTCGGTTTCCCTGCCGCAGGCTTTGCCACGTCCTCGATGTTGATTGAGGACATCCAAGAACTGGACCCCCTGCCCCTGATCGACAGCATCACGCTGGAACGGATCGCCTTGCACAAACACCACCCTGAAATGACCTCGAGCTTTGCGTTTCTGGTGGTCGATGGGCTGTCTCTTTCCGAAGATGCACTGACCGCCACGATTTCACCCGCCCTGCGCGACATGCCTGTCTTTGGTGGATCGGCGGGGGATGGGACAAATTTCACCCAAGCCCGTGTTGCCCTGAATGGCAAAGTCCGTGAAACCGCCGCCGTGCTGACCCTTGTGCGCAGCAAATACCAAACGCAGGTCTTTAGTCTGGATCATTTGGTGCCTTCGGACCAGCAGATGGTCGTCACCGAGGCCGATCCGCACAAACGCATTGTCAAAACAATCAACGCGGAACCCGCGGGCCGCGAATACGCGCGGATTGTCGGCAAAGACCCCGAACAGCTGGACCAATTCACCTTTGCCTCCCACCCTGTTGTGGTGCGCATCGGCAATGCCCATCACGTGCGCGCCATCCAGCAAATCAATGACGCAGGCGAGTTGATTTTCTTCTCGGCCATCGACGAAGGCATGGTGCTAACCGTTGCTGCGCCGCAAGATATGGTCAGCCATCTGCGTAGCAAAATGGCGGATCTATCCAGCGCTGCAAGACCTGCCCATATTCTAAGCTGCGACTGTATTTTGCGCCGGATTGAGGCCGAACAACGCCAAATGACTCGCGACCTGTCCGACGTCATGTCATCCTATAACGTAACGGGGTTTTCGACCTACGGTGAACAAATCGGGCCCTTACATGTCAACCATACCATGAGCGGCGTCGCGATCTATGCCCCTGAAGACTAAACATGTGTCTCTGATCAATCCAAACGACAGCATTGCGCGCCAGAACGAAAAGCTGCTGCAGATCGTGCAGTCTTTGATGCGGCGGGTTGAACAGAAAAACGAACAGTCCGGTTTTGCCTATCAACAATTCGAACGCGCCGCCCTGCTAGAGGCCGAGGTCCGCGAGCGGACCCATGATCTGGAACGCACGTTGGATCTGCTGCAAGATTCCAACACCCGCCTTGAGATCGCAAATAATGAAACCGAACGCGCGCGCTCGAACCTGACCGAAGCGATTGAGACCATCAACGAAGGGTTTGCATTGTTTGAGGACGAAGACGGGCTGGTTCTGTCCAACAGTCGGTTTTGCAGGGATTTGATCGATATCGAAAGCCAGCTGAAAAACGGGCTGCGTTTCGAGCAATATGTTGATCTTATTTCCAAAAGCGACATGCTGGCCCTGCCAAAGGGTCAAACGCCACAACAATGGGCCGCGCTGCGCATGGAGCGGCACCGCGATGATCATGTGGTGTTTAATGTCCGCCTGAAATGGGACCGTTGGCTGCAGGTCAGCGAACACCGCACATCGCGCGGCGGCACGGTGATTTTGCAAACCGATGTCACGACCATCATCCGCCGTGAACGCCAAGCGCGCGATAAAATCCGCGACAAACAATCCGAGATTTTGCAGGCCACCTTGGACCATCTGAACCAGGGTGTTTGCATTTTTGACAACAATCACAGCCTCATCGGGTGGAATTCCCAGATGAATGGTCTGTTCACCTCGACACCTGATACCGCCGCCATGGGGATGGCGTTTTCGGTTCTGCTGGACCGGCTCAAACACGAACTCTCCTTTGAGGCGGGTTTTGAGGTTGAGGATTTTCGCAATTGGGCCAACACCCAAGACTTGCGCAGCCCCATTTCATTTGAGGTCGCGCGCGGCAGTGACCAGACCTTCAGCGTCTTTGCCCAAGAAATGCCCGACAAAGGGTTTGTGATCAGCTTCACCGATGTCACCTCGGAACGGGCTGCTGCGCGCACTTTGTTCGAGATGAACGAACTGCTGGAGCAAAGGGTCGAAGACCGCACAGGTGAGCTGGAGCAAGCCCTGACCGAGGCCGAGCGCGCCAATGCCTCTAAAACCCGATTTGTGACTGCAGCCAGCCATGATTTGCTGCAACCGCTGTCTGCGGCCAAGCTTTTTGTGTCGTCCCTGTCAGATCAGACAAATCCGGCCGAGGCAAAGGCCATCCTGAACAAAGCGGACATGGCTCTCAGCAGTGTTGAACAATTCATATCCGCGCTTTTGGACATCTCCAAACTGGATGCAGGTCAGGCGGTGTTCGATGTGCAGCCGCTGCTTTTGTCAGGGATTTTCAGACCTTTGCGCAATGAACTTGGCCCGCTGGCCCATGAAAAGGGGATTGAGCTGACGATCCTTGATTGCGGATTAACTGTTGAAAGTGACCCTGGGTATCTGCGGCGCATCATTCAGAACCTTGTGACCAATGCCATCCGATATACGGATGCGGGCCGCGTGGTGGTTGGCGTGCGCCGCAGCGGCACCGCCGCGCGGATCGAAGTATGGGACACCGGCCGCGGCATCGCCCACACCGACCAGCAAACCATTTTCAAAGAATTTGAGCGCCTCTCCCCCGATAATTCCGATACGGGGTTGGGGCTGGGCCTGTCCATTGTTGAGCGCGCCTGCAAGGGGCTGGATCATCCGCTCAGCCTGTGGTCCGAACCCGACATTGGCAGCTGCTTTTCGCTTAGCGTTCCGATCCACCGCGATCATTGCGCGGCTGGCGCGCCTGAAACGGGGCCCTTGGCCGAAAACCTATCGGGATCGTTGACCGATCAGCTGGTGCTGCTGGTTGAGGACAACCCCCAACTGGCACAGGCCACAACCGCCATGATCGAAAGCTTTGGCAGCACCGTCATTCATGCCCACACCGCAGAAGAAGCACTGGAAATCCTCAGCGAAATCCAACTGGTGCCAGATGCGATGCTGATCGACCAACAATTGGGGGATGGGTTGAACGGCACGCAATTGATTGCTCAGATCTTGCGTCTTTACGGCCCTGTGCCTGCGGCCATTGTCTCGGCGGAGCGGACAAAAACCTTGCGGGAAGCCTGCAAAGCACTGGAGATTGATCTGGTGTCAAAACCGCTGGAAAAAATCCGCCTAAAAGCGCTGCTTTTGGCCCTGTCCAAACGGGCTAAACCAGCAGGATAGGATTACACGTCCCTCAGTCAGGGCTTTTGCGGTAGACCAGCGCGGCGGTTTCATCCTTTGAAAACGCATCGGCCAGCGCAACCATTTTTTCATGCACAGGGGATTTTACGCAGACAGGATCGGTCGCAGCCGCATCCCCTGCAATGGCCATTGCCTGACACCGGCAGCCGCCAAAATCCAGTTTGCGGCGGTAGCATGATCTGCAAGGTTCTTGCATCCAATCCTCACCGCGATAGGCATTGAACGCAGCCCCCTGATACCAGATATCGGCCAAGGGTTTGTCGCGGACATTGTCAAACCGCAAGGACGGGATCGTTTGCGCCGCATGGCAGGGCAACACCAACCCGTCAGGCGTGATGTTCAGCCCCGTGGTGCCCCAACCGCCCATACACCGTTTGGGATAATCGCTGTGATAATCCGCTGGCACATAATCGATCACCATCGTGCCTTTCAGGCGCGCGCGGGCCTCGGCGACGATGCGGCTGGCTTCTTCTGCCTGTGCGCGGGTGGGCATCATGGCGTCGCGGTTCAGCATCGCCCAACCGTGGAACTGCACAATCGCGACCTCCATCCGGCGGGCCTTCATGGCGACGGCCATCTCAATTGCTTCGGGCAGCTGATGTAGGTTTTGGCGGTGCACAACCGCGTTTAATGTCAGCGGGAAGCCTGCCTCCACGATCCATTCCGCCGCTTGCATTTTGCGTTTGAACCCACCCTTGTAGCCGCCAATACGGTCGGCCATTTCGGCATCGGTTCCTTGCAAAGACAGCTGCACATGATCCAATCCCGCCGCGTCCAGTTCAGCCAAGCGGCGCTGCGTCAGACCAATCGCAGAGGTAATCAGATTGGTATAAAGCCCCGCCTTGCGCGCGCCCGCAACCAGCGCCACCAGATCGCGCCGCGATGCGGGTTCTCCTCCTGATAAATGCAGTTGTAGTACACCCATTTTCGCGGCTTGAGCAAAGACATCCAGCCAAACATCCGTGTCCAGTTCGCTTTCTTTTTTGGCCATCTCAACAGGGTTGGAGCAATAGGGACAAGACAGCGGGCAGCGGTACGTCAGTTCGGCCAGCATGGCGATGGGGGCGGGAATTTGAGGGGTCATTGGGACAGCTCCAGGATGCGGCGGTCGGCAAGACCTGTGATGAATTCCGCCACATCCCCCGCGATCTGATCGGGCGGGGCGGCGTATTTTGCAGCCAGCACCGCCACCAGCGCGTCAAAGCTGCGGCTGCCGTCGATTTCTTGCACAATCGCCAAGCCGATGGGGTCCAGATTGATCGTGCGCTCTGGCGCCAATAGCACCCAAAGGTCGCGCACGGTGTCTTTGTGCAGGCGCACGCCGCGCGGGATGCTGGGAATGGCCGCCCCCTTCAGATCCGTCATAGCAGGACCTGCCCCACCGCGCGGTTTGCGCGGCTCATGCGGGGGGCGCAATCAAAAATGTGTCGGGCTGCCAGCCGCCAGGCGGGATGCGCCCCGGCGCCACATAGGCCGCAGACAGCGCGTCCAGCTGCGCCCATAAAACATCTGTCTTGAACTCAAGCGCTGCTGCGGCGGCATCTTGTTTTTCTGCCGTATCGGCGTGCTCTAACACCCACGCAAGGCCGAACGCCACGTCTTTGGGGGCTTCTGTCAGGCGGTTGCGGAAATAAGACAGGCTGCTGTCATCGGCAAAATCATAATTGGCCAGCAGCCCTTCTATGCGCGCGGCATGGATTTTTGGTGCGAATAACTCCGTCAGGGATGCCGCGACGGCCTCCAGCAAGGTTTTATCGCGCACAAAGCGCACATAAGCATCCACCGCAAACCGCGTTGCGGGCAAGATGCCGCGTTTGCTGGCGACATAATCGCGGTCCAGCCCCACAGCATCGGCAAGCCGCAGCCAGCGCTGGATGCCGCCTTCGTTTTCATCCGTGCCATCGTGATCTTCGATCCGCGAGCGCCACGCGCGGCGCAGGGCGGGGTCTTCTACGCGGCTCATGAAGGCGGCGTCTTTGATGGGAATACTTGCTTGGTAATAAAAGCGGTTAATCACCCATGCGCGCACCTGATCGGGCGAACAGCCCCCCGAATGCAGCAGGTGATGAAACGGGTGTTTGTCATGATAGCGTTCGGCCCCGATCTGGCGCAGGCGGGCCTCAAATTCGGCAGGGGAGGCGGCGGTCATATCTGCAGCTCCATTCCGTCTTGGGCCACGGTCCAGCCTGCGGCCTGCGCCTGTGCCTTTTCCTCTGACGTGGGGCGCAGCACGGGATTGGTGTTGTTCATATGCACAAAGACCTTTTGGTTAACCGCAATTTCCGCAAAGGCGGCGATCGAGCCATCGGCCCCCGACATAGACATATGGCCCATCCGCTTGCCTGTTTTCTGGCTCAGCCCTGCGGTCACCATTTCATCGTCGCGCCACAGCGTGCCATCAAACATCACCATGTCCGCGCCCTCAATCCGCGCGCGCAGATCTGGGGTCATCGCGGCACATCCTGGAATGTAAAAGACGTTTTTTCCCTGCGCTTGCAGGTGCACCCCGACCGTCTGTTCCCCCACCAGATCGGTCTGAACGACATCGCCCTCCAGATACAGCGGCACTTTGCCCGGAACCGAGAACAGCCGCGCGGTCAGGCCTGTCGCCAGTTCAAACGCGCGGTCCAGCGCGATTTCGCTGCGGGTGACAAAATCAGGGTTGAGGGCTGCAAAGATCGGGTTATCGGCGATGACTTTTTGGATTTCGCCCGTGGCGAACAACGTGAATTTCTGCTGCTCCCGCAGGGTCAGCAACCCCGCCACATGGTCAATGTCGCCATTCGTCAGCAGCACCGATTGCAACGGCGAGACGCGCAAATCGGTTGGATGCAGCACAAGAGCGGCAGCCATTTGGTCACGAATATCCGGAGACGCATTCAAAATCGCCCAATCCGTGCCATTGGCGCTAAACGCAACCGAGGATTGGGTCTGTGACGGGATCTGGCCCG
>JBDVSG010000080.1:0-3798 GCA_039967155.1 Sulfitobacter sp. | reverse complement strand
GTAGCGCCATTTCTGTCGGATCGGCAAAGCAGGATAACCCTGCCACCCGCCGGATAATATCATCCATCATGGCCCCATTTTTCCGAGGTCGGAGACACGCAAGGCGGCCCCTGCGGCGGCACCGCACCCCCTTGAATTGATCTCACCAGCGATCTTCAACCAAATCAACAAAAATCAACAATTCAGATCCCAGCTGCGTAATTCATTCGCGCCCCCAGCCAATAAATGCCCGAAAAATAACAACCTTCAATCTTTACGGGTATAGTGCTGGACAACAATTCAAACCTCCGCAAAGATCACATAACGGGCAAAACGCTATTCAATTTCCCCCAAGAGCTCCATTCCTTTACCAGCTCTCAAAGTGTAGAGAAAATTATGTCCAAATATACAGATCAAATTCTTTACGCCGTTGAGATGCGTGGCACCGTCACAGTGCTAGACCTTGCAAACACGCTGGGTGTGTCTGATCAAACGATCCGGCGCGTGTCCCAGCCTTTGGTGGACAGCGGTGATATCAAGAAAGTGCACGGCGCGCTGGTGTCCAGCCGCACGGCCTCTGATCCGCCGTTTATGGCGCGGATGAAACTGAACCGTGACGCAAAAGTAGCCATCGCCAAAAAGGCGACCGAGATCATCAAAGACGGTGACAGTCTTGCGATTGATGCGGGCTCGACCTCGGGGTTTGTTGCTTTGGCGTTGCGCGCGCGCAAAGATCTGAATGTGGTGACGAATTCAGCCTTTGTCGCCAGCACCCTAGCCGGAATTGCTGGGAACAGAGTAACAATGGCCGGCAACCAACTGCGTGATTTTGACGGCGCCGCCTTCGATCGCAACGCGTTTGAGGTCATTGAGCGGTCCAAAGTGGATTACGTGGTCCTCTCTGCGTCCATCGTGAATCCGCACCGCGGTTTTTTGGTGCATGAACAATGTGAGGTCGACATCGCCAACGCCATGTTTAACAGCGCGGATAGATCGATCATGGCCGTCGATCATTCCAAGTTCAATCCAGAAGACAAAAGCCCCGCCCTGTGCCAGCCCCCGCTGCGCCCTGATGACATTGTCATCACAGACCGCCAGCCGCCCGTTCAGTTCGCCGCGTTCCTCAGTGGGCTGGATTTGAAGATCGCCTAAGAAAAAGGCCCACCTCCGATGAGGAAGCAGCCCAGAAAGGGGTACAGCCCGAAGGCCGCTGTTTAGAGGCAAGCCAATTTAGAGATCGCCCTTTTAGAGGCGCCCCGTTTAAAGACAGGCCAGCAAAACTTTGGTGGTGTTTTCTTTGGTCATCTCAATCGGGTTGCCGCCTGTGCTGGGGTCAATCAAAGCCCCTGCAACGACACGCTCAACATCCACCTCTTTGATGCCCAAATCTGTCAGCGTCTTGGGAATACCCAGCGATGCGTTAAGCTCATCCACATATGCGCAGAACCCGTCAAAGCCGCCCTCAAGGCCCAGATAATCAGCGGCTTGGCTGATGACGCCCTCAATCGCTGGTTTGTTGAGCTGCAGAACCGCAGGCATGAACACCGCGTTCGTGGTGCCGTGGTGGGTGTGATAAATCGCGCCAATCGGGTGGGACAACGCATGGATCGCGCCCAGACCTTTTTGAAATGCCGTGGCGCCCATGATGGCCGCAGACATCATATGCGCGCGGGCCTCAATGTCGCTGCCATCCGCATAGGCGCGCGGCAGGTATTCTTTGACCAAACGCATGCCTTCCAGCGCCATCCCCTGCGACATCGGGTGGTAATGGGGCGAACAGAAGGCCTCGACGCAATGGGCGAACGCATCCAACCCTGTGCCTGCGGTGATGAAATTCGGCATGCCGACCGTCAGCTCAGGATCGCAGATCACAACCGTTGGCAGGAATTTAGGGTGGAAAATGATCTTTTTCTCTTCGGTGACAGAGTTCGTGATCACAGAGGCACGCCCCACCTCAGACCCCGTGCCCGCAGTGGTCGGTACCGCAACAATCGGCGCGATGGCATCCGCGTCCGCGCGGGTCCACCAATCGCCAATGTCTTCGAAATCCCACAAGGGGCGCGTCTGGCCTGCCCAGAACGCGACCAATTTGCCCAGATCCAGACCCGATCCGCCGCCAAAGGCGATCACACCGTCATGGCCACCGGATTTGAAGGCGGCAACGCCTGCCTCGGCGTTTTTCTCATTGGGGTTTGGGTCCACATCGGCAAAGATTGCGCGCCCAAGGCCTGCGGCCTCTAGCAAGTCCAGCGTTTTGGTGGTGATCTCCATGTCTGCCAGACCGCGATCAGTGATCAGCAGTGGTTTTTTGATGCCCGCCGTGGCGCAGGCATCCGCGATTTCGGAAATCCGGCCTGCGCCGAAACGGATTGCAGTCGGGTAGGACCAGTTTGCTGTGATGCTCATTGGGTCAGGCTTTCTTCAGGTGGTAGGATTTGGGACGTGTCAGATTGTGGTAGCCGATGACCGACAGACCGCCACCGCGGCCCGTGTCTTTGCACCCCGTCCAGCACAGGCCAGGGTCCAGATAATCAGCGCGGTTCAGGAACACGGTGCCGGTTTCGATCTGATCGGCAATTGCTTCGGCGCGCGCGGCATCTGCGGTCCACAGGGATGCCGTTAGGCCAAAGTCACTGTCGTTCATCAGGGCCAAGGCCTCGGCGTCGTCTTTGACGGGCATGATACCCACCACAGGACCAAAGCTTTCTTCGCGCATCACGCGCATGTCGTGGGTTACGTTGGTCAGGATTTGTGGCATCAGATAGGCGCCACCATCATCCGCAGGGAAATCAGCGGGGTTGATATGGGCCTTGGCCCCTGCGGCGACGGCCTCGGCTGTTTGGGCGCGTACTTCATTTGCGAAACGCACATGCGCCATGGGCCCAAGGGTGGTTGTTTCCTCTAGCGGGTTGCCCAGAACATATCCGTTCACAATCGCTACGGCATTTTCCACAAAGGCGTCAAAGAGGCTTTCGTGCACGTAGATGCGTTCGATCCCGCAGCAGCATTGGCCTGCGTTAAACATCGCCCCGTCAATCAACGTGTCCACAGCCGCCTCCAGATTGGCGTCTTCCATCACATAGCCGGGGTCTTTGCCGCCCAGTTCCAGCCCGATGCCAGTGAACGTGCCTGCGGCCGCGACCTCCATCGCCTTGCCGCCCCCAACAGAGCCAGTGAAGTTCACAAACCCAAATGATTTTGCCGCAATCAGGTCCGACGTTGTTTGGTGGTCCAGAAACACGTTTTGGAACACGCCTTCGGGGATGCCCACACTGTGGAAAGCCTGCGCCATCCGTTCGCCCACCAGCAGCGTTTGCGAGGCATGCTTGAGCAGCACAGCGTTCCCCGCGATCAGCGCTGGGGCAACCGTGTTGATCGCCGTCATATAAGGGTAGTTCCAAGGCGCCACGACCAGCACAACACCATGCGGCACACGTTTGATCACACGGCGAAAAGCATCGCTGTCTTCAACCACAATATCAGCCAGCGCGTCCTCGGCGATGTCGGCCATATAGCTGGCACGTTCATTAAAGCCGCCAAATTCGCCGCCATAGCGCACAGGACGGCCCATCTGCCATGCGATTTCAGGCACGATTTCGTCATTCACCGCGCCCACAGCGGCAACACCCGCCTGCACCAGCGCGATGCGTTCGGCCATCGGGCGTTTGGCCCAATCCGCTTGGGCCGCAGTGGCGCGCGCAACAGCGGCATCCGCATCGGCACGGCTAAGGGTTTCGCGGGTTGCATAAACCGACCCGTCGATGGGCGAAATACATTGGATAGTCATTTAGGTTAGGCCCTTTCAAAGCCGCGTGCGAT
>JBDVSG010000079.1:0-5896 GCA_039967155.1 Sulfitobacter sp. | reverse complement strand
GACCTATGCCTCTGCGGCTGCATTCGCCACGCCGCGCCGTTTGTGCCTGACGGTTGAAGGCCTGCTGGACGCCAGCCCCCGCACAGTTGAGGAACGCAAAGGTCCCAAAGCGGACGCGCCTGAAAAAGCGATCGAAGGCTTTTTGCGCGGAGCAGGTCTGACCCGCGATGATCTGGAAGAACGCGACACGCCCAAAGGCAAGATCCTCTTTGCTTCGATCACCAAAGAAGGCCGCCCCGCTGCCCAAATCATCGCCGAAGTGCTAGAGCAAACGATCCGCAATTTCCCATGGGCCAAATCCATGCGCTGGGGCGCGGGCACGCTGAAATGGGTGCGGCCGCTGCATTCGATCTTATGTATTCTCAGCACTGAAGAAGGTGCCGAAGTGGTGCCGCTGGACGTCGACGGCATCACATCGGGCAAGGTCACACGCGGCCACCGCTTCCTTGCGCCGGACGAGATCACTGTGAATAATTTCGAAGACTACACCACCAAGCTAAAGCGCGCCTTTGTTGTGCTGGACGCGGCTGAACGGCGCGACACCATCTGGAATGACGCGACCAATGTGGCCTTTGCCAGCGGGCTGGAAGTGGTCGAAGACGCGGGCCTGTTGGCCGAGGTCGCAGGGCTGGTCGAATGGCCTGTCGTTTTGATGGGGCGCATCGGGGATGATTTTCTGGACCTGCCGCCAGAGGTGCTGCAGACCTCTATGAAAGAACACCAGAAGTTCTTTTCGGTTCGCAATCCTAAAACGGGCCGGATTGAGCGGTTCATCACTGTGGCCAACCGCACCACTGCCGACAGCGGCGTGACCATTCTGGCTGGCAATGAAAAAGTGCTGAGCGCCCGTTTGGCGGATGCAAAGTTCTTCTGGGACAATGACTTGCGCGTGGCTCAATCCGACGTGGGCATGGGCGCATGGGTTGAGAACCTCAAAAACGTGACCTTCCACAACAAATTGGGCACACAGGCCGAATTGATTGAACGTATGGCCGTTTTGGCGCGCGAACTGGCCCCGATGGTGGGCGCAGATGCGGATGAGGCTGAGCAAGCCGCGCGTATCGCCAAGGCCGATCTATCCTCGGAAATGGTCTATGAATTCCCCGAACTGCAAGGCCTCATGGGCCGCTATTACGCCGCCGCCGCAGGGATGAGCGACGCCGTCGCCGCCGCAGCCGAAGAACATTACGCCCCGCTTGGGCCCTCAGACGATGTGCCCACCGCGCCCGTTTCCGTGGCCGTGGCATTGGCCGAGAAAATCGACAAGCTAACAGGCTTTTGGGCGATTGATGAAAAGCCAACAGGCAGCAAAGATCCGTTTGCCCTGCGCCGTGCCGCTTTGGGTGTTGTGCGGACCTTGCTGGAGAACAATCTGACAGTGCCTCTGCGGGCAGCGTTGAATTCTGTTGAGCATAAACTGGATGCAGATGACCTTCTGTCCTTTCTCCATGATCGTTTGAAAGTGTACCTGAAAGACCAAGGTATCCGTCACGACATCATCGATGCCTGCATCGCGATGGAGGGGAGCGACGACCTGACCCTTCTGGTCAAACGTGCCCGCGCCCTTTCTGACACCCTAAAAACCGACGATGGCGAGAACCTGTTGCAGGCGTTCAAACGCGCCAACAACATCCTGTCCCAAGCGGAAAAAGCGGATGGGGTGGAATATTCCTATGGTGCGGATGTGAAATTTGCCGAAACGGACGAAGAACGCGCGCTGTTTGCGGCGCTCGATCTGGCAGAAGGGGGGATCGCGCCCGCAATGGTTGCGCAAGATTTCACAACTGCCATGTCCGCAATGGCGTCTTTGCGCCCCGCGCTGGATGCGTTTTTTGAGGCGGTGCAGATCAACACTGATAACGGCACTGTGCGCCGCAACCGCCTGAATTTGCTGAGCCGTATTCGCACCTTGTGTGGGTCTGTTGCGGATCTGACGCGCATCGACGGGTAATCTCCTGTCGCCGCAGGGGAAAGCTATTGCTTGCTCTGCGGCGCTATGGGCCTATGGTGTCCGAGGTTGGAGGATGCCGCAGTGCAGAATAATCAAGATACAACGCTAATCACCCAAACCGCCCCCATCGCCAATGGGACCCATGGCGGGCGGGCGAAATGTTTGCAGCGGTTGGTGCGGCTGGATTTGCCTGTGCCGCGCACTGTCGCGCTGTCGTTCAAAACTGTGGCAAAGGTGGCCGAAGGTGCTTTGCCCGACGTTGATCTGATCGTGGATCAATTCCCCGCTGACGCCGTTCTATGCGTACGCCCCTCCAGCGAAGATCCCGATTGGGGCGGGCCGGGGGCGGTGCTGAACATCGGCATGAATGACCAGCGCTTTGAAACCTACTCGGCCGTGATGGGCGAAGACGCTGCTGCCGCGCTTTATACCCGTTTCATCCAGTCTTATGCGATTAACGTCGCGCGTCTGGATCCTGATATGTTTGACGATGTCGAGGGTGAGGGCCGCGCGGCGCTGACCCAAACCATCACCGCCTATGAGAATGAAACAGAAGAGAAATTCCCCCAATCGCGCCGCGTGCAGCTGGCTGCGGTTTTACGGTCTATGGCGCGTGCGTGGAACGGCACGTCGGCGCGATTGTTGCGACAAGCCAAAGGCGCGCCCGCGGATGCGGGGCTGGGGCTTGTGGTGCAGCAGATGGTGTTCGGGCTGGGCACGGGGCAATGTGGATCTGGTGTTTTGCAGCTGGTCAGCAGTGAAACGGGCGCCCCGCAAGTGACCGGTCGCTACCTGAGCCAAAGCCAAGGCCGCGATGCCTTGGAAGGCGAGGCGGGCACGCTCTATATCAGCCGCGATCCGCGGGGGCGGTCTTTGGAAGAAGAACTGCCCGCCGCGTTTGAGCAGCTCAAGGACTACGCCAGCTTGATGCGCAAACGCTTGCGCGAGGAAATGCAGGTCGAATTCGCTATCGATGAAGGTGTTTTGTACATTTTGGACGGCGTTCGCGTTGTGCGTTCGTCTCGGGCGGCGGTGCGAATCGCTGTGACACTGGCCGAAGATAAGGTGATCAGCCGCGAAGAAGCGTTGATGCGCGTCCAGCCAGGGCTGTTGACCGAACTGTTGCACCGCCAGATCGACCCGGCCGCGCGCCGTGACGTGGTGGGAATGGGCATTGCCGCCAGCCCCGGTGCGGCCACGGGCCAGTTGGTTTTTAACGCGGCAGAGGCCCAAGCCAGTGCCGCGCGCGGCGATGCCTGTATTCTGGTCCGCCGTGAGACCTCCTCGGAGGATGTGCGCGGCATGCATGCAGCCAATGCGGTTTTGACGGAACGCGGTGGCATCACCAGCCATGCCGCTGTGATTGGGCGCGGCATCGGATTGCCCTGTGTTGTGGGCGCTTCCAGCCTTGAGTTCAATCTGCGCGATAAAACGATCAAATCCACCGACGGCCGCATTTTCCGCGCAGGCGACGAGATGACGGTAGATGGCACCACGGGGCAGATCCTTGCAGGGGCCGCGGACATGCAAGAGGCCGCGCTGGATATCTATTTCCAAACGTTGATGACATGGGCCACTGAAAGCTCTGACATCATGGTGCGGGCAAATGCGGACACGCCAGCGGATGCCAAAACGGCCCGAAATTTTGAGGCCGAAGGCATCGGCCTGTGCCGAACCGAGCATATGTTCTTTGACAAAGGGCGTTTGACGGTGATGCGCGAAATGATCTTTGCGGATACGTCGGATGGGCGCCGCGCGGTGTTGGAGCGATTGCTTCCAATGCAACGTGCCGATTTCACACAGCTTTTCCGGATCATGGAAGGCAAGCCTGTATGCATCCGGCTGTTTGATCCGCCCTTGCATGAATTCCTACCGATGGATGCCAGTGGCCAGCGTGATCTGGCTGAGGCGCTGGATCTGCCGCGTTCAGATGTGACGCGTCGCATCGAGGCGATGCGCGAATATAACCCGATGTTGGGTCTGCGCGGCGTGCGCTTGGGCATCACTGTGCCCGAGATTTACGAAATGCAGGCGCGGGCGATTTTTGAAGCGATTGTGGATGCCAGTGAAAACGGCGCCGCAAAGATCACTGCCGAAATCATGATCCCGTTGGTATCCGCACGGCGCGAAGTCGAGATCGTGAAAACGGCGATTGATGCGGTCGCCAACGCCGTGCGCCAAGAACGCGGCGTCGCGTTTGAATACCGTCTGGGTGTGATGGTTGAGACCCCGCGTGCGGCGTTGCGTGCAGCCGAGATCGCGCCCTATTGCGCCTTTCTCAGCTTTGGCACAAACGATCTGACGCAGATGGCCTACGGGCTGTCGCGGGACGATGCGGGACGGTTCATGTCGGATTATGTACAGCAAGGCGTCTTTGATGAAGACCCCTTCCACACGCTGGATCATGACGGGGTCGGAGAGCTGCTGACATTGGGTGCACAGCGGGGCCGCTCGACCCAGCCGGACATCACCTTATCGGTTTGTGGTGAACATGGCGGGAACCCCGAATCGATAGGATTTTGCCGATCTGCGGGTTTTGACTATGTTTCCTGCTCTCCGTTTCGCGTGCCGGTTGCGCGGCTGGCTGCGGCGCAATTGGCGATATCAGACCGAATACTTTAATTTTTTCAAGGGTTTGTTTGATGGTTTTGGGGCCTCTCTGGTGGCAGAATTGCGCACGGGTTGTTGAAGGAGACTATTCAGGCTAGGCGGTTTGTCGGAAAAACGACACCGGAGCTTTCGATGAAGTGGTCTCATTCAGTTCTGCGCAATTTGCGTGGCGTAGTGTTTTTAGCAACTGCCGTTGCTTTGCCTGTGGCTGGAGCTGCCAACACGACGGCAAAAAAACTCGCCAAAATTGAAGCGCGCGGATTACAGAGCATCTCTCAGGACCGCATGAATTCTCTGGCAAAGCCCCCCGCCAAAGCCGCAAACCCATCAGGGGGCAGTGATGTCGTCTTTAGCCCTGGTTGGTTGGCTCAACAGCCCAAAGCAACAGGATCGGCAGAATTTTCCTGTCTGACCGAAGCGCTTTATTTTGAGGCGCGGGGGGAAACGGTAAAGGGTCAGTTTGCCGTGGCCGAAGTGATCCGGAACCGAGTGAAATCCAGCCGCTTTCCCAATTCATATTGTGCCGTAATCAACCAAGGTACAGGAAAAAAATACCAGTGCCAGTTTACGTATACGTGTGATGGCCGTCCGGAGGTTGTGTCCGAACACGCCGCCTTTGCGCGGGTGGCAAAGGTCGCGCGGGCAACGATAGATGGCAAATCCCCTGACATCACAGATGGCGCTACTTTCTATCACACAACAGCTGTCCGGCCCAGTTGGGCTGCCAAATTCACCAAAACAGCCCGTTTTGGCGTGCATTTGTTCTACCGTCGCGGTGTACGCACAGCGAGCAACTAAGCCGATTGCTGGCCGCAAGGTGTGATGCGGGGCGCATAAGATCCAAAAAATTCGATTTTCGGCAGGCGGGGACCGGCCTGACGGTGCGCAGGGCATTGCACTTTGCCGTGCAAGGATGGAAATATGGGGCATGACAGATTTGACAAAACTCTTTGGTACCGACGGCGTGCGTGGCACGGCAAATGTTCACCCTATGACGGCCGAGATGGCGCTGCGCATTGGCGCGGCGGTGGGGCGGTATTTCCGGCGCGAGGCCGCGTCCTCTGCCCACCGTGTTGTGATTGGCAAAGACACGCGCCTGTCCGGCTATATGTTCGAGAGCGCTTTGACGGCGGGGTTGACCTCCACGGGGATGAACGTGTTGCTGCTTGGCCCTGTGCCGACACCAGCGGTTGGCCTGCTGACGCGGTCGATGCGCGCTGATCTGGGCGTGATGATTTCCGCCAGCCACAACCCAGCGCCAGACAACGGGATCAAATTTTTCGGGCCGGACGGATTTAAACTGTCCGATCAGGTCGAAGCCGAGATCGAGGCGCT
>JBDVSG010000078.1:0-2507 GCA_039967155.1 Sulfitobacter sp. | reverse complement strand
TTTTTTCTCATCGCGGCTCAGCGCACGTTCAGAGCGTTGCGCTTGTGCAGGGGTTTCATCTGCGGGCTCTGGTTCGGGGGCTGGGACGACTTCGGCAACCTCGGGTTCTGCGGTTGGTTCTGGCGCAGTGGTCTCGGGGGTGTTGCTTTGTTGCGGCGTTGTCTGTTCCACGGTGCCCTCAGGCGCAGCAACCGCGCCGTCGTCCAGCAGGTTCGCCCCAACAGGCCAGAATTGCTGGCGCAAACGAGAGGAAATCTGAATGAAGCTGTCGCGTGGGATCAGCCCATCGCGGCGATACTGGCGCAAGACCAGCTCAGCATCTGCACGCCGGTAGGGGCCCACAACAACCGCATACCAACCGCTGCCAATGGAAAACCCGTTCACATCTTGCAGCAGGGTTGTATAGGCCGTCGCACGGTCGGTTGCGCGTGCCAGTGACTGCTGGGCTTCGATTTGAACCCAAACAACTTCATCGGGGTTGTTGGATTGCGCAGAGGCGATATTTGCCATGCAAAAGGTAAGGGCGGCCAGACAGATCGATAAAATTCGCAACATCGGCGTTAAGACTTTCTCAAATTAGCTTTCGGCACATAAAACAGTATTCTTGGGTGATTCCCATATGCGAAGCAGTCTTTTGGGCGCGTTTTCTGACCGTTTGTGGCATGAAATGCACCCAGAGCGCCCATCAGATCGCCACTGATTGACCCTTGGCCGCGCGCGCCCTAGTAAGAACGCGAAATGCCAAAGGACGCGATCATGTCAGACACCCCCCGTTCGTTTCAGGAAATAATCCTGCGTTTGCAGAGCTATTGGGCGCGCCACGGCTGCGCCATTTTGCAGCCCTACGACATGGAGGTCGGGGCAGGCACCTTCCATCCTGCGACCACTCTGCGCAGCTTGGGCAATCAGCCGTGGGCTGCTGCCTATGTGCAACCCTCGCGCCGCCCGACCGATGGGCGCTACGGCGAGAACCCCAACCGTTTGCAGCACTATTATCAGTTCCAAGCATTGATCAAACCCAGCCCGCCCAATCTGCAAGAGCTCTACCTCGGCTCTCTCGAAGCGATTGGCGTGGATATGGATCTGCACGACATCCGCTTTGTTGAAGACGACTGGGAAAGCCCGACCTTGGGGGCATGGGGGCTGGGCTGGGAGGTCTGGTGCGACGGTATGGAGGTCAGCCAGTTCACCTATTTCCAACAGGTCGGCGGCCATGACTGCCACCCCGTCTCGGGCGAATTGACCTACGGGTTGGAACGTCTGGCGATGTATATCCTTGGCGTGGATCATGTGATGGACATGCCCTTCAACGACCCTGACGCGCCGATCCCGCTTAGCTATGGGGATGTGTTTAAACAAACCGAGGAAGAATACGCGCGTTGGAACTTTGACGTGGCCAATACGGACGTATTGCTGCGCCATTTCGAAGAAGCCGAGGCCGAGTGTAAAAACATCATCGCCCAAGACCATCTGGACCCCAAAACAGGCAAACGCATCGTCATGGCGCACCCCGCCTATGACCAAGCAATCAAAGCCAGCCATATGTTCAACCTATTGGATGCGCGCGGCGTGATTTCCGTGACCGAACGGCAGGCCTATATTGGCCGCGTGCGGGCGTTGACCAAAATCTGCGCCGATGCCTTTGTGCAAACGCGTGCAGGCGGTTGGTCGGACGACGCGGCATGAACGGCAAAATCGTCGGAGTATTTATTGTGGTTTCCTCTCTCATTGTTGGTGCAGCGCTGTACTACTTGCAGGTCTACGGCTTCTACCAAGAGGTCGACGCGCCCGCAGAGGGGATCACATTGGTCTCCATCGCCAATAACGAGGCCGAGATCATCCCGCAGGAAAGCTACCGTGCAATTGATGCCGACAGCTCTCCCATTCGCTACCGCGCTTGTTTTACAACGCCCTACAGTCTTGCGCTGTTGACCGAGACCTTTCAAATGGTCGAAGACGTCGAGCCGAGAAATGCCCCGAACTGGTTTGATTGCTTCGACGCAAAAGCCATCGGAGATGAGCTGAAAGCGGGCACCGCGCTGACGTTCCTTGGGGCCAAAAACGTGCATTTCGGCGTCGACCGCATTGTTGCGATCACCGAAGACGGGCGCGGCTATGTTTGGCATGAACTGAATGATTGCGGCGAAAAAGCATATGACGGCACGGTTGTGGGTGAAGAATGCCCCGCGTTGCCAACGGCCACAGCGCCGAACGAATAACGCCTGAGACATAGGCAAAAACGAGGTATCCCAGTGGCTGATCTGCTGATTGAACTGTTCTCCGAAGAAATCCCCGCCCGCATGCAGGCGCGCGCGGCGGATGATCTAAAGAAACTGGTGACGAACGGTCTGGTGGATGCGGGGCTGACCTATGCCTCTGCCGCGGCCTTTTCGACGCCGCGTCGTCTGACCCTGACGATCGAGGGGATGCTGGACGCCAGCCCGTCGCTGGTCGAGGAACGCAAAGGCCCCAAGGCCGACGCGCCGGAAAAAGCCATCGAAGGGTTT
>JBDVSG010000077.1:0-3804 GCA_039967155.1 Sulfitobacter sp. | reverse complement strand
GCTGCGGTTTGCTGATGCATGGGTGGCAAAATTCGAGAAACACAAGATGCGGGCGGCATAGCGCCCGAACCCCGAGAGGAAGATGGAAATGGACACGATTGTAGAGAGTGGCGTCAAGGACGGTGTAGATCAGGAAACGGTCGACGCGGTACGTGAAGTTGGCGGTGCGTATAAACACGGCTGGTCCACGGACATTGAGATGGAATATGCCCCGCTGGGTTTGGACGAAGACATCGTCAAGCTGATCTCGGATAAAAATGAAGAGCCTGAGTGGATGACCGAATGGCGCCTAGGCGCTTATGCACGCTGGCAGCAAATGCGCGAGCCTGACTGGGCGATGGTGGATTACCCTGAAATCAACTTTCAGGACCAATATTACTATGCGCGCCCCAAAAGCATGGAGGTAAAGCCCAAATCATTGGATGAGGTCGATCCCAAGCTGTTGGAAACCTACAAAAAACTGGGCATTCCGCTGAAAGAGCAAGCCATTCTTGCCGGTGTTGAGGGGGCAGAAGAAATGTCTGACGCGCCGCGCAAGGTTGCGGTGGATGCGGTATTTGATTCCGTATCCGTTGGCACGACATTTCAGGATGAGCTGAAAAAAGCAGGTGTGATTTTCTGCTCGATCTCAGAGGCGATTAAGGATCACCCTGAGCTGGTCAAGAAATATCTCGGCTCAGTTGTGCCCGTGCAGGATAACTTTTACGCCACGCTGAACTCTGCCGTGTTCTCGGATGGATCGTTTGTTTATGTGCCTCCAGGCGTGCGCTGCCCGATGGAACTGTCCACATATTTCCGCATCAACGCGGAAAACACCGGCCAGTTTGAGCGCACTTTGATCATCGCGGACAAAGGGTCATATGTCAGCTACCTTGAGGGCTGCACAGCACCTCAGCGCGATGAAAGCCAATTGCATGCCGCTGTGGTTGAGATCATCATCGAAGAAGATGCTGAGGTGAAATACTCTACGGTGCAAAACTGGTATCCAGGAGATGAGAATGGCAAGGGCGGGATCTATAACTTTGTGACCAAACGTGCCGATTGTCGCGGCGACCGCGCCAAGATCATGTGGACACAGGTTGAGACGGGCTCGGCGGTGACGTGGAAATACCCGTCGTGCATTTTGCGCGGCAATGATTCACAGGGCGAATTCTATTCCATCGCGATTGCCAACAACCTGCAGCAGGCCGATACGGGCACGAAAATGGTGCATCTGGGCAAGCGTACAAAGTCGCGGATCGTCTCCAAGGGGATCTCGGCGGGCAAAGCACAGAACACCTATCGCGGGTTGGTTTCCATGCATCCCAAAGCCAAAGAAAGCCGCAACTATACCCAGTGTGACAGCTTGCTGATTGGCGACAAATGCGGGGCCCATACGGTGCCTTATATCGAGGTGAAAAATAACTCGTCTCGGGTGGAACATGAGGCCACCACATCCAAAGTGGATGATGAACAATTGTTCTACTGCCGCTCGCGCGGGATGGATGAGGAAGAGGCCGTGGCACTGGTGGTCAATGGGTTCTGTAAGGACGTATTACAAGCACTGCCGATGGAATTTGCAATGGAAGCGCAAGCGCTTGTGGCGATTTCCCTCGAAGGGTCTGTTGGCTGATGCCAAAGCTGTTGAAAGAAACGGGTATCGCGGCGCTGATCTATTTTGCGCTGAGTTGGGCGTTTGGCTTTGGTCTTGAAGAAGGCGATGGCTGGGTGCAGGCCGCGATGGCCGCCGTTCTTTTTGCAGTGTTTTATTTTGTCGTAGGCTTGGGCCTGCGCTGGGTTAAGGGGCGCAACGCGTAATCACGGTTTCTGTCTGAGGCAAGCTGATGCTATGGCTGTCAAGGATGCTCAAAATAAACCGAAATACGTAAATGTGGATGCTGAAGATATGAAAACGTCTAGTGGGAACCAACCGATCAGATTGCACTGGTGGCAAGGTGTGCCGAACTTTGGCGATGCAATTAATCCGCTGATTGTGGGCCATGTGGCAGGCGCTGAGGTGGAATTTGCAGGCCCGCAAAAGGCAAACCTGTTTGCCATCGGATCGATGTTGCAGGTGGTCAAACGCACGCGCAAGGATGTGCCAGCGGATCAGCCCCCTGTGAACGTCTGGGGAACGGGCATTCTGAACCCTGTGTTTGGCCATGATTTTATGGATAAAGTCGACCTGCATTTGGTCCGCGGTCCGATCACTGCCGCGCTGCTAAAGCGCAAGCTGCGCCGTTTTGGGGACCCAGGGCTGTTGATCGACAGCGCGCTGCCGTTTTCGGGCGACCGTAACGACCGTGTGGGCATTGTGCCCCACCACGGCCAGATGGACGATCCAGAGATGCTGGCCTTTGCGGAATCTGATCCTGCCTTTATGTTGATTGATCCGCGTTATGCGCCAGAGGTTGTCTGCCATCAGATCGCCTCTTGTGCGCGGATTTTGTCCTCTTCATTGCACGGGCTGATCATGGCCGATGCATACGGGGTCCCGAACCGTTGGATCGCGCCTGGCAAACAAGGCTGGATGAAATACCATGATTACGCGGCCTCGATCGGGCGGACGGACATGTCCTTTCCGCTGACCACCGATGAAGTTCCAGCGGCGAAATTCAAGAATATCGAATACGAAGACGGGATCGATGCGGCGCGGGAGGCGCTGCTGGATACGTTCCCAGATCATCTGAAATCAAGCGCCGCGCGCGTATAGAATTCTGCGCCTCGCGCGGAGCAAAGAGTTACAAAGGAAGACAGCCATGTTGAGCATTAAGAACCTTCAGGTCAAACTGGAAGACGAAGACAAACAGATCCTCAAAGGGGTCAATTTGGAAGTCGAAGCAGGCAAGGTCCATGCAATCATGGGGCCAAACGGGTCGGGCAAATCGACCTTGTCCTACGTGCTGTCAGGCAAAGACGGCTATGAGGTGACGGGCGGCGAAGCATCCTTGGGCGATATCGATCTGCTGGATATGGAACCAGAAGAGCGCGCGGCAGCGGGCCTGTTTCTTGCATTCCAATACCCCGTTGAAATTCCTGGCGTGGGCAACATGACGTTCTTGCGCACCGCAGTAAATGCACAGCGCAAGGCGCGCGGCGAAGAAGAAATGTCTGCGGCCGAGTTCCTGAAGGTCGTGCGTGCCAAGGCAAAAGACCTGAAAATCGACGCGGATATGCTCAAGCGCCCCGTCAACATGGGCTTCTCTGGTGGTGAGAAAAAGCGTAACGAAATCCTGCAGATGGCGATGCTAGAGCCAAAGATGTGCATCTTGGATGAAACCGATTCCGGTTTGGACGTGGATGCGATGAAACTGGTTGCTGAAGGCGTGAACGCGCTGCGCACCGAAGGGCGTGGTTTCTTGGTGATCACCCACTACCAGCGCCTGTTGGACCACATCAAACCTGACGTTGTTCACATCATGGCCAATGGCCGCATCGTGAAAACGGGCGGACCAGAGCTGGCGCTGGAAGTCGAAAACAACGGCTATGCTGACATTCTTGCCGAGGTCGCATAATGGCGGATGCAGCAGTGAAAACCGACCCGACAGAGGCGATGATCGCCTCGCTTTCCATGCCCAGCAGCACTTGGGCTGCTGACGCGCGTGGCGATGCTTTGACGCGTTTGCGCAGCATGGGTTTGCCCCAACGCCGCGACGAATATTGGAAATACACCCGCCCAGACACGTTAACCCAAGTGACCGCGCCAGAGGCGGCCGTTCTGTACCGCGAAGACACTCCTGTTTTCGACGCGATCGACCGTTTGAAAATCGTCTTTGTGGACGGAGTTTTCGACGCGGATGCCTCTGATGAGCTGAGCCTAGAAGG
>JBDVSG010000076.1:0-36242 GCA_039967155.1 Sulfitobacter sp. | reverse complement strand
TATCTTTGGCCCACACGACCGGTTGCAGAGGGGGCAGGCTAGGCTTTGGTGGATTGCCATTTTTGCGCCAAACCACGCGCGGCATCGCCCAACAGAAGAATGTCAGCCCCGACAGCCACAAATTGCGCGCCCGCAGAAATGGCATCATTTGTCATGGCATCGCGGGTAGAAAGAATGCCTGGTGCTTTTCCTGCGGTACGAATACGGCCAAGCGCATCCATGATTGCAGCCTGAACATCGGGATGATCGGCATTGCCGATGTGACCCATATCGGCGGCCAGATCTGCAGGACCGATAAACACGCCGTCCACACCGTCGATTGCCAAAATATCATCCAACGCAGCAAGGCCGCGCAGGTTTTCGACCTGAACCAGAAGACAGATCTGCGCATCGGCCGTTTTCCCGTAATCGGCGATCACGCTGAAGTTGGACGCGCGTGCCAAAGCATACCCGACACCGCGATCACCGTGCGGCGGGTAGGTGACATCGCGCACCAATTGGCGCGCTTGCTCGGCGCTTTCGACCATGGGGACCAGAATGGTCTGCGCCCCTGCATCGAGCACCTGTTTAATCATGTAGGTCTCGCCGATAGGGACACGTACAACGGGGTGGGCATTGGTGCTGGCCAGAACCTGCAACTGAGACAAAATCGTCCGCAAGTCGTTGGGGCCATGTTCGGCGTCGATCACCAGCCAGTCAAATCCGGCTTGGCCCATCATTTCAGTCGAGAAGGCGTTGGCCAGCCCTACCCAACAGCCGAATTGAATTTCACCTGCCTTCAAGGCGGCCTTGAACGTGTTTTGTGGTACCGGCATCGATGCTATCCTTGATCATGTGATTTCAGACTAACGCTGGAGCGGTTGGTTTGGCCAGCAGGCGTTGCAGGATCTAGAGAACCTTGATCACGTCTTTATCAATCGCCAGCATATATCCCCGCCGCGCGATGTTCTTCACCAACAATTCGCTGACGATCTGATTGCCCAGCGTATCGCGCAGTCGTTTGATCCGCGTGGCCCCTGCAGCTTCATCACAATCGGCGGCAGAGCGGCCTGAAATTACGCCCTCAATCTGAGAGCCTGACATCACATCGTCGTCCATACGCGCCTCGGCGAGAACGGCCAGTGTTTCCATTGCGGCGTCGGTCAGCTTGAAACCAAGGTTGTTCAGGTAGACTTTGTTTTCTTCGCGGCTGATCAACAGCGACGACACCTGAATGCCCGTTCGCTCAATCTGGGCCATGCGGCGGTTAAAGGTGATCAACAACATCAAGAAAACAACGGCAGCGATCAGCATGGCCGCAGCAAAGATCAGCAAGACACCAATCAGGACGCGGTAATTGGTCAATGTATCGGAAAACGCGGTGCCTGATTGGGCCAAGATCTCTAGCAGTTTGATTTCAGCAGCAGAGGTCAGATTGTCGTTCTCAATGAATATCCGCTCAACCCGCGCGTTAAACGCATTGGCGTCAGGCAAGGCCCAGAACATGACGCCGGCACCCAAAATGAGCAGACCTACAACAACGCAAATCCCGATGACGGTGAGGCGGCCGCCACTGCGGCGGATGTCAGAAGCGGAGGAAATTTGATCCGGCACTGCTTTTCCTCTTTGCTAATCCTTCGGGGCCAAACACTGACACGACGTTCAGCAATTTCCAACCGCGCCCTTTCAGCCTTTGGTCTAACTCACTGCGTGCGGATGATTTGTTACATCCCTTGCGAAGCTGCGCCACACCGTAATGCAACTTGAGCGGGTTGTCTTGCTTTGCTTTATAGTCGGCATAGCAATCAGCCGCTGAGGCTGGCGCACCAAAGCACAAAAGCGCTGCGATCAAAATGGGGAAGGGTTTGCATTTCATCTCTGAACCATGCGTTTTTCTGCTGTGATATTCAATAACATCCGCCATCAGAGCACGCGCTATCACATATCAGTGCGCCGATATTGTTTATCCGGTGCGATCGACCCCACCTTTATCCCACACCGCAGCACGACGGGATCGTGCAAATTTGATAAAGGAGAACTTTCATGCGTATTGCATTGCCTTCCCGCCTTGTGATGACAGTAACAGCCGCGACAATCGCGGTGACATCTTTGACGGCTGCTCCCGTTTACGCGGATCATGACCGCACCGCGAATGTTGCAGCCACGATCCTTGGATTGGCCGTGATCGGCGCGATCATCAACGACAATAAAGATGATCATAAACATAAGAAGGTGCAGCGCCATGTGCCACAACGAAAAGTTTATGCGCAGCGTCATTCGGCACACAA
This sequence comes from Sulfitobacter sp., assembly GCA_039967155.1. Lineage (GTDB taxonomy): Bacteria > Pseudomonadota > Alphaproteobacteria > Rhodobacterales > Rhodobacteraceae > Sulfitobacter. The sequence goes on along the minus strand of JBDVSG010000076.1, from coordinate 33,975 downwards.
ACGTCTTCAAAAGCAGCGCCAACGCGCCCGCATCGCAAAGCAACGCCGCATTGAAAACCGGCACAAGCATAACGGCGGGTATCGTTTCGGGGGGCACGGCCATGTTGGTCAACGCCACACTGCGCGCAACTAATTGCACTGAAATACCGTGCGTGCTGCGGGCGTAAGGCGCCAGCAGCATCGCAAGGAGGGAAGGGAGAAGCGTTCGGGCGTTTCTCCCTTTTCCCTTGCATCAAGGTCCGCGTTTGGGTTTCCACGGGATATGGAACCTGATTATTCATTTGAACAAGCCGCCCAAGCGCGCGGCTATACCCGTATCGCTGGCGTTGATGAGGTCGGGCGCGGCCCGTTGGCTGGGCCTGTCACCGCCGCTGCCGTTGTGTTGGATCCCGCTCGAATACCCGAAGGGCTAAACGACAGTAAGAAGTTGAGCCATAAAAAGCGCGAGATCCTCTACGCCCAGATCATGGAGGTAGCAGATGTATCAATCGCCCATGCCACGGTTGAGGAGATCGAAGAACATAACATCCTGCGCGCCAGCCATATTGCGATGGTGCGCGCGTTGGACGGGCTGAAAACGCCTGCGGACTATTGCTTGATTGATGGAAACATGACCCCGCGCGGATTATCCCTTCCTAGCGAAACAATCATCAAGGGAGACGCCCGTTCTGTTTCCATTTCGGCGGCCTCAATTATGGCTAAAATATGTCGGGATTATGTCATGTTGTCATTGGCGCAACAGCACCCTGGCTATGGGTGGGAAACGAACATGGGTTATGGATCAAAAAGCCACATATCTGCGCTTCAAAAACTTGGCGTGACCCCACACCATAGACGTTTGTTTAAACCCGTCCACAATATCTTGTGGCAAGATTAATTCTTAAAAGTTTGATTCAAAAAACAAATTGACCACGAATCGCTCTGCAGTCATCTTAGGAAGCAACCAACGAGTGCAAAAAATGCACCGGGTATTGAGGCAGAGCTATGACAATAAAAACGAAGGAAGCGCAGGCGCTTCCCCTAAATTCGATCCTTGGCGGTGATTGTATCGAGGTGATGAATTCCCTTCCGGAAAACAGCGTTGATCTGATTTTCGCTGACCCACCTTATAACTTGCAATTGCGCGGTGATTTGCACCGCCCTGACAATTCCAAGGTTGATGCAGTCGATAATGACTGGGATCAATTCGACAGTTTTGCGCTTTATGATAAATTCACGAAAGCATGGCTAAAAGCAGCCCGCCGCCTGCTTAAGCCGAATGGCGCGATCTGGGTGATCGGCAGCTATCACAACATCTTCCGTGTTGGTGCGGCCCTTCAGGATCAGGGTTTCTGGATTTTGAACGATGTGGTTTGGCGCAAATCGAACCCGATGCCGAACTTCCGTGGCAAACGCTTGACCAACGCCCATGAGACAATGATCTGGGCAGGCAAGGATGAGGCCAGCAAATACACCTTTAACTATGAGGCGCTCAAAGCGCTGAACGAAGGTATTCAAATGCGCAGTGATTGGGTTTTGCCGATCTGCAACGGACATGAGCGTTTGAAAAACGACGCGGGTGACAAAGCGCATCCAACGCAAAAGCCAGAAAGCTTGCTGCACCGTGTGCTGGTTGGTTCAACCAACCCTGGTGATGTCATTCTTGACCCATTCTTTGGTACCGGCACCACGGGTGCGGTTGCGAAAATGTTGGGCCGTGACTTCATCGGGATCGAGCGCGAAGAGGAATACCGTAAGGTGGCCAAGAAGCGCATCGCCAACGTACGCAAATTCGATAACGAAGCGCTGCAAACAACAACTTCCAAACGCGCAGAGCCGCGCGTGCCTTTTGGACAGTTGGTTGAACGCGGCATGCTGCGTCCGGGCGAAAATCTCTATTCAATGAACAACCGTCACAAAGCCAAAGTGCGCGCTGACGGAACGCTTATTGGAGATGATATCAAAGGATCCATCCACCAAGTTGGTGCCGCCCTAGAAGGTGCACCCAGCTGCAATGGATGGACATACTGGTGCTATAAAAAAGAAGGAAAGACAGTTTCAATCGACGTCTTGCGCCAGCAGATCAGAGCAGAAATGCAAGCCTGATCCATCTAGAAATTCGAACACCGCCAGTGTCACCGCACCCTCAGAATGAGGGATGCGCTGATGACACTCACCTTGGCCCCGCCTTTATGGCGGGGCTTTTTTTGTGAGACAGGCATGGCATGCAGATGTTAACCGGCTGCTGACATGGCTTTTTTATGTTTGCGCAGGGCGTATTCGACATAGTGCACATCAAACTCACCCTTATTGACGACGTAATGAACGCCAGCCGAGGCCGCCTTTTCCCACATGAACGGTGTGGGCCAATCGCTAACCATGATCACAGGCGTGGCTGCGTGTTTGGGATCCGAGGCCAGTTCCAGCGCAAAGTTCGCGCCAATCCCGTCTGGCAGGTGGTTGTCCAATAGGATGAGGGAGATCGGACCATTGGCCAACACCCGACGCGCAGAATGAAGGGTATCTGCGACCTCAACACGCATGTTTTTTCGAGATCGGGAAACAACACGTGTCATCATTTGTTGATCGAAACGGCTGTCTTCAACGATAAGGCAGGTCGCTTCCTGTGATGGATGTGCGGTTGCTACTTGCTGCATAAGAATCCCCTAACCAGATGGTGTCGGGCATGTATTACAGCAAGAAATTAAGATGAACTTAGCGCGAAGGCGGGGTCTGCGAAGGCCATTCGGTAATTTCGGGGTAATATGTCTCGCGCCATTTGCGCACGCGCGGGTTCATGACACGCCGCCAAACAGGTGGCATCATCGCCATAACGGTCATTAAAGGGTATCCAAACGGCAGCTGGGGGGCCTCTTTGGAGTCATAGTTTTGCAGCATGGCGAACTTGCGGTTGGGTTTGTAATGGTGGTCTGAATGTCGCTGTAGATTGATCAGCAACCAATTGGAGGCTTTATGCGCCGCGTTCCAGCTGTGATGGGGGCGCACATGTTCGAATTTCCCGTTCTCTAATTGCTTGCGGGTCAGGCCGTAGTGCTCGACATAATTCACCAGTTCCAGCTGCCAGATCGCTACGCCTGCTTGGACCAGAAATAACCCCAATCCAGACCAACCGCCCAGCACAAGAGCACTGACTAAGAACACTAATTGCAGCAGCCCGTACCGCCAGAACGGATTGCTTCGATCTGTCCATGGCAGGTTTTTACGGTCTAACATGGCCTTCTCAGCCCGAAACGCACTGATCAAACATTCGCGCAAAACACGCGGATAAAAGCGGTGAAAACCTTCGTTATAGCGCGCAGTAACCGGATCGCGCGGGGTGCCGACATGAAGATGATGGACCAGCAGGTGTTCCGAGCGGAAGTGCGAATATAGGACCATTGCCAGTAAGATATCGGCCATTGCGCGCTCGATCTTATCCTTTTGGTGCATCAGCTCGTGGGCGTAATTGATCCCGACGGTGCCCGTAACCACGCCCACGCCAAAAAACACGCCGATCCGCTCGGCGGTATTGAGATGCTCTGCCTGCGGGACGTACCACAGCAGGCTCACCAACATGGCAAGCTGCACTGGTGTCCAGATTTGAGTGATCAATGTGTACCAGCGCAAATCATTTTCTTGCGCGGATAGGTCCGCATTCTCTGTGTCCAACCCGAGAGCCGCGTCTAGTGCGGTAAAGAGGTACCACGCGGTTAGCGGCACGATGATCAGGGTCCATCCGCCGCTAAGGGCGCTTAGCCAAACCAGCGGAACCAAACCCAGCGATAGCCAGAATGGCAATGCACGCGACAGTTTGGCCAATTCGGTGCGGGAAACTGTGCTTTGGGAGTTGTTCATCGGGTTCACCTGTTTTGTGCGGCTGCCATTATCATAGCAGCCCTTACCGATTTGTCATATGTGGCGAAGCGTCCTGAGGGCATAGATCCAGCGCTTTGCGCATAACGGTTGGCAGGTCCGAGGGGCGGACAGCGTTGTTGTGTTTGAAATCGCCGCGCTCGGGTTGCACATTCATACTCAGCTCCGCCACCATGACCCGCAAAATCAGGTGGAAATGCGTGAACGTATGGCGCACTTCGCCGTCCAATGGCCGCCAGTTGCCTGCGGCAGGAGGGGCGCTGTCAGGATGGGGCAGTTCCGCATTCACCCATTCCGACCCAGGCCAGCCGAGCATCCCGCCCAGCAGTCCTTTTTCGGGGCGGGTTTCAAGCAACCATGCACCATCAGCGCGTTGTCCCAGATAAACCGTGCCATGGCGGGTGGGTTTGGGTTTTTTCGGGGTCTTTTTCGGCAAGTCGGACGCAGTACCTGCCGCACGCGCATCGCACAGATCAAACAGCGGGCAAATTCCACATGCAGGTGATTTCGGGGTGCAGATGGTCGCCCCTAGGTCCATTACGGCTTGGGCGTAATCCCCTGCGCGCAGGGGCGGCGTATGGGCGGCGGCAAACCGCATGAGTTGCGGCTTTGCTTCGGGCAGGGGCGTGTGAAAATCATAGAGCCGCGCGATCACCCGTTCGACGTTGCCATCCAAAACCGCGTGGGGCAGATCAAATGCAATAGAGGAAACCGCCGCCGCCGTATAAGGCCCGATGCCAGGTAGTTTTAGCAAAGCATCGTGATCGGCAGGAAAAGCGCCACCATGATCAGCCACGATTGTTCGGGCGCATTTCAGCAGGTTGCGTGCCCGTGCATAATACCCAAGGCCCGCCCATTCGGCCATCACATCGGCATCTTGCGCGGCGGCCAGATCAACAACGGTCGGCCAGCGCGTGATGAACCTGCGAAAGTAATCTTTGACCGTCACTACAGTGGTTTGCTGCAGCATGATTTCGCTCATCCAGACGGCATAAGGATCTGGTTGCACACCTGCTGCGCGGTCTTGGGGCGACACGCGCCACGGCATGGCGCGGGCATGGCTGTCATACCAAGATAGTAACATTACAGAAGTGTTATCTTTCTCACGCACTGTTTATGAACCATTCCTAATTTGCGATAGTGGCAGCGACGCGCTGTTGCGTTATGCTACCTGTGATCAGACATAGCGCGGTCGCCCTCAAGGGGCCACCGCCCCGTAAAAGAAAGCCTATATGCCGCCCCGCCGCCCAACAACCAAAGGATTTGCCCGCACGGCCAGCCTGCTGACGGGTAAGATTCGCCAAGCCTCGGAAAGCCGCGGTTTTGCCCAATCGCGTCTGTTGACCAATTGGGCCGAAGTAGTGGGCGATGATGCGGCAGCGATTTCGCGCCCTGTTGAGGTGTCATACGGGCGCGGCGGCATGGGTGCGACGCTCACTCTGTTGACCACAGGGGCCAATGCGCCTGTCTTGGAAATGCAAAAAGAACAACTGCGCACGCGGGTAAATGCCGTTTACGGCTATAACGCGATTGCGCGGGTGCGTGTAACACAAACAGCCGCTACAGGTTTTGCCGAAGGCCGCGTTGCCTTTGAACATGCTCCAAAGAAAAAAGCCGCCCCGCCTGATCCCGCGTTACGCGCAAAAGCCAATGAAAAGGCAGCGCATATCGGGGATGACAGCCTGCGCGACGCGTTGGCGCGGCTGGGTGAGAACATATTGAAAAAGCAAAATAGCTAACCCCTGCATTCAGCAGGGTAGCCACGTAAATCACCGAACAAAGGACACTTCCTATGAACCGCAGAAATATTCTTCTTGGCGCTTTCGCTACATTGGGTCTTGGCGGCTGGTACATGACCGGCAATCGCGCCTCGACAACGGCTGCTTTCCCAGATGCACCTCTGCCAGGGGCGGCGAACGCGCAGTCTACTGATATCGATACGTCTGGCATTGTCGATATGGTTTCGGGAAATCCAGATTCACCGGTTGAGATTATCGAATATGCGTCATTTACCTGCCCACACTGCGCCAGCTTTCACGCGACCAACTACAAGAAGCTGAAGGCAGAATATATCGACACGGGTAAGATCCGCTTTGTCTACCGCGAGGTATATTTCGACCGTTTTGGCCTGTGGGCTTCTTTGGTGGCGCGCTGCGGCGGTCAGGAAAAATTCTTTGGCATGGCTGATTTGATCTATTCAGGGCAGGCAAAATGGAGCCGCGCAGGTGAGCCAGCAGCAATTGTAGAGGAGCTGCGCAAGATCGGGCGCCTGGCGGGTTTGGACAATGAAAAGCTGGAAGCTTGTTTGCAAAACGGTGACCAAGCACAGGCATTGGTTGCATGGTATCAAGAAAACGCCAAAGAAGATGACATCGACAGCACGCCCAGCTTCGTCATCAATGGCAAGAAATATGCCAACATGAACTACTCGGATATGAAAGAAATCATCGACGAGGCGCTCGCGGGCTGATGTCCGCCCCGCTCGCAGGTCTGAAGGTCATTGAATTGGCACGTGTTCTCGCTGGCCCTTGGGCTGGCCAGACTTTGTCTGACCTCGGTGCAGAAGTGATCAAAGTAGAAAGCCCCGATGGCGATGACACCCGCCAATGGGGCCCACCATTTGTGGATCGGGGGGAGGAACGCTCGGCCGCGTATTTTCATTCAACCAACCGCGGGAAAGCGTCTGTCGTTGTTGATTTACGCAGCCAAGAGGGGCAGGCAAAAATGCATGCGCTTTTGGCTGATGCCGACATCCTGATCGAAAACTTCAAAACAGGCGGCCTTGCCAAATATGGCATGGACTATGCGACCCTCAGCGCAACCTTCCCGAAATTGATCTATTGTTCGATTACGGGGTTCGGGCAAACGGGCCCCTACGCCCACCGCGCGGGCTATGATTTCATCATCCAAGGCATGTCCGGTTTGATGTCGATCACCGGAGAAGCGTCGGGCCAGCCCCAAAAAAGCGGCATGGCGATTACGGATATTTTTACGGGCATTTATTCCACTACCGCAATTCTGGCTGCGGTTCACCAACGTGCAACGACAGGTCTTGGCCAGCATATTGATATGGCGCTCATGGACTGTGCAGTTGCCATCACAGGCAATCAGGGAATGAACTACCTGACCACAGGACAAGCGCCCACCCGCCGCGGGAATGCGCACCCAAACTTAACCCCATATGAGGTTTTCGAGACCTCGGACGGGCATTTGATCATTGCCACGGGCAATGACGGGCAGTTCCAGCGGCTGTGTAGCTTGCTTGGATTGCACGATATGGTTGATGATCCGCTGTTCACCAAAAATGCTGACCGTGTGGCCAACCGCGCGCAAATGAACGCGCGACTGAATGGGGCGACACGCCTGCATGCGCGCGATGACTTGCTGCAGATGTGTGAGAAAAACACGGTTCCCGCAGGACCAATCAACACGATGGAAGACGCATTTAACGATCCCCAAGTGATCGCGCGCGGCATGCAAATTGAAATTGATGGTGTTCCAGGAATCAGATCACCGTTTAATTTTTCAGGCGCAGAGCTTTCCTTGAACCGGTCAGCGCCCAAACTGGGTGAAGACGATTAGCGGCTTCTAAGTAATCCCTTGCACAATCCTCTCCAACGCTGCCTGTAACGGGTTTTGGGAGGGGAGTTGCAAGCGCACCGGCAGCGTGATGACTTTGCTGCGGTAAGCAGGCGGCAGGCGGACGGCGTCCTTTTCTGTGGTCACCAACTGGGCCCCATGCGCGCGCGCGTCGGCCTCTAACCTGCTGAGCAGCGGGGACGTCAGCGGTTGGTGATCATTCAGTGGCTCGGCATGAATCAGGGGCGCGCCCAAACCGCGTAATGTGGCAAAAAATTTCTCTGGATGCCCGATACCTGCGAAGGCAAAGAGAGGCGTGTCGGTCCAATCCATCCCTGTCTGCAACGGGACCAGATTGGCGCATACACGGGGGACCGCCAATGCTGGCAAGCGGGACGTGAGGCTGGTCTGAGCGGCCTCATCTCCGATGGATAATAACAGATCCGCGCGGGTCAACCCCGTTCCGACAGGTTCTCTCAACGGGCCAGCAGGCAGGCAAAGCCCGTTGCCAAAGCCTTTTTGCGCATCGACGACAACAATGCTGAGATCATAGTGCAGTGCGGGGTTTTGAAACCCGTCATCCAGCACAATGACTTTTGCGCCAGCGGCCTGCGCAGCCTTTGCGCCTGCTGCACGGTCCCGCGCGACCCACACCTCGGCAAAGGCGGCCAACAAAAGCGGTTCGTCGCCGACTTGGGCCGCTGAGTGGCGGGTGGGGTCCACGCGCACGGGGCCCTCTAGGCTGCCGCCATACCCGCGTGAGACGATATGCGGTTCAGCATAGAGATCGCGCAGTCGCTCAACCACAGTGATGACGGTGGGGGTTTTACCAGTGCCACCTGCATTGATGTTCCCCACGCAGATCACCGGAACGGTTAGTTTTTCCCGTAGGCCTTGGGCCAAGCGGCGCGCGGTCGCGTGCGCATAAATCGCGCCGAGCGGTTGCAACAGGCGCGCCCGAAATCCGCGGCGTGGGGTGTGCCAGAATGAAGGCGCGCGCATCAGGTTACTCCCTGTTGGGTGTCTAACATATCTTGTACCAGATCGGTAATACGGTCCATAAGGGCTGCGCCTTCGCTGACAACTTCCCAGCCAGCGTGGGCCATGATCGCCGCCTGATCGGGCGCAACCAACCGCGAGACGGCCATCCCCAATGCCGCACTGTCGTTGATAATCCGTGCAGCACCAGCCGCGGCAAGACGGGAATAGCTTTGTAAATATCGCCCCACGCGCGGACCATAGAGCACCGCAGACCCCAAAGCCGCAGCCTCTAACGGATCAACGCCGCAGCGCCCCGCAACCAATGACCCCCCTAAAAAAGATACTGGTGCGATCCGGTAGAATAGCCCGACATCCTTGGGCTCGCTACTGATCAAAACTTGGGTTGTTTCGTCTGGGAATTGGCCATCATCCCAACGCAAAACGCGGAAATCCTGCGACCGGATCAGCGCATAGGTTTCATCGGGATCAACATCTCCGGCTGGGCGAATGACCAGCAACAAACGATGAGACAGCCGCAAGGCCTGACGGTGGGCAGCCAGAACTGTCTGCAGCTCTTCTTGTTGCACCCCGTTGGCAAACCAAATGGCGCGCCCGACGCAAGCGGCAGACAGATCCACCAGATCGGTTTCAATACAAGGCAGCGCATGCCCCCCCGCTTGGAGCGCCGAGGTCACCTCGACATCGCTGCGCGGCAATCCAACCTGAATTAATCTGCGGCCGGCGGCCGGCGTGCGCGCCATAACAGTCGAAAAAAGCGGCAGCAAATTGCGGGCGACATCGGGTAACCATCTGTCGCGGCGGCCATCAAAACCTGCTGTATCGGCGTTGATCAAAAACAGGGGGCAATTTCGCCCAGCTGCGGTGAGGATGAGATTTGGCCGCAGTCCTCCCCATGTCCAGATACAGCAATCTGGGTGCCAATGCTCCCAAAACGCCTCAACGCTGAGGGGGTGATCATCACAAATGCGGGTCAAAATGATCCCATTCGGCGGTGCTGTGTCAATGATGGTGCGGGGGATGTCGACCATCGTGATTAAAACGCTTAGGTCAGGGCGGCTGGCGATTTGCCGCAAGGCTAAATCCTGCACGGCAATAAAGCCATCAGCCTCGCCGCAATGAATCCACAACAGTTCGCCGTGCGGGCGCAGCGCGTCAAAGGACGGTATCCGCCCTTCGCCGCGTGCTGCAAGGGCACGGTAGGCTTTGAGGCCCAGCGATTGGGCCATCTGCTGGGTTAACCTAACTCTTCAGTGGAGGAGGCAGGCGTCGCTTCGTCGCGCAGGCGGTGCAGATGCGCGATAAAGTAGCGCATATGGGCGTTATCGACCGTACGCTGAGCTTCGTTTTTCCATGCGTTATAGGCCGCGTCATAGTTCGGAAAAATTCCGACGACATGCAGATCATCAACATTTTTAAAGGTGTTCTCGCTGGGGTTCACCAGCTCACCGCCGAAAACAAGGTGTAGGCGTTGTGTCATGTGTTTGGTCCTTTGAGGTTCTAGTAATGTGTTTGCACGGGCAAGGTTGGTGCCGTCAAGCAGACAAGCGCCCTTATGCCAGAGCATCCATGACAGATTGGTGAATGCTGGATCCGCCTGCGACAATCCCGTCTAACCGCGGGTCAGCGTTGTTGAACCGAAGCGTAGCACCGCGTTTGTCGGTAATGGTGCCACCTGCTTCGCTGACGATCAACGCGCCTGCCGCAATATCCCATTCCCAACTGGGGCGCAGGGTGAGCATGGCGTCAAACCGCGCCTGTGCGACCAGCCCCAAACGATAGGCCAGTGATGGCCGGTAGGCGGGTTTGAAGGGCGGGCAGATCCCCCCGCGCCAGTAATTTCCTGCCATCAATGGCTTGGCGGCAAGAATGGAGGCTTGCGCGAATTCACCCACATCCGAAGCCGTTATTGGAACCCCGTTTAGAAACGCGCCAGAACCCAACGCCGCAGTATAAAGCAGATCGCGCAGCGGCAGATAAACCACAGCTGCGGTGACTTGCCCACGTTCGGCCACGGCAATCGCATGGGCCCAAGTGTTCGCGCCTTCGGTGAAGCTGCGCGTGCCGTCGATGGGATCGACGATAAAGACGCGATCATGACCTAGACGTTTGGTGCTGTCTTCGGTTTCCTCTGACAGCCAGCCATAATCTGGGCGCGCCTCTAGCAGCTCGCGCAGGAGCATATCATTCACAGCCAGATCAGCCTCGGTGACGGGGCCTGCGCCATCGGCTTTGTCCCACCGCTTTGCTGTGGTCCCGACATAGCTGGTCGCGATTGTGCCAGCCTTGCGGGCAGCATCGATCAGAAGGGGGAGGTCAGCTGCCGGCAATGGTCATCCCCGGTACCAAAAGGGACGGAACAACGCGGCTCAGGTGCGCGCGCGCGTCATTGGCAGGCTCAATCGAAAGCAACATATCGCGCAAATTACCCGCAATCGTGCATTCGTTTACCGCATGGGTGATTTCGCCGTTTTCGATCCAAAGACCCGCCGCGCCGCGTGAATAATCGCCTGTGTTCGGGTTGATCGTCGATCCGATCATCGAGGTCACCAAAAGACCCGTTCCCATGTCACGGATCAGATCCTCACGGCTGGCAGTGCCTTGAGTCAGTGCCATGTTCCAGCAACTGGGGGAGGGGCCAGATCCCGTGCCGCGGGCCGCATTGCCGCTAGAGGAAAGGCCCAACTGCCGCGCGGTGGCCAGATCCAGCGTCCAGCCCTGCAGCTCCCCATCCGCGATCACTGTACGTTTGGCGGTGGGCAGACCCTCTGCATCAAACGGACGGCTGCCACCGGTGCGGGGGCGGTGTGGGTCTTCGATCAGGGACAGGCCGTCGGGCAAAACTTGGGTGCCCATCGCATCACGCAAAAATGAGGCACCACGGGTGATGGCGCTGCCACTAATCGCGCCTAGAAGATGCCCAATGAGAGAGCTAGAGATGCGTTCGTCAAAGAGGATGGGAAAAGTGCCTGTTGGCGGTTTGCGCGGATTGCGGCGCAGCAAGGTCCGCTCGGCGGCGTTGCGGCCAATCTCGGCAGCGCTGCGCATATCGCCCTGAAAGATACGGCTGTCCCCGTCATAGTCGCGCTCCATATCCGTGCCGTTGCCTGCGATCGCGACGCAGCTTAGGCCGCGATCGGTTCGGCGGTACCCGCCCGAGAATCCGTTGCTGGCGGCCAAATGAATGTCACGCGCACCATAACCTGCGCTTGAGGCGTCGACCTTGCTGATGCCCTCTACGGCCAGCGCTGCAGCTTCTGCTGCTGCGGCGTCTTCTTGCAGCGCGCTGGGCGTGGGCTCATCCGTGGGGTCAGACAGTTCTAACGCGTCGACGTCCCAGTTTTTGGCCAGCTGAGACGCCTCGGCCAGTCCAGCATAGGGGCTTTCAGGGGCTTCGCGGGCCATGGCCACTGCACGTTCTGCCATGTCGTATAATGTGCGTGATGACGTGTCCGAGGCTGATACGATGGCGCTGCGTTGTCCCACAAAAACGCGTAAGCCAATGTCTGTGCCTTCTTCGCGCTGTGCCTCTTCCAATGCCCCAGCGCGCACATCCACTGACAGGGATGTGCCACGGACTGCCATAGCGTCTGCGGCATCTGCGCCTGCGGATTTTGCGACGTCCAACATTTGGGCCGTTAACGCATCTAAGGATTTGGTCATTGTGCACTCCTGATTAGGGAACAGAGGTAGCCGCGCGGGCTTGTGCCTGCAAGAGCGCACCCAAAAAAGAAAGGCGACCCCGTTCAGGGCCGCCTATCACGCGCCGTCTTAAGCAGCACTTATTTTAAACGCTGACCATTCGCTAAAATTTGACCGGCATCGGTAAATTCGATTTTGGATTTCAACGTGTCCGGTGAATCGCCCGCAACAGCGAACAAACCCATCATCATACGCGCGCCCATGACCTGCTCAGCGGGAAGCAAACCCATCGTCTGCAGTTTTTCAATCAACCCGTTCGCCCCTGCGATATCGATTTTTATGTCGCCCACGGGCTTAGGGAAGCCGGGCAGCGTCGTTGTGTCGGTGTTGTCAAAGGTCACATCACCAGTCGCGTCAATCTTTGCGCCAACCGCATCAACTGTCAGGCGGTCAATCTTAACAGCATGGAGTTCGGCCGGAGTTTCGCCAGACAGGGCCAGTTGCTCCATTTTCTCGGGATCAAGGAAGTCGGACAGGATTTTAGCCTTGCCGCTAAGATCCAATGCGATGGTTGCAGGATCGCGGGGCAGTTGGCCGGAAGGGTCAAAAAGCGCCCAGATAATATCTGACATGGTGAATTCCGTCATGTCAAAGCCAAAGGAGAAATCCTGCGGCGCGTCTGATTCTGAGAGGGGGGCGTGCAGTTTAAATCCGGATTGCGCCATCTCTGCAAACAGGGGGAAGGGCACGCCTGCAATTTCAGCACCGATTTGAACGCCGGTCATGCCGACATCATAGGTCATGCCTTCGGTGCCCATTGCCACGGTTGCATTGGAGCTGGCAGAGCCTGACTTGATCTTGTTGACCCCGTCCTCGGAGGTCAGCTCCATCTTGGTTTCGGTCGCTTTGGTGGTAAATGTGCCGTCAAACGCAAAACCTGCAGCAAGCATCGGCGCAAGGCTTTGCATCTGGGTGATGCCGTCCTTGGGCAATGCGCTGGTGCCGGTAAATGTCATGTCTTGGAAGTTGGCGTTCAGCTTCATGGCTTCTACACCGTCGGGTGATTTGAAGAACAGATCATAGGTTGTCGTGCCGATAGAAATGTCCTGATCATAAACACGGGTCTCGCCCACGGATACTTTGGTTAGGGACGTAATATCGGTACCGGTCAGCGAAAAGCGTGCGGCGTTTTCATCGAACGTGGTGCCGTCGACCTCTAGTCCGGACAAAGAAATGCCAAAACGATCAGAACTCTGGGTGTAGGCCACCGCATCGGGATCACCGCTGGCGATCATGCTTTGACCTGACTGGGTGTAGGTCAGCGCGATGCGGGCGGGGCTTTCGGTGCCACTTGGGGTGACGTCGATGACCATTGGCATGGATTCGGGCATGACAATTGAAACGGCGCCATCGCCTGTTTCAACGAAATCAATGGATCCGGTCCGCATTGCGATCGAAGCAATCTCTGGACCGCCATTGATTTGCACCGTGATATCCCCCACGGTCAGCGTGTCGCCTGAAGTCGCTTCGGTTGCTGTTACGGAATAGCCCATGCCCTCCATATAGCTGCGCCAGTTGCCCCAGACATCGGCGGCAGTAAGATCGGCATAAGCGGTGGTCGCAAAAAGAGACAGGCCAACAGCAGAAGGGGCCAAATAGGCGCGATGAAATGACATCATTGAAAATTCCTTGCTTTCAAAAGTTGGTGTGAACGTCTGGCAAACCGTACAAAGGGTCAAGGTATTGTTATCAATAGGGTGGCGTGTCTGGCACAGCCATGCGACCAGCGTAGTCAAGCTTACGTGGATTTCAGCAATTTTGGGAGAGTAATGATGGATATGACCTCTAAAACAGTGATGATCACCGGTGCAAGCCGTGGGATCGGTGCCGAAGCTGCGCGGGTTTTCGCCAACGCAGGCGCAAATGTGGCGCTGCTGGCGCGGTCTCAGGATGAAATCGCAACCCTTGCGGGCGAAATCGGAGAACGTGCAATCGCGATTCCGTGCAATGTCGCGCGCTACAGCGAAGTGTCGGCGGCCGTGGCCACGACGGTTCAGGTGTTTGGCAGTCTGGATGTGTTGATCAATAACGCAGGTGTCGTGGATCCAATTGGCCCGCTGGGCGAAGTCGACCCTGACGCATGGAGCCAGCTGATCGATATCAATGTAAAAGGTGTCTTTAACGGCGTGCATGCCGCGTTGCCTGCGCTAAAGGCGGGCGGCGGCGGATCTGTCCTGACCATCAGTTCAGGCGCGGCACATGGCGCTGTTGAGGGATGGAGCGCCTACTGCACATCCAAGGCAGGGGTGAACATGTTGAACCGTTCCTTGCATCTGGAAGAAGCGGCCAATGGCATCCGTGCGATCGGCCTGTCACCCGGCACAGTGGCGACACAGATGCAGCGCGTGATCAAAGCATCGGGCATCAACGCCGTCAGCCAATTGGACTGGGACGTACATATCCCCGCAGAATGGCCCGCGAAATGCCTGCTGTGGATGTGCAGTGATGCAGCGGATGAATATCTGGGGCAGGAAATATCGCTGCGCGAGGACGGCATTCGCCGTGCCGTGGGGCTCATATGATCGATCTGACGCAGCAGGCAGGTGTCTGGACGGTGACGTTGAACCGTCCAGACAAGGCCAACGCCTTGACCGAAGACATGCTGCGCAACCTTTGCGAGATCATGGAGCGCGCAGGCGAGGCCCGCGCGGTGATTTTGACAGGGCGCGGTAAAGTGTTCAGCGCAGGCGCCGATCTGGATGCCGCACGTGCAGGGCTTGCTGTTTCTGATCTATGGGAGCGGCTTTCTTCAGCGATCGCCGCATTGCCTTGTCTGACCATTGCGGCATTGAACGGTACATTAGCGGGCGGCGCGACAGGGATGGCATTGGCCTGTGATATGCGGATTGCAGTGTCGGGTGCGAAATTTTTCTACCCTGTGATGAAGCTGGGTTTTTTGCCACAGCCCAGCGATCCCGTGCGCATGGCCGCGCTAATTGGCCCAGCGCGCACCAAATTGATTTTGATGGGCGGGCAAAGGATCACAGCAGATGACGCGTTGGCCTTTGGTCTGATCGAACGCATCGTGCCGGCTGAAGATCTGATGGCCACTGCGCAGGCGTTATGTGTGGATACACTGGCCGCATCGCCCCAAATCGCACAGGGCATCAAGGCGATGTGCAAGTAGCCGTTAGATCAATGGCACAAAAGGCACATCACAGGCTGCAAGGATCAAAAGAGATGTGAGAATAACTGCAATGCGCATGGTGCTGCTCCGTTTTTTGCCCCTTCGGGCGGTTTTTCCCATCGATACCATAGGGCGCACCTGTGTGCATAGTGCCCACATCTTGGCCCTCAGGCGTGATCCCGCTTGGCGCTGTCACCAAGAGAGTGTTAGGTACGTTTTGACACGTATAGGGTGCTGAGATGAATTTTGACCTTTCTGAATATCCACCAATTGTTCAGCAGATCGCCGGCTACGCCGTGCAAGGGTATGAATTGGCGCTTGGCTGGTTGCTAAGCCCTGCGGCATGGTCGCAATTTGGTATCCTTGTCGGGGCATATCTTCTGGCGGTGATGATCTCGCGCAGATTGCGCCCTGCGCTGCACAAACTGATTGATCCAGGTGAAAAACAGAATCTGTTTACAGCGCCTCGGTTGTTCGTGCTGCAGTTTTTACCGCTGATCCTGCCGCTGCTGGCCTATGCGCTGACGGGGGTTGGCGAACAGATTGTTCGCTCTATTTTCGACAGCGGTGCGGTCATCGCTTTTGGGAAACGCGTCTTCTTGTTCTTGGCCGTGCGCGCCTTTGTTCGCGATATCTTGCAAGACCCCTTCCTGAAGCTTTTGGGACGCTTCATGCTGTTGCCGATCGCTGCGCTGTATACGCTGGGCATGTTGGATATCGTGACGCTGAAGCTTACTGAAACAGTTGTTGGTGTGGGCAACATCCGCTTTTCGCTGATATCAATTGTACGCGGAGTGATTGCGGGTTCGATCCTGTTCTGGCTGGGCCAATGGTCCAACGGGCAAACTTCGGCTTTGATCGAAAAGCAGGAAATGCGGCCCTCCATTCGCCAGCTTCTGCTCAAAACGGTTGAGTTTCTGATCTTTGGCTTTGCTTTCCTGATCTTGATGAATGTGATGGGCATTAATCTGGGCGCGCTGGCTGTCTTGGGCGGCGCGATCGGTGTTGGTCTTGGTTTTGGCCTGCAGAAAATCGCCTCTAACTTTATTTCTGGCGTGATCTTGCTGGTTGAGGGTCAAGCCACCGTTGGCGATTACGTCGAACTAGACGGCGGCGAGGCGGGGACAATCGTGAAAATGACCGCCCGTGCTGCGATCCTTGAGACCTATGATGGCCGCTGGATTGTTGTGCCCAACGAAGATTTCATCACCACGCGTGTGGTGAATTACTCTGACTCAGGCTCTGCCAACCGGTATGAGGCCGAATTCTCGGTGAGTTATGACACCGATATCAATCTGGTCCCCGCGATTATCGAAGCCGCGGTGGCAACTCACCCCGATGTGCAGGACGTGCCCTATCCGCCTGACTGCGAATTGCGCGGATTTGGCGATAGCGGGATTGATTTCGCTGTTGAGTTTTGGGTCAATGGCATCGACGATGGACCCAATAAATACACCTCGGATGTGCTGTTCCTGATCTGGAATGCCCTGCGCGATAACAATATCGTGATTCCTTATCCTCACCGTGTTCTAGAGATCAAAGGCGGCCTGCCTTTGCCTGCCTCCGAATGAAGACGGCTGTTGTCATCGGAAGTGGCCCTGCGGGGCTGATGGCTGCGCAAGTGCTGGCGCAGGCGGGGGTTTGTGTCACAGTATGTGAGGCCAAACCCTCCGTAGGACGCAAGTTTCTGATGGCAGGTAAATCGGGATTAAATCTGACCAAGGCTGAAAAACCCCAAACATTTTGCGCAGCCTATGCTGAAGCCGCTGAATGGTTGAAGCCCCTGCTGAACGGTATGGGGCCAGAGGCTGTGCAAGCATGGGCGCGCGATTTGGATCAAGAGATTTTCACAGGCACAACCGGCCGTGTTTTTCCCAAGGCAATGAAGGCGTCTCCGCTGCTGCGCGCATGGTTGGCGCGATTAGACAGCTTGGGCGTGGTGTTTCAGACGCGCTGGCGGTGGGTGGATACGCAGGGCGGGGTGTCTCGGTTCGAGACCGTAGAGGGCCCCCAAAGCCTAACAGCTGACGCGACCATTCTTGCGCTGGGCGGGGCCAGTTGGCAACGTCTGGGGTCGGATGGCGCATGGGCGGAAACACTGGCAGAGCAGGGCGTGCCCATCACGCCTTTTGCGCCTGCGAATGCGGGCGTGGCTGTGGCATGGTCCGCGTTTATGGAAAAGCATCTGGGATCTGCGTTGAAAGGGATATCTTTGCGCGCAGGGCCCTACGAATCGCGTGCAGAGGCCGTTTTGTCCCGCGCAGGGCTAGAGGGCGGCGGGGTTTATTCCGTGTCGCGCGGCGTGCGGGAAGGTCATCCTCTGGTCCTTGATCTTGCGCCTGATCTGGACGCTGACACCATCGCCCAACGATTGTCGAAACCACAGGGCAAAGCAACCTTGACCAACCACCTTCGCAAAGCGCTGCGGCTGGATGCTGCAAAAATCGCATTGCTGCAAGAAATGGCTAGACCACTGCCCAAAGACCCCGCTGGTCTTGCGCAGATCATCAAGGCCTTGCCCATCGCGAATGCGGGTCTGCGCCCTATGGATGAGGCTATTTCGACTGCTGGCGGTATCGCGCAGTCGGGTCTCGGCGAAGGGCTTGAGATTAATGCGATGCCAAACGTCTATGCCGTGGGCGAGATGCTGGATTGGGAAGCGCCGACAGGCGGTTACTTGATCACGGCCTGTCTGGCGACGGGGGCGTGGGCGGGCAACCATGCAGCGGCCCGCCTAACCGCTTAGGCGGTATCACGGGCGCGCACAGCCTTGAAAGCGTCGCGTTTACGCAGGCCTGCGGCCCAAGCACCAAGATGATCATCCACAGCGTGAAATCCTGCGCCGATGGACCAGTTGATGCAGTGCACGGCCAGAATGTCTGGCACAGTCATCTGATCCCCCATCAGGAAGGGGCCCTCTAACCGCTGAGACAGCAGCTTGGCGGCGCGCTCAAATTCGCCTTTTAGGCTGTCCTTGATCACGGGGATGCGCATGTCTTTTGGAAAGACAAAGGAATGTTTGGCGGCGGCCCAAAGGATTGCGTCGAATTCATCCACCAACCAAAACAGCATTGCGTCTTGGCGTGCGCGGGCCACGGTGCCAGCGGGGGCGGTCAATTGGCCGTGTTTATCCGCCAGATATTGCATGATGGCACAGGAATCTGTCAGCACCTCATCGCCGTCGAGCAAAGCGGGAATTTTGCCAGAAGGGTTGTATTTGCGTGCTTCCTCCGAAGCAGGAGGCGCGGCGACAAGATCATAGGATTGGCCCAGCTCCTCGAGCATCCACATCACACGAAATGCCCTTGATTTTACGCTGCCGATAACTGTGTACATTGCCCACCTCCCAATGGTTTTAGATCAGCGGCTTGCCCCGAACATGGCCAGCCGAATGAACGTTCGCTCAATAATTGCCATTGCAGGGGCCGTTTGGCCAGCAGATCTGAGCAACAAATCCGTATCGGTCAAAATACCCAGCGCGGTATCAAGCTTTGCCGCGCCCCAGTCGCGGGACTGGCGCTGCACGCGGTCGCGGTCGCGCACACCCCAGATCGGCGCGCCGGGGTTGCAGGCGCTGCGGTGCAAGGTGCGAAAATGGCGCATGGCCATGATGCTGAGCGTGACCGCGTTTACACCTTGGCTTTGTAGGCGGCGCATAAGGGGGCCGATTTCCGTCGTCTTTTTCTCGGCGACGATGTTCAGGATATCATCCACTGCCGCCTCAACCGATGCGGGCGCGCAGGCCTCGATATCATCCAGCGACACGGGGGTGTTGGGCTCGCTTAGCTTGTACAGCGCCAGCTTTTCCAGCGTTTGACGGAAATCACCGGGGTCGAGGCTGCGGGCCAGATCCTCCAACGCGGCCATCTCGGGACCTTCCGCGCGCAATCCCGCCTCGCTCAGCAGGCGCTCTATCTCGGCGCGGTCAGGGGGATCGTCAAAAATCCCCCACGCATAGGCATCGCGGTGGCCTTCAAAAGCCTTCATCAGCTTGGAGGTTTTCTTTAAATCGCCCGCAGTGACAACGATCTGCGCATCACCCGTCTGCCAATCAGCCATGGTTTGGATGATGGTCTGCGCGACCAGCTCGTTTGCGCCCTCAACAAAGGCGGCGCGGGGGCCGGGAAAAAAGCCAACAGCCTTGATTGCATCCATGAGCAGGGCGGGTTCGCGGCGTAAATCCGCGGCAGCAATACGCGTCAGGCGCATTTCTTCTTCTGCAGAGGGGCCCAGCAGCGCTTTGAGGTATTCTTGGCGTTTCAACGCAACGCGCATGGAATCGCTGCCGTACAAAAGCAGCCCCAGCTTATCTTTGGGAGGCTTTGCGACAATGCCCGCCCCGTCGCGGCGGCCAAGCTTCATGCGGGCAGGTCCACCGCATAAAGGCGGGTGGTGATCTGGTCCGCCAGAATGACCATTAACCGCTCCAATGCGTCCTGCTCTGCCGCGAGCGTCGCCACCGTGGTTCCAGTGGCAGAATAGGCCGTGAAGTTTTTGACATTGCCAGAGGTCACGACAGTGCCGGTTGCCGTGTCTTGCAACGCATATTCGGCCTTGCCGATAATGTTGAAACGGGTGGTTTCATCCGAGGCGCTGATGGCCAACCCGTCTTCGTCTGTGGTGATTGTATAGGTCAGAATATACCGTGCGTTGTTGCCTGAACGTCCCAAACGCGTTTCCAGATTGCGCGTCAGCAGATAGGCCTCTTGGGTTGAGGGTTCCTCAATCAAGACTTGTGCGCGCAGCTTGGCCCCCGTGCCGCCTGTGCCGTAAACAGGGGAAAAACCACAGGCCGCAAGGGCCAGTGGCAGGGCAAGCAAGCTGCGGCGTTTAAACAACGACATTCACAATCCGTCCTGGTACGACGATCACCTTCTTGGGTGTTCCGCCTTCAAGGATACGGATCACGGCCTCATGAGCAAGGGCCAGCTTTTCAACCTCGTCCTTCGGCATGTCCGCAGGCACCGAGATTTCCGCACGGCGTTTGCCGTTTACTTGGATCGGCAAGGTGACCGTATCGTCTTTCAGCATCGCCTCATCGACAACAGGCCAAGGTGCGGTTGCGATCAGACCTTCACCACCCTGTTTGGCCCAGATGTCTTCGGCCAGATGCGGGGTCATCGGCGACATCAATTGCGCCAGTGCCATCACTGCTTCACGTTGGGCTGCTTTGCTGGCCTTGGATTTCTGCAAGGTCGCGGTAAAGCCGTAAAGCTTGGCAATCGCGGCGTTAAAGCCAAAGCTCTCGATCGCGGTGGTAACGTCATGGACGGCTTTATGCGCTTGTTTCAGCAGCTCTTTATCCGCATCTGTGGCTGGGCTGTCGTCCATTTGCGCAATCTTGTCACTGATGTTCCACACGCGGCTGAGGTGTTTATGCGCGGCCTCTGCGCCTGAGGCAGTCCATTCCACGTCACGTTCTGGGGGCGAATCGCTCAGCACAAACCAGCGGGCGGTATCGGCACCAAACGAAGAGATGATGTGCAGCGGATCAACCACGTTGTTCTTGGATTTGGACATTTTGGCTGACGGGATGATTTCGACCTCAGCGCCACCATCCTTGAGGAAGGCCTGATCGCCTTTCAGATCCACCTCTTCGGGGTAGTGGAATACCGGTCGGCCATCGGCGCCTGCTTCGGTTTTGTAGATCGCGTGGGTCACCATGCCTTGGGTGAAGAGCGCGTTGAAGGGCTCAATTGCTTTTTGCGGCAAGTGGCCGGTGATCTGCATCGCGCGGGCAAAGAAACGTGCATAGAGAAGGTGAAGGATCGCGTGCTCGACACCGCCGATGTATTGGTCGACGTTCATCCAATATTCGGCATCTTCCATCACTGTAGGTGTTTCTGCCTGCGGCGCAGTGAAACGCGCGTAATACCATGAGGAATCGACGAAAGTATCCATCGTGTCGGTCTCACGCTGGGCGGGCTTGCCACAGCAAGGGCAGGGTGTCGTGCGCCATTCGGTGTGACGGTCCAGCGGGTTGCCGGGAATATCAAAGGAGACATCTTCAGGCAGTTTGACCGGCAGGTTTTCTTTCTTTTCGGGGACGACGCCGCAGTCTTCACAGTGCACAACAGGGATCGGGCAACCCCAATAGCGCTGGCGGGACAGGCCCCAGTCGCGCAGACGGAACTTTGTCACACCTTGGCCAACACCTTGGGATTCGCAGAAGGCGATCGCGGCATCAATGGCCTCGTTTCCTGTTTGCCACTGTTCGCCTGCAAAGCCACGGTTATAGAAGACTTTTTCGGTTTTCTGAGGCACGAAAGGTTCCGACAATTCATCGGCTGCGTCTTCGGACGGCAGATAGGTCGATGTGATCGGCAATCCGTATTTCGTCGCAAATTCAAAGTCGCGCGGATCATGGGCAGGACAGCCAAAGATCGCGCCTGTGCCGTAATCCATCAAGATGAAGTTGGCGATATAGACGGGTAGCTCCAGTGAGGTGTCAAACGGATGGCGAACGCGAATGCCCGTATCCATACCCAGCTTTTCACCAGTCTCGATTTCTTCTTCGGTGGTGCCGCCCTTGCGACACTCGGCGACAAATTCCGCCACATCGGCATTGTCCCGCTCCAGCAGTTTGGCGATTGGATGATCGGGCGAAATACCGACAAAGCTGGCGCCCAGCAGTGTGTCGGGGCGTGTGGTGTAGACCTCAATCTGGTCATGGCCGTCCGGCGCATTCACCGTCGAGAATGAGAACTGCAGGCCGCGCGACTTGCCGATCCAGTTTTCCTGCATCAGGCGCACCTTGGCGGGCCAGTTTTCCAGCGTGTCCAATGCGCCCAGCAGCTCATCAGAATAATCCGAGATCTTAAAGAACCATTGGGTCAACTCGCGACGTTCAACCAACGCACCCGAGCGCCAGCCGCGGCCTTGCTCGACCTGTTCATTCGCCAGAACAGTCATATCGACAGGGTCCCAGTTAACGATCGCGTTCTTACGATAGATGAGGCCAGCTTCGATCATATCAATGAACATCGCCTGCTGGTGTTGGTAGTAGTCAGGGTGGCAGGTGGCGATTTCACGCGACCAATCCAGCGAGAAACCCAGCGGTTTCATCTGATTCTTCATGTCTTCGATGTTCTGGTAGGTCCATTCGCCCGGGTGAATGCCCTTTTGCATGGCGGCGTTTTCAGCAGCCAAGCCGAATGAATCCCAGCCCATTGGGTGCAGAACGTTAAAGCCTTTTGCCAGCTTATACCGTGCGATCACATCACCCAGTGTATAGTTGCGTACATGACCCATGTGGATGCGGCCCGACGGATAGGGGAACATCTCAAGCACATAGTACTTAGGTTTGTCAGCAGAACGGACAGCTTTGAATATCTCGTCCTTTTCCCAAACGGATTGCCAACGGGCTTCGATCTCGGAGGGGGTGTAGCGGAGTGTGGAAGTCATCTTCGGCAGGCCTTTTTACGCAGCAGCGCCGGACGTGTGATCATCACAAAGCCCGGCGCTGCATTATAGTGTATAACAATAGGGGCGGTTAAAGTTTGTTGTCGGCAACCCGCAATTCGCGCGCACGCGACAGGATCGCGTCTTCGACCGCACGGGTGGTTGCAGCGCTGACGGCACCACCGCGGGACTGAAGTGCCAGATTAAGCGAACGCGCATCAAGTGCGGGATCATCGATCAGAACGGTTGCACGATAGGCGCGCCCACCCCCCGGAGGTGTGCCGAATCCCGTGACGATAACACCTGTAAACGGATCAACGGTTTGGATGGGAAGGAAATTCAATACCTCTAGGGTGGACGCCCAAAGGTAGCGATTCACCAATACAGTGCTTTCTGAGGACTTCTTGTTGAAGATCGACCAGACTGTATTGTCAGGGTTCGTTTCAATGTTTGAGGGTACATTGGGGTTTGAATATTGGGCAGGGCGTTCTGTTGCGGGTTTTCCCAAACCGCACGCCGAGAGAATGCCAAGCGCAACCGCCATCAACACTATGTTCTGAGCTCTCATGCGCCCCATACTCGCCACCCTTTTAGCTGTTTAGATTATGCAATACCCAAGCAACCGCACCTGAGCAAGGTCTATGTCCTATAGAAGGCCTTGCTCAGCAGGGCGCCGCGCAGCATTTGTACGGTGGGCGCTTAGGGGGAACTGTGGCAAAGCTGCACCATCATCCCGCACTTTGTCGCCGCAAGGGTCGCTTTGCTTGCCAAAAGGCGGGGCGGGGCGCAAAAGAGGCTCATACCTAGATCGGAATTCCCCGGTCGGGTCCTATTATTTCCAACCGAGGGAAAACTCATGAAAAAAGTTCTCTTCGCAACAACAGCTCTGGTCGCCACAGCTTCAGTTGCAGCAGCAGAAATCTCATTCTCTGGCTACGGCCGCTTTGGTGTTATCTATAACGACACAGCAGCTGGCGATTCCACAGACGTAACAAGCCGTCTGCGTCTGCAAATCGACGTATCCGCTGAGTCCGACGCTGGCGTTACATTCGGTGCACGCACACGCATGCAGACTTCCGAAGGCGAAGGCGACACAGGCTTCAACGGCGTACGTTTCTTCGCACGTTCCGGTGGTTTTGAAGTTGGTGTTGGTAACATCTTCGGTGCGATCGAATTCATGCCTGGCATGTACCCAATCGACTTGGGTCTGACCGGTTTGGGTTATGACTACACTGCATACGGTACAGGCGGCGCAGACGCGTACTCCTCCGGTGGCGCAGGTTCTTCCGGTGCAAACGGTGTTGAAGTTCTGTACTCCGTAGGTGACTTCTCCGCACACGTTTCTGCTTCCGAAACTAACGACCGCATTGCAGCACACGCCGCATACACGTTCAGCAGCTGGACAGTTGCTCTGGGTATCCAGGACTCCGACGACGCAGGCGACACTGAGTTCGCAGCATCCGTTGGCGGTTCCTTCGGTATCGCAGACGTTACTCTGGCATACGCAGACAACGGCACAAACGGTGATCACATCGTTCTGACCGGTCGTGTTGACGTAGGCGCAGCGACAAACATCGAAGCGTATGTTGCAGACGCAGACGCGTTCGCAGAAACATCCTACGGTATCGACTTCAACCACGACATGGGTGGCGGCACAACTCTCCGCGGTGGTATCGCGTCTTTGGGCGACGACTCCACACGTGCCGATCTGGGTGTTCGCTTCAACTTCTAAGTTGAACGAAATTACCTAAACGATTTGGGGCAGACTTCGGTCTGCCCCTTTTCTTTTCCGCATAGCTGTTATTTGTAGGCCCCAGAACAGGAGCTTCACTATGACACTGCGTGACATCACCAACCGAATTTCCAAAGCCGAAGCAGCCGCTGGCCGATCTGCGGGCTCAGTTTCGCTGATCGCGGTCAGCAAAGTGCAGCCCAATGCACGGGTAGACGCGGCATTGAACGAAGGCCACCGTGTGTTTGGGGAAAACAAGGTGCAGGAAGCCGCAGGGAAATGGCCCGACTTTCGCGCCCAATATGACGGCATTCAACTGCACCTGATTGGCCCGCTGCAAACAAATAAGGCACGCCAAGCAATGGAGCTGGCCGATTCTATTCACACTTTGGACCGCCCCAAGCTTGCCACGACCCTTGCGCGATTGGCGCAGGAAATGGGGGCATGTCCAGATCTGTTTATTCAGGTGAACACAGGTGAAGAAGAACAGAAAGCCGGAGTTCTGCCCGCTGAGGCCGACAAGTTCATTGCAGATTGTAAAGCGCTCGACCTGCCTGTGCGCGGGCTGATGTGCATTCCGCCTGTTCACGAAGAGGCCGCTCTGCATTTTGCGCTGTTGGCAAAAATTGCCGCACGCAATGGGCTGGATGGTTTGTCTATGGGGATGAGCAGTGACTTCGAAAAGGCGATTGCGCTGGGGGCCACACATGTGCGCGTTGGGTCGGCCATCTTTGGGGATCGTGTGGCGAATTAGGCCACGATGAGTTTGGATTTTTGGGTGATCCGGCACGCAATCTGGCGCAAATCAGAGCGTGAAAACGCCACGCAGCCTTCTGTCGGGTAGCCTGGTCTGCGGTATTGATGAATAAATATCGCAGAGCCGCGGCCAGACACGGCCTTGGGCCAGTTCCAATCTGTGAGCAAAATAAGATCATAAAGCGGATCGGCGCGGCGCAGCTTTTCGTGACTGTGTGCATAAGGGGCGCGGACCATTGTGTTGTAGGCGGCATCATTTGTGGCATCCGACCACAGGTCGCGCGGACCGATTGGTGTCGCCCAATTCGTGGGGCGTGTCATGCGGTCGGGGCGGTACAACATGCCCACAATTTTGTGGGAACCCTGTGGGGTTGCGCCATCCCCTTCGCGTTTGTCGCTTGATATGCCACCTTTGCCAATGGTGCAGGGCCATATCCGCCCCTGAAATCGCAGGCCTTGCCGTGTCAGGACCATATCGTTTGGGGTCACAGCATATGCCCTGATTTAGCGGCTTTGGTGGCTAGATAGGCGGCGTTGTGGCTGCCTTTGCCAACAGCCAGCGGCACACGTTCTGAAACATGCACCCCACTTTGTACCATCATATCGACTTTGCGCGGGTTGTTGGTCAGCAGGCGCACGTCGGAAAAGCCCATCTTTTTCAAGATATCTGCCCCCAACCGAAAGTCTCTTTCGTCATCCTCAAACCCAAGGCGATGGTTCGCTTCTACAGTGTCAAATCCCTGATCCTGCAAGGAGTATGCGCGCATCTTATTGGCCAGACCAATGCCGCGACCTTCTTGGTTCAGGTAAAGTAACACGCCGTTTCCTTCCCGCCCCATTTGGGCCATCGCTGCATGCAATTGGGGGCCGCAGTCACATTTCAAGCTGCCCAAAACATCGCCTGTGAAGCAGGCGGAATGCAGGCGGCACAGGACAGGCGCATTGCGATCCGGTTTGCCGATCTCAACGGCATAATGTTCTTCGCCGCCATTTTCTGGGCGGTAAATATGCAATCGGCCGGTCTCGGAGGCCGCCATGGGAAGGCTGGCGTGAACAACGGAATGTAGGGGGCTATTTGATTGCAGCAACAACCCAGCCGCATTGCTGTCGACGGTCGTCAAGGAATGTAGGCGCGCGAAAACAGCGGGATTTTCCAACACAACCATCAAGGCCGCAGGCAACAGGCGCGCCGACTTGATGAGGTTCAGGGCCGTTGTGTGCAATCCGGCGTGGCCCTCCCGTTTTGTCGTCAGGGGGCCTTTCATCGGGGCGTTTAGGTCATCGGCTGGGTCTGCGATGCTTTGCACCCATTTCAATGTGGCGTCTTTGGGCAAAATGATTCGCGCCAGATCACCGTCATAGGCGCGCGCCTTTAGCGTTTCAGCGCGCCGCGCGGTAATGGCCAGAACGACCTCTGTCTCCATCGCTAGAACATCCGCCATCCGCTCTGAACTGAGTGTTTCTGCGGCGAGAACTAAGATGTTCCCAAAAACAACAGGTACACCCATGCGCAAATCGGCGCGCGCGCGGGCAAGTGTTTCGACGACATTTGGTGCGAAAGTCATGGGGATTGTTACAACCTAAGAGTTCCAATGAGGGATATCTAAGCCATGACAGCAGGAATTGAAACATTTGACCGTATTGCGACACGCGGGCGTGAGAACGCAGGCCTGCCCCTTGTCGAATGCAGCCACTCGCATATCTTTAGATCAACGCAGATGGAGACGCACAATGGCACAGCTTAAGAAAATTCTATTGGTAGATGATGACGATGACTTGCGCGAAGCGCTGAGTGAACAGTTGATCATGACCGAAGATTTTGATGTCTTTGAAGCGGCAGATGGTGCCAGCGCGATGGTGCGCGCGAAGGAAATGATCTACGATCTTTTGATCCTTGATGTAGGCCTGCCCGATACAGATGGCCGCGAGCTGTGCCGCCTGTTGCGTAAACAGGGGATCAACAGCCCTATTATGATGCTGACGGGCCATGACGGCGATGCCGACACTATTTTGGGTTTGGACGCCGGCGCGAATGACTATGTCTCGAAGCCGTTTAAATTCCCTGTTCTTCTGGCCCGTATTCGCAGCCAATTGCGCACACATGAACAATCAGAGGACGCAATCTTCCAGTTGGGGCCTTATACGTTCAAGCCCTCCATGAAGATGTTGATGACCGAGGATGACAAGAAGGTGCGTCTGACGGAAAAGGAAACCAACATCCTGAAATTCCTGCACCGGTCCTCTGAGGGGGTTGTGGCACGTGATGTCCTGTTGCACGAGGTCTGGGGATATAACGCGGGTGTGACGACGCACACGCTGGAAACCCACATTTACCGCTTGCGTCAAAAGATCGAACCCGACCCATCGAACGTGCGCCTGCTTGTCACGGAATCGGGCGGCTACCGTTTGATGATCTAACCGAATACCGCACAGGTTTTTTTTCATGAGTTTCCTGTCGGTTGGACCCGAAAGAAGAGTGGCCGGGGCGATTGCCACTCTACCTCCCTGTTGAACTGAGCCGGGCCATCGTGCCCGGCATTTTTTCGTTCGTTTGCGGTGGTTGTGGCGCGCGGCACAGGGTAGGATGCCCCAACACATCGCAGGAGCGCCCCCAATGTCCTTCACCCTCGCCACTTGGAATATCAATTCGGTCCGTTTGCGCGAACCGATCGTTTGCAAGCTATTGGCAGAGGAAGGGCCCGACGTTTTGTGTTTGCAAGAATGCAAAAGCCCCGTTGATAAGATCCCGATGCAGGCGTTTTCTGATCTTGGATACAGCCACATGGTTGCCGAAGGGCAAAAGGGATATAACGGCGTGGCAATTCTGTCGAAGTTGCCGTTGGAGCCTGCAGGCTCCGAGGATTTCGCCCAGCTTGGCCATGCGCGCCATGTGGCCGCGAAGCTGCCAAACGGTGTGACCGTTCACAATTTTTACGTTCCAGCAGGCGGCGATGTGGCTGACCGTGAAGTGAACGAGAAGTTTGGTCAGAAAATGGATTATCTTGCTGAAATGCGGGACTACTTTCATAAAACCGCACCGCAAAAATCTATTCTGGTTGGGGATCTGAACATCGCGCCGCGCGAAGATGACGTTTGGGACCACAAAAAACTTCTCAAAGTTGTTAGCCACACCCCGATCGAAGTCGAAGCGTTGGCCCAAACCCAAGACGCGGGAAAATGGATAGATGTTACCCGACAGGATATTCCCGACGGACGGCTCTACAGCTGGTGGAGCTACCGCGCCAAAGACTGGGACGGTGCCGATAAAGGGCGCAGGTTGGATCACGTTTGGGCCACGTCCGATATCTCAAACGCTGCGCATGGCAGCCGCGTCTTGCGGGACGCGCGCGGATGGGAAAAACCGTCCGATCATGCGCCTGTTTTTGCAACTTTTGATCTTTAGGCGTATGCCTGATTGAATCCCTACGCGAAGGCCACATATTGGCTTCACCCGCTATGAACCGCACTTTAGGACCGATGACATGATGGATCTCAACCTCTCCGCTGCAGCCCCTGCTGATGACTTGATCAAAGACACAACCGAAGCCAGCTTTATGGCCGATGTGGTCGAAGCATCCCAAACCACGCCAATCATTGTGGATTTCTGGGCGCCTTGGTGCGGCCCGTGTAAAACGCTTGGGCCTCAGCTAGAGGCCGCTGTCACGGCCGCCAAAGGCGCCGTGAAGATGGTCAAAATCAACGTGGACGAAGCACAGATGATCGCGGGGCAGTTGCAGGTTCAATCCATCCCGACGGTTTATGCCTTCTGGAAAGGCCAGCCTGTTGACGGGTTTCAGGGCGCTGTTCCCCAGTCCGAAATTCTGGAATTTGTGGACCGTGTGATCAAGGCGTCGGGCGGCGAAGCGCCGTCAGATACTTTGAACGATGCGGCTGATGCGGCTGAGGAAATGCTCAGCGATGGTCAGGCGGAAGATGCAGCACAGACATTCGAGGCGATCTTGGGCGAAGATCCCAGCCATGCAGGCGCTTACGGGGGGGTCGTGCGCGCCTATATCGCGATGGGTGATTTGGATAAGGCCGAAGGCGTGTTGAACGCGGCGCCTATGGAAATCTCCAAATCAGCTGAGCTTGAGGCCGCCCACGCACAGTTGGAACTGGCCCGCCAAGCCGAAGACGCAGGCCCCGTGGCAGAGCTGTCTGCGGCGGTTGAGGCCAATGGCGATGATCACCAAGCACGGTTTGATCTTGCCCAAGCGCTTTATGCCAATGGCGACGCAGAGGAAGCGGTCGCACAATTGCTTGAACTGTTTAAGCGGGATCGCGAATGGAATGACGCTGCCGCTAAGACGCAGATGTTCACCATTTTTGAGGCGCTCAAGCCCAACGATCCGATTGCCCTGAATGGGCGCCGTAAACTGAGCTCGATGATTTTTGCCTGAACAATTGGCGGTGCACTGACTTATGGGACTGATTTCACCTGCAGATCTTCCTGCGATCATACCGGTCTTTCCCTTGGATGGTGCGCTGCTTTTGCCGCGGTCGCGCCTGCCGCTGCAAATATTTGAACCGCGTTATCTGCAGATGTTTGAAGATGCGTTGAAAACGTCTGAGCGGATGATCGGCATGGTACAGCCGAATGTAGTGCCCGGACGTGAAGGCACAGGATTGCAGACCATTGGCTGCGCTGGCCGCATCACGCAGTTTTCCGAACAAGACGACGGCCGCTATATGGTGACACTCACTGGGATTTCGCGCTACCGCATCATTGACGAGGTAGAGGCGTTTACGCCTTACCGGCGCTGTGAAATCTCTTGGGAGGGGTTCGATCTGGATCTCGGGGGCGCTACGGACGATGTGGGGTTTAACCGCCAGTCTTTTCTGGATGCTTTGGGGCGTTATTTTGACATGCGCGGCCTTTCAGCGGATTGGGATGCGTTGAAAGATGCGGATGATGAACTGCTGATCAACTCGCTTTCGATGATGTTAGATTTTGACGCCGAAGATAAGCAGGCCTTGCTAGAGGCCCCATCGCTGAGCACGCGACGCGAAACACTGATCACGTTGATCGAATACGCTCTTCGGGGCGGCAATGAAGGAGAGATGATGCAATGAGCGATACAGTTGTCGTGTTTGACCGCCGCATGTTGGAGGCTCTGATCTGTCCGCGCAGTCAGCAAACGCTAGAATATAGCGCAGACAGCCAAGAACTCATTTCGAAATCTGCAGGTCTGGCCTATCCCATTCGCAATGGCATTCCCGTGATGTTGATCGACGAAGCGCGCCCTCTGGACTAGTGCCGCGTGCTAAAGCGGTAGACCACGCATCAAACGGGGCAGGTCGCCGTTCAGTCCTGCAGCTTCGCGGATGAACCCGCGCCGCGCAGAGGGCAGTGCGTTCAGAATACCCATGCCGATGTCTCGGGCCATACGGATCAGCGTGTTATCATTTGAAAACAGCCTGTTGAAGGTGTCGGTGGCCAAAGCCAGCGAGGTGTTGTCAAAGCGCCGCCATTCTTGGTAGCGGCCCAATGCGACCGACGCGCCAAAGTCTTCGCCGCGCCGCTGGGCCTCAACGATCACCTCGCACAGGGCGGCAATATCGCGAAATCCCGCGTTTAAACCTTGGCCCGCGATGGGATGCACGCCATGGGCGCTGTCGCCGACCAATGCCACACGATCAGCGATCATCGTATGGGCCAGCGATAGGCCAAGCGGATAGGTATAGCGCTTGCCTGACAGCGAGATGTCGCCCAGAAAATCCCCAAAGCGGGGGCGCAACACGTCTAGGTAATCATCGTCAGAGAGGGCATGGATGCGCGCTGCATTTTCGGTGGTTTCAGACCATACGATAGAACTGCGATTGCCCGTCAGTGGCAGTATGGCCAAAGGGCCTGCAGGCATGAAAAACTGATGCGCGATACCGTCATGGGGCAGGGCGTGTTCTACCGCGCAGACCAGCGCTGTTTGGCCATAGGCCCAGCCCGTGCGTTTAATATCTGCGCGGCTGGCTGTGCCTGATGCGCGGCCATCTGCACCCACACATAATTTTGCGCGTATTTGCCCACCACCGGCCAATGACACTGTAATGCCTGTGCCATCAGCGGATTGGGCCGTGACTTGGGTTTCATTCAATACGGTAATGTTTTCATTGGTCTCTAGGGCCATCATCAAAGCGTGGCGCAAATGACGGTCTTGGACCATTTGGCCCATCGGGCCTTCTTCGATTTCGGCATGATCAAAATGCATGAAAAATGGGGATGGTCCTTCGCCTGCGCGCCCGTCCGTGACCTTGATTTCATTCATTGGTTGGGCGTCATCCGCGACCGCGCCCCATAGGCCGATCCCTTCAAGCAGACGCACCGAGGTAAGCGCCAGCGCATAGGAGCGCCCGTCAAAATCAGCCGCCATGCGTGTCTGCGCCTTTTGCGCATCAATCACGGTGACACGCAGGCCAGCGCGGGCCAACCCCAGCGCTAGGGTAGGGCCGCTTAATCCGCCGCCAACAATGGCAATATCTGTATCAAAACTCATGCTGTGTAAGTATCGCGTGCGGCGGGGGATTGTCCATGCGCCCAACCGTCGCTACCGTCCCCTCAACACAGCAAAGGAGAGCAAAAATGCAAGAATGGCTTGGGATGACAGCGGCAGAGCTTGGGCGCGGGATTGCTGCAGGCGATGTTGATCCGATTGTATTGTGCGAAACCTATTTGGATGCCATCGACGCGCATCCGCTGCGTGACCGCATTTACGCCCGTGTCACAGCCCCGCGCGCAAGGGCCGAGGCCGCCGCCGCCGCCGCCCGCGCCAAAGCGGGCCAGCGTTTGTCGCCCTTGGACGGGGTTCCCATCAGCTGGAAAGATCTCTTTGATACGGCAGGGATCGGCACTGAGGCGGGGTCAAACCTGCTGAAAGGGCGCGTGCCCGACCAAGATGCGCTGGTGCTGCAATGCGCCACGGCGGCGGGGTTGGTCTGTCTGGGCAAAGTCCACATGAGCGAGCTGGCCTTCTCGGGCTTAGGCTACAACCCCTCCACCAACACGCCGCCTTGTGTGAATGATGCGGATGCTGTGCCGGGGGGGTCATCGTCGGGCTCGGCGGCTTCGGTCGCCTTTGGGTTGGCGGCTGCTAGCATTGGGTCTGATACGGGTGGATCGGTACGCATCCCGTCAGGGTGGAATGATCTGGTGGGGTTCAAACCCACCCATGGTCGGCTTAGCCTTGAAGGGGTGGTTCCCCTAGCGCTGAAATTTGACACGGTCGGCCCGCTGTGTCGCTCGGTTGAGGATGCCGCGCTTTTGACCTCGCTGTTAGAGGGGAGCACTGCGCCCGACCTGCGCGGAGCATCCCTAAAGGGGCGCCGATTTGCGATTGTGAACACTGTTTTCATGGCGGATCTGCGCGACGCGCCCAAAGCGGCGTTCGAACAGGCTATTTCCAAACTTGAGGCGGCAGGCGCCGTGATTGAGACCATCGAGGTGCCAGCCGTGCAAGAGGCGCTAGATGTTTCCGGTCCGCTGATCACCAGTGAGGCCTATGGCCTATGGCGTGATGTGATCGAAGCCGCTCCAGAAAAAATGTATTCCGAAATCCTGCAACGCTTCCGCTTGGGGAATAAATTTTCTGGCCCCGATTATGTTGCCGCATGGGCCAAGCTAGACGCGGCGCGGGCCGCCTATGATGCGGCGACCGCTGGGTATGATGCCGTGTTGGCACCGACATCGGCCATCATGCCGCCAAACTTGGAACGGCTAAACACTGAGACGGAGTATTATGTCTCGGAAAACCTATTGGCGTTGCGCAATACGCGCATTGGCAATCTGCTGGGGCTGTGCGGGCTATCCTTGCCAACGGCCACGCCCAGCTGTGGTCTGATGATGCTGGCTGCCCCTGATTTGGACAGCGCATTGCTGCGTTTAGGGGCCGCGGCAGAGACCGCATTGGCATAAGGGCGAAAATGCCACAAGCCGCCGCCCGAGTTCGGATTTTTCCTAGACGACAGGCGGCGGTTTAAGGTAGCTTGGATCAAACGGGGCGATAACGATCCCGATCCGAGGCAGTTGTAATGAATTTTCCTGAGCGGTTTTCGAACCTTCCAGCTCATGTGTGGCCCCGTCTGCGCGCTCTTTTGGACGTGCATGAAGGTGGTGGCCCGCTGATCCAAATGACAATAGGCGAGCCGAAACACGCGTTTCCGGCTTGGGTGACTGACGTGATCGCGCAAAACGCGGTTGGGTTTAACAGCTACCCGCCCAATGACGGCTCCCCTGCGTTGCGCGGCGCTATTGCAGCGTGGATTACCCGCCGCTACGGCGTGCCTGTGGATGCGGACAGCCAAGTCATGGCGCTGAATGGCACCCGCGAGGGGCTGTACAACGCCGTTATTGCGCTGTGCCCAGAGGTTAAGAACGGTCAAAAACCAGCGATCCTAATGCCCAACCCCTTCTACCCTGTCTATATGATTGGCGCGATTTCTGGGGCTTGCGATCCGGTGATGGTCAATGCAACCGAGGCAACTGGCCATTTGCCCGATTTCCATGCTGTAGACGCAGCAACGCTGGACCGCACGGCTGCAGTCTATGTTTGCTCGCCAGCAAACCCGCAGGGGGCAGTGGCCACCGCACAATATTGGGAAGATCTGATCCGGCTTGCAGAAAAGCATGATTTTTTCATTTTTGCGGATGAATGCTATTCCGAGATCTACCGCGACGCGCCGCCCGATGGTGCCTTGCAGGTGGCCCATGAAATCGGTGCCGATCTAAACCGCGTGGTGATTTTTCACAGCCTGAGCAAGCGCTCAAACTTGCCTGGTTTGCGGTCAGGTTTTGTCGCAACTGGCGCTGAAACCATGCGCGAGATCAAGCAGCTGC
>JBDVSG010000075.1:0-10507 GCA_039967155.1 Sulfitobacter sp. | reverse complement strand
GCCAGCCAGATCATCACAGGGTGGGTTAACAGATGTGCCACCCCCATGCCGACAATCGCGCCAATAAGGCCAAACAGGCTGACCCCCGTAATCAGAAACACAATTTGCAGCACAGCGCGGCTGGCTGACACCACAAAAAAGCGCCGCGAATCCCCCGCCGCCAAGGCCGCCTGATCATAGCTCATCCCGATGACCTG
Source organism: Sulfitobacter sp. (assembly GCA_039967155.1). Classification (GTDB taxonomy): domain Bacteria; phylum Pseudomonadota; class Alphaproteobacteria; order Rhodobacterales; family Rhodobacteraceae; genus Sulfitobacter. Next base: position 10,310 of record JBDVSG010000075.1, on the reverse strand, counting down.
CATGATTTGCGCCACAGCCAATAAGGTCACAATCCCCCCCGCCTGCGCATACCGCGCATCATACAGCAGCTCCACAACCCACGGTCCCGCAAGCGCCATGCCCAGCAATAACGTCAATGTCACACCGGTCAGCCCTGCCCGTAGCTTTGCGATCTTGGCCACTTCGTGGCGGGCATCGCGGTAGACGGGGATCATCACACGCCCAGACACCGCCGTGCCCAGCTGCATGGCAAAACTGGCAAGGAAAAACGCGATATTATAGATACCAAGGCTCTCAAGGCTCAGGAATTTCCCTAAAACCGCGCGGTCCCCTTGGCTGGCGAAAAACCAAAACGCTGTGCTCAGGAAGATCCACTTTCCGAAAGTCACCAACTCCTGCACCGCGGCTTTTTCCCAGCGAAAGCGGTTCGCAGGCCCCGGCAGATAGGCCCATGTCAGCGCCAGCTTGACCAGTGGACCCACAACCCCACCAATCACCAACGCAATCACATCACGCGTCCACAGCGCCAGTAGGACCATCACCACCAACCCGATAAGCTGACTGCCCAGATCCAATACCGTCAACCGCCCCATCAGCAAATGACGATGTGCGGTTTCGATCCGCGTGGGGTTAAACCCCGTTACCAGCAGGGACAGCGCCGCAATCGGCAAATAGGTCGCCAGCTGCGGCGCGTCATAGAAACTGGCAAAAGGCAGCGCAAGCACGCTTGCGATCAGCCACAATCCGACACCGCGCATCACTTGAATGCTCCACGCGGTGTTCAGGAAATCGGGGTCATCGCCCCGTTTGCTTTGCGCGATGGAGGGCGCGATGCCCACATCCGAAAACAGCATCAATCCAACCGTCACCAGAGAAATCAACGCCATCAGGCCAAAGGCTTCGGGAAATAAGATCCGCGTCAAGATCAGGTTGGACGCCAGCCGCAGCGCTTGCGAGCCACCATAACCCAGCAAGATCCACGAGGTACTGCGCATGACCCGCGCCATCAGGCGCCCGCCACGCAGCTGTTGCAAAAGACCACCCATTCGCCTCAATCATCTCCAATTTGATCGCTCGCCCCTTGGTATCGCGCCCTTGCCCCTTGTGCCAGCACCCAGCTCATGGGTAGGAAAGAAGTGAGACACGAAGGACGCAGCCTGTGAACATTGCCTATATTCTCAACAGCTACCCCCAACCTTCCCATAGCTTCATCCGCCGTGAAATTCGCGCGTTAGAGGCACAAGGCCAAAAGGTGACCCGCCTTGCCATGCGCGCAGGAAACGCGCCGTTGGTAGACCCTCAAGATCTGGAAGAAGCCGCCGCCACGCAATATGTACTGCGTGCGGGGGTCGGAAACCTGCTGCGCGCTGTCATCACCACAGCCATAGATGCCCCTAGACCGCTCTTTGAGGCCCTGAAACTGGCCATCAACTGCGGCTTGCGTTCCGAGGTAGGGCTGCTCAAACATCTGATCTATTTCGTTGAGGCGGCCTTTGCCGTGCAGGTCTGCGCCGCGGCAAAGATCACCCATGCCCATGCGCATTTCGGCACGAACGCGGCCACGGTTGCGATGCTGGCGCGCGCCATGGGCGGCCCCACCTACAGCTTTACCGTGCACGGCCCCGAAGAATATGACGCGCCGCGCGCGCTGTCTCTTGGCACCAAGGTCGAGCGTTCAAAATTCACGGTCGCGATCACCAGCTACGGCCGTAGCCAGCTCAGCCGTTGGACACGGCCCAATCACTGGGACAAGATCAAGGTCGTGCATTGCGGCATTGAACCTGCGCATTTTCCCGCCCCCCTACCGATGCCCACAGGCGCCCCACGGTTTGTCGCCATTGGCCGCTTTGTTGAACAAAAAGGTCAGCTGGTAGCCTTGGACGCTTTGGCCGAGCTGGTCAAAACCCATCCCGACGCCCATCTTACCCTGATCGGAGATGGTGAAATGCGCGGCGAAATCGAGGCCCGCATTGAGGACCTATCTCTGACCCGCAACATCACCCTGACTGGCTGGGTGGATGAGGCCCGCATCTTGCACGAATTGCAAAACGCCCATGCCTTGCTGATGCCCAGTTTTGCCGAAGGCCTTCCCATGGTTATCATGGAAGCCATGGCCGCAGGGCGTTTGGTTGTCGCCACCTATATCGCTGGCACGCCAGAACTGGTTATCCCGGGCCAAACAGGCTGGCTGGTTCCCGCAGGTGATCCGCAAGCCTTGGCCAAAGCAATGGCCGCGATGGCCGATACCCCGCTGGAAACGATGGGACAAATGGGCGAAGCAGCCCGCGCCCGCGTCTTGGCACGTCACGACGTTGCGAACGAAGCATCAAAACTGGCCGCGCATTTCGACGCTTAGCGCCCGCGCGCCCAGCGCTCTTGGGGTTTGTGCGGCAAGCGCACAGCGATCCCAACCACCACAAGAGCTGCAAACCCCAGCGGATCACGCAAAGCGCGCCGCCAGACGGGAACGCCATCCTCGGGGGCTGGATCGTGGTTTTCCCAACATTCAGGGTACAGCGTTTGGACCTCATCCACGCCGATATCTTGACGGCGGCGCACCCGTATCAACGGGCCCATCCCTTCAATCATCGGCCAATCATATGCGGCAGCGACGCGGTGCCGCTCGGATGGGGCAAAGCAAAGCCGCACAAAGGTATCATCCGAAATAATATCAGGGAATTCCCCCCAGCGTTTACGCCCCGCCGCATTCACTGCAAAAATCCCAAAACCCGGAACTCCGTGGGTGCAAAATGGCTGGCTTTGCCAAAACCGCGCATAGGCTTTGGTAAAAGCATCCCCAACCGCCGTCACCCTAGGATTACCGCTGGCATAGCGGACCTGTGGCACATCCAGCACCGCGGCCAGCTGTGCAATCAGCGGCGGCGTCACAACCACATCGGCGTCCAGATAGATGCGGGTGCCGTGCCGCGCGATCTTGTCGCCCGCATTCAGCGCCCCCATCTTGCCGCCCTGCGCCAAATCCAGCACCGTCAGCGGCCAGTTTTTCTTTGCAAATTGGCCTGCATAGCTCCGCGCGACCTGCACAGTCTGATCGCTACAGCCATTGGCCATGACGATGACCTCAGCGGCGGCGCCCGTTGGATCGCTGGCCAATAGCCCTTCCAGACAGGTTTCGATATAGCCGATTTCATTATGGGCGGGGATCAAAATACTGCATGCATTTTTCATTGTGCTGCCTCCTGTTTGGCCACCAAAGCATCCCAGCGCGGGTTGCTGTCATCCAGATGGCGCAACGCGCCCCAACTGCCCCATTTTGTGGGCACGTAGACATCTGCATAGGCATTGAACAAATGTCCACCGACCTCGGCCCAGCCTGTCCGTAGCGCGGAGTAAAGCGCGCCCATCTGTGGCGTGTAGTTGAAATGCTGGAAAAACGCAGTGAGCCGCGCGTTATCCACCTGTGCGCCAATGCCCACAACATGGGTGCCCCCTTCGTACATTATCAGCTCCAACTCGGCCGACTTTGCCACATCCGCGTGGTACGGCCAGACACGGTTTCGCAGATCATGCACCGTATCGACTGTTTCACCCGTGACAGAGCCGTCTTGCAATTCTTGAGCAGCCAGCGCTGTGGCATAATCGTATTGCGTGGCCTCTATCGCATCTTGGCGGGCTTGCCCCGTCAGCCCCTGCGCCTTGGCCGCATCCGCGGCACGTGCAAGGCTTTCATCCAGCCATTGTGTCACTTGCGCACTGCGCGCCTCTAACCCCAGAACACCGCCGAAATACCCCGTCACCGCATAGGCATCAAAGGCCGAGACGGGTTTGGGCGCGCCCTCAGCCACAACCAACGGCGCGTTCAGGATGTTTTCCTCTAGGCCCAGCCAGCCCGTTTGGCTGGAAATCACATTCACCAACCGCGCGTCTTGGCCCGCGAATTCCTCTGACCAGATGCGCGCAACTTCTGCCGCGCGCATTGCATAGAACTGAGTACCAACATCCGCCTTTTTCCAGCGCGCCTGCGCCTGTGCATCCGCCCAGCGGGCTTGCTCAAACTGGTAATTCCAAACCTCGTTTGAATATTCAACGTAGACCCGCAGCTTTGGATCGAACCCGTCGCGCACCAATTTGGCAAAGGCGCGCACATAGGCGTCATCGGCCAGATGCGGCATGTTTACCCAAATATTTTTACCCGTGCTATTGGCCAAAGCCAGCATCACTTCCAGCGGCACACCCTCCTGCGCCCAACTGGCATCGCTGATCTGAGGGCGATTGCCCCACGCCGATTGCTTGCTGTTGTTCGCCTCCATCCAATCCATGAAGCGCAGCGTATCAAAATTGGCGATGCGTGCGATCCAGTCAGGGTTGAACACAGCCCCACCGCGCCACAAGGGCAATCGGTCTTCTCGGACAACCGTGATGTTGCGCACAGGGTTGGACCTGTTGGTGCGTTGAATGCGCAGCTCAACACTGCCCGGACCGGGGGTATAGTCAAACCGCACTTCGCCGCGCCCATAGCGGATATTCGTGGCGCGCCCCGTAGGTTCAATCACGCCCGCCCCCTCAAATTGCAGCACATAGCGCCCTTCCAGCGAAGGCGCCGCGGCGGCGGGCAAATCTGTCAAGATCAGCGTCCCCACCGAGCTGGCATCGCGCGGCAGGCTGCGCACCCACCCTTGCGCGTCAATGTGACCGCCCGCGACCAGCTCTGCATGTTCAATCCCGCCGAATTGACCGCGCAGGTGGCCCAACCAAGGGCGCGCGGTTTTCATCACATCTAAAAAAGGCTGCTGCGCCGCCCAATCTGTTACGGGGGCAAGCCCAATGGCTGTCGCCCCTTTGGGGGCTTGGGGCGCGGGTTGCCGCGTCTCTTCTGGCACAGAAACATCCACCGCCGGTGCGGCACTTGGCACTTCACCCAATGCGTTCACAGATGCGGCAGGTTTTGGCACAGGTGGTGCCGAGACGACGTCGCCGCCCTGATAGGCCCCAATCGACAGGCGCGCCACCTGCTGCATTGCCTGCGCCATCGGCGCCGTAATTCCGTCAAAGGGCACACCGAAACGGTTGGTGATCGCATGCGGCAACCCTTCGGGGCTGGCGCCCGTCAGCACGCCGTATTGCACCATTGAAACAAAATAGTGCCCCCGTGCATTCAGGTGGATGTCATCTGAAAACACCTGCGAAATAGTGCTCAGGCCCGGAACGTCACCAGCGGCAATCGCATCATCCAACCGCGCCAAGGCCTGACCTGCGGGGATCAATTGGATGCGGTCATGCGCGGTCGGCGCACCTGCGCGCAGCAGCTCGACTATGGCTTCCCAATCGTCCAGATCATCGGCCAGCCGCGCCCGCCAAGGCGCCCCAGCACCCTCATCAAATTCGACCGCCTCGCCAGAGCCACTTTTCAGGCTGTGCCATGTCTCTTGTACAAACACCCGCGCATCATGGTCCGCGCTGAGCGCTAGTCCCGCAAAGGCCTGCGCGTAGACGCCTGTTTCGCTCCACTTTAGGTGATTGGCCAGTGGGATTGCTTCGGTCAGGATCAGATCGGTTGTATGGCCTTGCGGTAAAACCATACGCGCATCAATGCCTTGGGCCGCGTCCGAGTGATCCCAATTGTATTTCAGCGGCGCGCCATTGATGATCTGCGCCTCAACCGCCACGGTTTGGCTGGTGGCGCCCAAGGCCGCGTTCAGCATGTCAGGCCCGTCTGTACCAAACAGGCTATGCCCCACCATCACAACCGAAAAGATGGCGCTTGCCAAATCACTCATACCGCTACTCCACTATAGGGCGTATTCCGTACAACGTCCCATACTGTCTGCTGCATCAACGCGCCAGCCTTTGCGTCCGGCGCGTCTGCCGCGGTCCCATCTGCGCGAAAAAGCGCCAATGGCAGGCCAACTGGGCTACGATGATACAGCGTCGCGTAATGGGTCAGCGCCATCAGATACGCCCCTAAATCACTTAGATGAATGGTATCCACCGTGCCATCCGGCCTGCGCGCCAACAGCGTGTCGCGCCCCTCAACATTGCCAACCCCGCCTTGCGCCTCAATTTGGCGGACAACAGCAGCCAAAACCTGCCCCCCTGGCACGACATAAATCGGGTGCCCGCTGCGCGCGGCGGCGGGCAGGATCAGGCGCTGCATCCAGAGCCCGTCAAAATCCGCATCCATCCGCGCCAACCAGCCCGCAGGGTCATCCGTGTTATGCCACGTCTCATAGAGGTACAGCCGCGCATCTGGGCGCGCGGCCTGTGCCAGATGCGCCCAATGGGCCAGATAGGCGGGGCTGTCGTGGTATTTAATTGCATCGCGCAGCTCGACCATTTCGGTCATCACCACGGCGTCAAATCTGCCGCTGGTCAGTGCCGCCCGCGCGGGCTGGAAATTTGGATGCGCATTTTCGATCTCAAACCCTTGGATTTCTACATCAGCTTCCCAATGGGCCCGCAGCGGCGCGCCCCAGCCCAACTGGCTGGCATAGTCATGGCCCGAGGGGGCCAATTGCGCCAACATCGCTGGCATGTCGCGCCCCACAAGAGAATGACCCAGATGGAATACATCCAGCGGCTGTGCCGGCGCTGAAAGCCCCCCAAGGTACGCATCTTGTGCAGCCGAGAACCGCAACATTTGCAAGCCTTTGAACGCGCCAAGCCCAGCAAAGGCCACGCCACTGCCCAGCCCTACTGCTTTCAGAATGTTCCTGCGTGACAGTGCCATCCTTACCCTCTACCCGCCTGCTGGCATCTCAAACTCTGCGCGCCCAATCGCAACCCCTGTCACCAGCAAACCTGCAGCATGCACATAGGACCCTGCCAGACGGGTGCCCGCACCAAAGGGGCCTTTGGTTTGCAAAAACTCAGCCTCGAAACTGCAGGTCTTGCGGTTCACCGTCAACTCCATCACGTCAAAGCCAAACAAGGTACCGCTTTGGGGATATTGTGCCTTATACGCGGCCTCTTTGGCGGAAAAAATTAGTTTAGCCATCAGCCCCCGATCCGCAGGCGGCTGTTGCCCCAACCAAACCTGTTCGGAACGGGTGCAAATTTGCGTCACTAACAAAGGGTCTAGCGGGGTTGCTTCCTCTAGATCGATACCAATTCCTACCCAATCAGACGTCAACCCGACCGCCGAAACACAGGACTGCGCGGTGTGCGAAATGCTGCCGGTCAGCCCCTGAGGCCAGATTGGCGCACGGTCCGGCCCCATAGGAATAGGATGTGGTGGCATGCCCAAGACAACCATCGCTGCGCGCGCAGCCGCACGGCCAGCATGAAATTCCGCCACCCGAGCAGGAACCGCGCGGGCCACCGCGACCCCCTCTGAGGGTTCAATGGTTACCGGAATAAGGCGCGGGTCGCGCGCCGCAATCGCCACGCTATTGGGCAAAACAGATTCTGTTAGTGCTGCAACAAGCGCAGGATCAGTTCTCACGTATCAGCCTTGGTCCTGCCTGCACGCATTGCGCGGCGTTTTGACATTGTTTCGGACTTCGCAGGGCTGTCTTCTGGCACCACTGGTTGGGGCGCTGCTGCTGCATTGCCTTTGTCCAGATGTGCTGCCAATCCAGAGAGTGTCGGGAAACGGAATATATCGGTAATGCCTAATTTCTCCACGCCCAGCGCCGCTTTTATGTCGCGGTGCGCCTGCACAGCCAACAACGAATGCCCACCCAACGCAAAGAAATTATCAGAAGCTCGGATATTTGACACACCAAGGATGCCGCTCCATACAGCGGCGATTGCTGCTTGTGTATCGCTTTGAGGGGCGGTCTGTGGGGCGTCATCGGCTTGCACAGCATCAACCGGTGCGGGCAGCGCCTTTCGGTCAATTTTCTTGTTTGGTGTCAGTGGCATACGGTCCAATTTGACGATACGCGCGGGCACCATGATGTCAGGCAAACGTGCCCCTAGGGCAGCGCGCAGGGCGGTTTCGTCTATATCGTGCCCCGTGACATAGCCCACCAATTGGCCCCCCCCTGCCGCGTCGCGTGCGATTACAACAGATTGTGTGATGCCTGATTGTTCAGCCAAAACGCTTTCGATTTCGCCCAGCTCAATCCGGTGACCACGGATTTTCACCTGATCATCCGCGCGCCCCATAAATCCAAGCGTGCCATCACTGCGCCATGCAGCCAGATCACCGGTGCGGTACATTTTGCCCGCCCCAAAGGGATTTTGCACAAAACGCTCGACGCTCATTTCGGCGCGGGCGTGATAGCCATGGGTTACGCCATCCCCCGCGATATAGAGCTCTCCCGCGGTGCCAATGGCGCGGGGGGACAGGGCATCATCCAGAACATAGACTTGTGTGTTGGCAATGGGCGTGCCGATGGCGGCTGTGGTCTCGGCGCGGGTGACCATCTGCGTGGTGGACCAGATTGTTGTCTCGGTTGGGCCATACATGTTTTGCACGCGGCCCCCGCAGGCTTTGATCAGGTCGCCGGCCAATGCCCCGGGCAGCGCCTCACCGCCGACCATCAATTCGCGCAAACCAGACAAAGCATGGCGCGTCTCATCATTCATGACCAGCATTTGGGCCATCGAAGGCGTGCATTGCAAATGGCTGACCTTATGGCGCATCAGCTGTGCAGCCAGCGAGAAATCATCGTCCTCCAGCGCGGCACCCGCGTTCGCCCGTGACAGGACCTCGGCCAAAGGTTTCAGCCCCTCCATCACCGTGTCCACCGCGATGCCATAGTCGATCAGGCAAGCCACCTCATCCACGCCGATGCGTTTAAGATCCTCTGTGCGGGCCACAGCATCATTCACCGTGCCGAATAGACCGCTGTCGTTGAAATACCGTTGAAAGGCGAACTCAAGGATCGCTTCCATTTCTTCTGTGTCCAGACCTTCAAGATCCACCTGAAACGGGCTGGTGGCCCCTTCGGGTTTTTTGAACGCGGGGAAGGCCCATGCATATTGTTTGATCAACCCCGCCGCCGAGCGCAGGTAGTCCTTCATCGGGCCGCGCGCGATTTCTTCTGCCGCTTCGCGGGTGTCGGCCAGATAGGTGTGCAGCATCACGGTGACTTTGAAATCTGCCGGATCATGGCCCGCATCCCTCAGCGCGGTGTGATAAATTTTGATCTTATCCGCCACTTCATCGATGGATTGACCCAGCAAGTGGGTCAGCACATTTGCACCGATCTCGCCTGCTTCGCGCCACGTGGCGGGGTTGCCCGCCGTGGTGACCCAGATCGGCAGGGTTTGGGACACGGGCCGCGGTTGGGTAACGACAGAAAAGGGGGTTCCGTCCTTGGTTGGGAAGGCCACAGCATCGCCGCGCCACAGGCTGCGCAGTTGGTCAATCGCCGCATACATCGCGGGTTTATTTTCAGGTGGTGTATTTTCAGGGCGCAGCACAAAATCGTCAGGCTGCCAGCCGCTGGCAATCGCCAGCCCGACACGCCCGTTTGTGAGATTATCGATCACGGCCCATTCTTCCGCAATCCGCGCAGGGTGGTGCAAAGGCGCGACACAAGAGCCCGCCCGCACGTCCAAATTCTGCGTAACCGCCGCCACGGCCGCCCCTGTGACAGAGGGGTTGGGATATGGGCCGCCAAAGGCGTGGAAGTGCCGCTCGGGCGTCCAAACCGCGTTGAAACCGTTGGCATCCGCGAATTTTGCGCCCTCTAGCAGCAGGCGGTATTTTTCTGGGCCGATGCCGTCATCATTGCCCCAGTAGAACAGGTTGAAATCGATTTTACGGTCAGAGACAGCAATGGGGCCGCGTGACAGTTCGGTGCGGCTGTCATCGCCCGCCAGCACCAGCTTAAAGCCCCGCGACAAGGTCCAGAACAGCTCTAGCACCGAAATATCAAACGACAGGCTGGTCACCGCCAGCCAAGCATCGCCTTCGCGGTAAGTGATGCGCTGGTCCATCCCAGCAAAGAAATTCGCCACATTGCCGTGGCCCACCATCACGCCCTTCGGCGTACCGGTAGAGCCTGATGTGTAGATGAGATAGGCCAGACTATTCGCAACCGCGCCGCCCTCTGGATTGGTCTCGGGGGATGTGGGCAGTTCTGTGTCCGTGTCCAGCACCAATAGGGTCGCATCCCCTTTGGGCAGCCCTTGCGCCAGCGCCGATTGCGTCACGATCACCGGCGCGCCGCTGTCGGCGATGTAATGGGCGATGCGGTCTTCAGGATAGGCCGGATCCAACGGCACATAAGCCCCGCCCGCCTTGAGAATACCCAAAGCGCCGATCAGCAGATCAGGCCCGCGTGATGTCGACAACCCGACGGGGGTACCTGTCGTCACGCCCATAGCGCGCAGGCGGTGCGCCAATTTGTTGGCACGCGTGTTCAGCTGGCCGTAGGTGAAGGATTGATCCTCAAAGGCCAAGGCTGTCGCCTCA
>JBDVSG010000074.1:0-18245 GCA_039967155.1 Sulfitobacter sp. | reverse complement strand
GGTTTCAATGCCGCGCACGGCGCATTCGGTTAGAATGTGTACCCCCCGATCACGGGCTGCCTCTGCGATGGCCGAGGTTGCTTTTTGCGGTTCAGCGCGGCCATCTTCTGGGGTGAACAACGCGCCCTTTACAGGCAATTGAGAGTTGGGAAAATGCTGCGCAAATTCATCTGCTGACACCATCTTACTGCCGCATTGATAACCGTCCAAATTTGGCAACCAATTCCGATGTTCTTCAAAATCCGCATCCGTCGCGCAGGCAAAGGCGATCCCTGTGCGTTTGTACCCAAGATCCCGCCCTGTGCGTTCGGCCAATCCCTCCCAAATACGCAGCGCTTCGGCCATCAAGGGCACTTCGCGCGGATCGCGGCGGGTGATGCGCACCCAGCCCCAATTGCGGCTGGACTGTTCATGGCCGATGCCGCCTTTTTCGCAGATCGCAACGGTCAGGCCGCTGTCGGCGAGCTCTAGCGCGGTGGCGCATCCAATAATGCCGCCTCCGATGACCACAACGTCGACCTTTGCGGGCAAATCTAGATCGCCGTGAACGGGAACAACATATGGACCAGGCATCTAGAAGGAGTCCTCAAGTTGGCAGTTCACATTGAATTCAGCGACGCTCGCCTCATTTGGTAGATCGATCAACATCTCGATCACGCGCGCCAGATCTTCTGCTTGGGTCATGCTGGACCCCGATTTGTCTGTCAGGCCCCTCGCCATATCTGTCGCCACAAAGCCTGGGCAGACTGCCGTTGCACGAATGCCTAGATCGAACCCAGTGTGGCGCAATGCATGGGCCAAACCGATAGCTGCAAATTTAGAGATCGAATAGGATCCCGAACTTGCGGTTTTCACCCGTTTGCCCGACAGCGAACCTAAAATAATCACGCGGCCTCTGCCAGATTTCGCCAACGCATCCCAACAGGCCACGGCCAGTCTGCGCGGGCCTTGAACGTTGATCTCCAATAGCTCATCCATCTCATCATTGGAGATTTCAATGGGGGTTTTGGGGATCATCACACCCGCATTTGCCACCACCGCGTCAATACGGCCAAAACGGGTCTGCGCCTCGACCGCCCACTGGGTTGCGCTGTCCACATCGCCTGCGTCATAGGAAAATAAATGCACGCGCGTCGGTGCGGCAGCGGCCCATGTGGGCATTTTTGGATTGCGCATCCCCAAAGATACACGCCAGCCCGCTGCAAACATTGTCTGTGCCACGGCGGCGCCAATGCCCCTGTTCGCCCCAGAAATCAGGACACTTCGTGCTTGGGTCATTCGAGTTTCTCTTTCGTGAAAGGGTTTTAGTCAGAGCCTCCTTCTCATGGTTACGCGCAAGGCACCAACTGGCAATGAAAAAGTGAATAAACAGCCCCGCCCAAGAGCGTCAAAAGTGTGTAGGTTGGTTTTAAGGCACCCATTTTCAAAATCATTGTGCGTGCATATACTTCACCCATCCGGCCTATTTTCAGCCCTTCCTTTTTCTATGATTAATTTTTCGGATCAACATTATGAACACACCAACAATCGCTGCTGGATTTGTCGCAGCACTGGCCAATTTTGCAGCCCAACACGGGGCCGACCGCGCAGCCCTTTTGTCCGCAGGCGGATTAACTGAAACGGACCTGAGCAATCAAGACAACCGCGTGCCCGTTTCAGCCTACCACGCTGTGATTGAAACCGCGATTGCGCAGACAGGCGACACCGCACTGCTGCTGCGCCACACATTTGAATCCGATCTTCAAACGATTTCCATTGTCGGCCAGATCGTTCACAGTGCACGGTCGCTGGCCCATTCTATTGAACAGCTCAACCGCTATATTCGGCTGCTGGCTGACGCGCCCCAAAACATGGCCGCTGACCGCTACCAGCTGCTCCGGACAGACCACGGGCTTTGGATCATCGACCACCTAACCACCCCCGACACGGATTTCATGGGCGTTGAGACGTCCTTTGCGCGGTTCATCAGCGAATTTCGCAGAAGTTTCCCCAATGTGTTTTTTGCGTTAGAGCTTGAAGTAACATATTCCCCCCCGCCCCATGCCGATCAATACCCCGAGCTGTTCCGTATTCCCGTTACCTTTAACGCCGCGCGCAATGCCCTGCGGCTTGATCCAATCTGGGGGTCCGCGGATTCCGAATTCGAACCCGGCCATGCCTATGCCTTTGGCATTTTCACGCGCCACGCTGATGCATTGCTGAAGGATTTAGAGACAGACACAACCGCGCGCGGCTTGATCGAAGCGCAGATATTGCCACGCCTGCACGCGGGCAGCATATCAATGGACCGCATCGCCAAAGATGTCGGCATGAGCCGTCAAACCCTGTACCGCCGCCTCAAAGAAGAAGGGCTGAATTTCGCCGCCGTACATGACGATCTGCGCAAACGGATGGCGCTGGATTATCTGGGCGCGCAGAAGGTCACCGTGAATGAGACCGCCTACCTTCTGGGCTTCTCTGAGGCCTCTTCATTTGTGCGCGCTTTCAAACGTTGGACCGGCAAAAGCCCGACGGCCTATCTCAATCAACTGGGCTAGCGCGCAGGTTGTTACCAACGGTCAATGCAATGATACCGCAGGTCATGCCGGAACCGCCTATCTACGCCTATCTCCTTTCTCAGCAAATGAATGAGAAAGGCTAGAACATGAAACCCATAACACTGACGCTCTTTGCAACTGTAGGCCTATTGGCAGCTTGCGCAGACAGTGGCGCAAATTACACCCCGATCTTGGACGGCTCCCCTTCTGTTGGCTTCCAAAGCGACCTGTCTGCGTGCCAATCTTTGGCGCGGTCGCAATTTGGAAATGAAGCGGCCGGCGCGGCAGCGCTTGGCGCGGGGGCTGGTGCAGTCCTTGGCGAGCTGGATGATGATGACGCATTGGGCGGCGCAATTGCTGGCGCTTTGGCCGGAGGCGTGGCGGGCATGGTAAACGTAAGCGAGCGCCGCGAAGCCATTGTAAAGAAATGTCTGCAGGGCCGTGGTCACGCGGTTGTTGGCTAATTACTCAGCGAGAGAAACCCATGGACCAAGTTATTTATCACCGTACCCGCCGCTTTGCTGCACTGCATCAACTGCTTACAGGCCAGATCATGCCAGCCAAATTTGAAAACGCCCGACAGCCCGACCAGCCCCCCGTCATGGCCAAGCCGCAACGCGTCCCCTTTCGCGCCCAACATGACCACAGGTTTTGCGCCCTTTGGTTTGGTCTGAGCCAACCCTAGTAATTTCCCAGCCAGAAAGGAGGCTAGGAATGATCCTAGCCAAATACCCGCCAAAACCCTTGCAACCTGCGCCTGTTCTCCAGCCGTGTTGCAGATTGCATTGGTTTTTGGGGCCATGGGGTGGTTCCACGAATGGCGGGATCATTCTGGGCGCCCACCGCCGCTATGGCGACGCGTTACGGTGGGTTGATTGCACCGGCAACGTCGTTTTTGGGAACCACTGACACCCAAATCGTTTGCCTCCTCCCGTTTGAGTATCATTCGTAAGAAAGCAAAGGAGCGCAGGATGAAAACCGTTTTTATCGCCGGTGCGACAGGGTATCTTGGCCGCTATTTATGCGCTGAATACCAACGGCGCGGTTGGTATGTGACCGCATTGGTCAGGGATGCTACCCGCGCCAAGACGCTGTGCGCGGATCAACTGGTCGAGGCAATGGCCACCCAAGCAGACAGTTTGTCAGGTATTATGGCGGGCTCTGATCTTGTCATTTCCGCGCTTGGCATCACCCGCCAACAGGATGGTTTGGGCTATTGGGATGTGGACTATCACGCCAATCTAAATCTGCTCAGGGAGGCCGAAAATGCCCAAGCCGCAAGGTTCGTCTATGTCCATGTTCTAAATGCCGCGCATATGCCAAAGGTCCCACTTGCCGCCGCGAAATCTGCGTTTGTCGCGCAGCTTCAGTCGGCGCAAATCGCCGCTACGGTCGTTGCACCCACGGGGTATTTTTCGGACATGAACGACATCTTGGCGATGGCACAATCGGGACGCGTTTGGTTGTTTGGTGATGGCAGCCTGCAAATCAATCCTATCGACGGTGCTGACCTTGCGGTCGCGATTGCGGACGCGGCTCAGGATGCGACACCATGGCTGGATGTGGGCGGGCCAGATGTTTTTTGCTTAAGTGAGATCGCAAATCTGGCCTTTAGCTGCACAGATAAACCATGCCGGATCACCTATCTCCCCGATGTGTTTCGCCGCCTTGCCCTGGTGTTTCTGCCTTGGTTAACACCGCGAAAAATCCATGGGCCAGCGCAGTTCTTCTTGACGGCGATGGGGATGGACATGCGGGGCGCGCCCCACGGGACCCGCCGCCTTGCAGATCATTTCAAGGCCCAAGCGCAGAACCGCGACTAACCCATCATCGCGCTCAATCCCGCGACCGTCCTGCTGCCCAATCAGCGGGCCTGTTTGGCAAAATAAATCACGCGACTGCGCTTCTTGGGCGCGGACGTGTTCACCTCTGCGTGTATCCCCACTAACCTGATCCCGATTCGGATCCATCCGCATTAAGAACTATATTTACCGAGCAAAGGCGATCAGCCTAGCGGATTGTATTTATTTGAAAAATTCAGGCACCCTTTTGCCCAGTCACCATCAATCCGATCTGCGCCAAGCCCCACGGCATCTTTGCAACAAAAGGACTATTAAATGACGAAGACAGCACCGCTTTGGCAATGGAGCGCGACCAAAATTGCCGCAGCAACACACGACGGCAGCCTCACAGCGCTAGAGGCAACCGAAGCCGCAATTGCCCGCATGCAGGATGCCAATCCCGCCCTGAACGCCGTCGTCGAAAACCTTGCCGATGAAGCCAGAGCCGCAGCACAAGACCTTGATGCACGCGGCACGCCCAAAGGGCCTCTGCACGGGGTGCCTGTGACGGTCAAGATCAACGTAGACCAGAAAGGCCATGCGACCTCCAACGGTGTATTGGCCTTCAAAGACGCAATCGCGCCAGATGATGCAGCAGTGGTGAATAACCTAAAATCGGCAGGCGCGGTGATTATCGGGCGCACCAACACTCCAGAATTTTCATTCCGCGCGGACACGGATAACCCGCTGTTTGGCCGCACCCACAATCCGTGGGGGAAACATGTTTCGGCGGGGGGATCCTCAGGCGGTGCGGGAGCTGCGATTATGGCCGGTATCGGCGCGCTGGCGCACGGCAATGACATTGGCGGATCGCTTCGGTTTCCGTCTTCGGCCAATGGGGCTGTGACAGTAAAACCTGGTTTGGGCCGTGTGCCCGCCTTTAACCCCAGCCAAAAATCCGAACGTGGCCTGCTGGCGCAATCCATGTCGGTCCAAGGGCTGATCACCCGATCGGCAGCCGACCTACATCTGTCCATGCCCAGCGTGATCCAAGCAGATCCGCGCGATCCGTTTCATGTGCCCATGCCGTGGCGCGGTGCCCCGATTGAAGGGCCTATTCGTGTTGCTGTCTCCCATGATGATTTTGGTTTTGGCATGCACCCTGATGTTGCCGTTGCATTGGACAATGCGGCATCAGCGCTGTCGGATGCGGGCTATGCCGTGGAAGCCGTCGAGCCGCCACTGGCGCGTGAAACTGGCGAAGTTGGCTACCGCACATTGCTGACCGAAGTCCAAGCCCTGCTTGGGCCTGATATCAGGCGTGTGGGCTCGGAAGAGCTGAACACAATATTTGACGAATATTACCGTCAGTTCCCTCCCTATGAGGGGGATGAAGGACTTAAGATGTTGGCAAAACGCACGGATTATGCCCGCCAATGGTCCTTGTTTTTGGAAGATTACCCGCTGGTTCTGACGCCATTCTTGCTGCAACCCTTCTTTGCGCCTGCGCGCGATCTACAAGGAGAAGAAGGCGTGCGCGATGTTTTGGGCCAAGCCCATTGGTCCTTTATCATGAATTTCACTGGCCTGCCTGCAGGTTGCCTGCCGACCCATATTGCCCAGCTGCCTGCGGGGCCGCAGCCTATTGGGGTTCAGATTGCAGGGCGTCGCTGGCGTGAAGATCTCATTGTGGATGCCATGCAGGCCATTGAGGCGACGATCCCGCCTGCCTGCGAAACACTTTGGGCGCTTGGCGATTGATACCATAAATAGGGCGCCGCAAATTAGGTTTTGCGGCGCTTTCTTACTGGTTCTGTCATGGATCAAACAAGCCTAACCCAGCATGGCCGCGTTCACAAAAAGGCGGCGATGTCTGGCTCCAACACCTCTGCTACGGCCTTGTGAACCGTTGTCCTGACATCATTCAACCCAAGGGTAACGATCCTGATTTCGGTCACAGGCCCTGCGCATTCGAGGTCTGTACAAATCGTTTCCCTGACGGAGACGAGGCATTGCGCTCCCTCCCCCAAACGGTCTCTCACCAAACGTTTGACGCGTTGCACATGCCAAAGAGCTTCGGCCTTTTGCCGCAATGAGGTTTCAAACATCTGCTCCCCCCCAAGGCCCCGACCGACGGCCACAGACGGCATGAACCAAGTCTGTTAGAATATGTCGCAGTGGCATAAAGAGGTTCCTAATCACGGTGGCACTTTCGATCTAGGCCCACATCTAAGGGGACATGGGGCTCATTTCCAGCCACAACGACACCGCCAGCCATCGCATGTGAATGAAGGCCCCTTTTCAGCAAAAAGCCGCTCAAAGGTCAGCCGCATCAGACCCATCACCTATAATTGCTGTAATCCGACACTGCACATCAGCACTTTCCGTCATCAATCTTTTGCAGGTCAATGGGTATTTTTGGACAAATCGGGTGATGGGGAGGCTTCGCCTTACCTCAGACGGATTTAGCCTACAAGCTGTGTGACTGGCATGCCAAGCGCGGTACGGCGATTGAGCACGGCGATCCGAATTGGATGTCCGCGATCTGCTGATCGACGTCCTATACCATGAGCGACTGGCCCATCAGTTTAAGGCCATGCATCTTGGTTTCGACGGAGCACCACGGCGCTTCAAGCTGTCGGTATAGGACAACCAATTCTAGATCTTGGACTTCCTAGGCGCCGAGCTGCGGCATCCCAATACCCTCGACCAACGCCGAATGGATCCCCATAACGATCTTTTCATTTATCTCCGATGGCGTGCCTAATTTCACAGCCGTGCGTACGATTGGCATGGTGGTCTCTCCTTTGATGTGCGTTCTAAGAAGCCTGTCGACAGAATTTGCGACAACCAGTTATGAGCCGCCCGCTTGTGAGTATTTCTCAAAGGGAATCCCGATCCAAAATATCATTGAATGCACTGAAGACATTTGAAGCCGTTGCCCGTCATACCAGTATGTCCGATGCTTCTGTTGAGCTAAGAGTGACACCAAGCGCCGTGAGCCGCCAGATTTACGAGCTGCAATCAGTTGTGAGTTTTGATCTATTCTCCGGCCCTCGAACGAACCTTTCTTTGACGCATAAAGGCCAACACCTCGCCTCTACGCTGACGTCAGCATTGGATGAGATTGACACAACCCTTTCCGGACTAGATGAAACACACGATACGGTTTTAGATGTTGTTTGCAGAAGCACTTGGGCCTGTATTAAAACCTGGGTTATTGCATCGTTGTCGGGACCAGATGATCTGAGCAATCTGCCAATTTTGTCAGCCAAGACGCGCCCGCAAGCTTGGCAAGAATGGCAAGCGCAGCTTGTTGGTTCGGAGCTTATTCATCCGACGCAACAAAATGAGTTTGAGCATCTTTCGCTTGCTATTGAAGCGGCTGTAAATGGATTAGGCGTTTGCGTCACGCCAGAGCATCTGGTTGCAGGCGATACCAGCAGTGGACGTTTGATCGCACTGCTCGGTTTTAGAAAAAGCGGTTACGTTTACGTGACGCATGCACACGGTAGACAGAAGCGCCGATCGACTGCATTTGTTGATTGGCTGAGCCATGATCTCGCGACCAGTTAATCAGACTTGTTGCAAGCACAGCCTCCGCGTCATCTAAGAACAAAGGGCAGCGTCCGCCCAATCGGTGAATGTCCCCCAAAAGGGCCGTCTTCACCGGTGATAGCGCGTTATAGTGTGCGCCAGATGTTAGCACGGTGCGAGCGATCTAAATGTGACCAAAAGAAATAAGCCTACGGTGAACTGGACCATGACGTCCGACACGTTTGCAGCACGAAACGATGACTTGATGGCGCAATGGGAAGCCGAGAACGAAGAACGTGGGCCAAACCAGTGCCCCATACCAAAACCAGTCCATGGAACGGGCACCACATTCACAACGACACGAACGGCGGCTGTCTCAACCGATTGATGCAACCTCCTCTGCTGGTGTCTGATATTGCACGGTCTTGCGAGGCGTTTCGTCAAAGTGCCTTGCTTTTGCACTGAGTTTTGCTTGGGACTGGACTGATAGGACGGCTTCGCGAGGCCAATATCGCCTAACACGCCGGTTGGTGTTTTCGTTCGACACGCACTGCACGGCAGTCGCTGCTTGCATGGGTCGAGAATGGCGAACCCAATCCAGTGATTTGTAGCGCTCAGGTGGCACTTTCTGAGCCGGTTTAATCAGTGCTGCGGCCACACTTCCAGTGTTCCAGAACAGCGCGACCCGCGACGGAGGCAGGTCTTTCGTTGATGGACAAAGCATCTTTAATCTGACCAATGCCATCGCGTTTCCGGTTTGCATGCATGTACCGCAGGACCGTACGTTTGGCGCGCAATTGCGCCAGAAACTCCGTTCTCAGGACGCCACGTGCCCGAATTGAATGGCTTTGGTAAATTGTTTCCCTTTCGAGATATCGCTGCGCAATGCCAAAGGCAAGCAACGCGCATTGAGGATCACCCCTTGCTGACAAACGGCATTTTCAGAGTGTGCAGTTTCAGGTGTCTCATGAATGCCCGTGCAATCGCTGGGGTCAGGCAGTGTTTGGGCGTCACAAAATAGCTGCGATAGGTGATCTGGGACGCGAAAGGCAGAAACTTGATATCCTCAGAGCGGTATTGTGCGACGGGAAACGGGTTGATGACAGTAATGCCCAGCCCTTCCCGCACCAGATCCACGGCAGCAAAGGAGGTGGAGGCCTCCGCCACGAGCTTTGGTTGGCTTTTGGCGTTGGTGAGCACTTTGTCCAGTTGGCCGCGTCGGGCGTGTCTGTGTGTCAACGCGACCAAGCGCTCGCCGTGCAGGTCTTCGGGGCATATTGTTTCGAGCTGCGCCAACGGGTGGCTTTTCAACATTGCACAGGCAGCTGTCGAGGCACGGAACGGCGTCAGCGTGACACCTTCGCGCGACAGTTCTACACCAGTTAGACCAAGGTCAAACCGTTCCTCTTCAATGCCTCGGATGATCTCCTCGGAGGATGTGACTTCCAGACTGACATAGAAATGTGGATTGGCTTTCAGAAACGTCGCAATGTGGTGGACGAGATAGCGGTGTGCGTAGGTCGGGGGGGCGACCAGCCGCAAGGTCTCTTGTGCCCGTTCGGGCGGACCGTCGATCCGATCAAGCGCCTCAAACAACGGGTCGAGCCTTTTGTTGAGCTGTGTAGCCTCTGAGGTCGGGCGCAACCTTCCGCCATCTCGTTCGAACAAAAGGAGGCCCAAGCGTGCCTCTAAACTCGAAATGGAACGGCTGATCGCAGATTGCGACAGGCCTAACCTTACAGCCGCTTTTGACGTTGTTCCGCTTTCCATCAGGGCGCGCAGCGCTTCGTATTCGGGAAGGCTGTGCCAAGTTCGTTCGGTCATCGGGCATTCCTTTGTTAAAGCCTCATAGTTGTATGAACTTTTATCATTACATTAATTATCGTCTATGAGATTTTGTTGCGTAAGGTGACAGGTATCACGTGGGGGCGTTTCAGAATGGACAAAACATCCGGACCAGCCATCTTTGATGGACACAATGATGTCTTGCTAAAGCTCCATCATGCGGGCGGCTTGCGGGCGTCCGAGAGTTTCCTAAGCGGCCGCGACGGGGCCATCGACGTGCCGTCCGCCAAGACGGGCGGGTTCGCCGGAGGTTTCTTCGCAGTCTATGTGCCGTCGCCGACGGATCTTGAATTCAAATTCGATGAGATGACCAAAGACCGCTATGATCTGCCCCTACCCGATCCAATCGACTGGGAGGACGCCTTTCCGGTTGTTATGTCGCAAGCGGCGATTTTGTTTGATCTTGAGGCACGGGGTGCGCTTGTGGTGTGCAAAAGCGCTGCTGATATTCGAACCGCTTTGAAGACTGGGAAGATGGCCGCGATCTTCCATATCGAAGGCGCGGAAGCGATTGACCCTGACTTTAACACATTAGACGTGCTCTATCAGGCTGGGCTGCGTTCGATCGGGCCGGTCTGGAGCCGCACAACGATTTTTGGCCACGGCGTGCCATTTCGCTACCCCAGCACAGGCGATATTGGCCCTGGCCTGACCGATCATGGCCTGCGCTTGGTAAAAAAATGTGATGCTTTGAATATCATGCTGGACTTGTCGCACCTGAATGAAGCAGGGTTTTGGGACGTGGCGCGTCATTCTACGAAACCGTTGGTTTCGACGCATTCGAACGCCCATGCGATTAGCCCGCATTCGCGCAATCTGACAGACAAACAGCTCGCAGCCATTTGCGAAAGCGACGGCATGGTCGGGCTGAATTTCGCAGTCGCTTTTTTGCGCGAAGACGGAAAAATGCTTGCGGATGTGCCGCTAGAGCAAATGCTTCGGCATCTTGATCATCTGATCGAACATGTCGGTGAAGACCGGGTCGGGTTCGGCTCGGATTATGACGGGGCTGTTGTGCCAGAGGCGCTAACCTCTTGCGCAGGGCTTCCCGATTTGAGGCACGCGATGGCAAAGCACGGCTATGACGACGCTTTGATGACGAAACTTTGCCATGGAAACTGGCTTCGTGTGCTCGAAAAAACTTGGGGGCAATAACCTCATTGGCCAGATTAAGTTAAATGAACAGGAGAGATTCAAAATGAATGTTATTAACAAACTACTGACAAGTGCCGCGATTGGCCTTGCTGTCAGCGTGTCGTCCTTTGCGGCGTATGCAGAAACACCGGCCAACATGCTGGTGATCGCCAACCGCATCGACGATGTGACGACCATTGACCCCGCCGAGAGCTTTGAATTTGCGGGATCCGATATCAGCCGCAATATTTATCAACGGCTGGTCTATCTTGACCCGCTCGATCTTGGGGCGGGCTACAAACCTTCTCTGGCAGAAAGCTGGGAAGTCTCTGAGGATGGCAAGACCATCACCTTTACCATGGGCGAAGGCGCCAAGTTTGAATCTGGCAATCCTGTCACAGCCGAAGACGCGGCCTTCTCGCTGCAACGTGTCGTGCAATTGAACAAAACACCGGCGTTTATCTTCACGCAGTTCGGCTTCACTCCTGAAAACGTGCTGGAGAACATCAAAGCCGACGGCAACAAGCTGATGATCACCACGGACAAGAAATATGCGACGTCCTTTGTGCTTAACTGCCTGACCGCAACCTTGGGTGCGATTGTCGACAAAGCAACGGTGATGGCCAACGAAGTTGACGGCGACATGGGCAACACTTGGTTGAAAACCAACTCAGCGGGATCCGGCCCCTACAAGCTGGATAGCTGGAAACCAAATGAGGCTGTAACCCTCTCGCTGAACCCGAACTATGGTGGTGACAAGCCAGCCATGGAGCGCGTTATCGTGCGTCACGTCACCGAGAGCGCCTCACAGCGTCTGTTGCTTGAGCGCGGCGACATCGACATCGCGCGCAACCTCAACCCAGAAGATATCGCCGGTGCCACAAGCGCCGAGGGTGTTGTCGTTGCGGATGAGCTGAAAGGCCGACTGATGTATCTGGCGCTGAACCAGAAACATCCTGTCCTCAGCAAGCCAGAGGTGCGTCAGGCGTTTAAATACCTGATTGATTATGAAGGCATGCGCGACAGCTTCTTGAAGGGTCAGTATACGATCCACCAGAACTTCCTGCCCGCGACATACCTTGGCGCGTCCGATGAGAACCCGTTCAGCTACAACATCGAAAAGGCCAAGGAACTGCTGGCCGCAGCAGGTGTTGAGGGCCTGGAGATCGAAATCGGTGTCCGCGAAGCTCAAGAACGGATCGAAATCGGTCAATCGTTCCAGAACGCCGCTGCGCAAGTCGGTATCAAGGTGAACATCACCGTGGGGACTGCGAAGCAAATCCTCGCACGCTACCGCGCACGTGAACTGGACGTCTACCTTGGCGCATGGGGCCCAGACTATCCCGATCCCCAAACCAACGCAGGCACGTTCGCCTACAACCCCGACAACTCGGACGCAGCCAACGCGACAGGCCTTCTGGCATGGCGCACAGGTTGGGATGCAGGCGGTTTGTCAGAGAAAGTCGACACAGCCGTAACCGAGGGTGACCGTGAGAAGCGCGTGCAGATGTATCTGGATATTCAAAAGGAATTCCGCGAAATCTCGCCCTTCGTTATGATGTTCCAGCAGATCGAGCAATCTGCGCTGCGTGACAACGTTACCAACTGGTCAACAGGTCAGGCCGTGACATCGGCTGCTTACTGGCAAGTTACCAAGTAAGTGGCGCTGGCAGAAAACAAAAAGGAGGGGCGGCAGCCCCTCCCACCGTGGATTAAGACCACGGCCCTGACAATTGGCTCCATCGCTGTGACAATGTTGGGCCTGTTGTTCATTACATTTGTCATCGGCCGCGTCATGCCGATTGACCCTGTTTTGTCGA
This sequence comes from Sulfitobacter sp., assembly GCA_039967155.1. GTDB lineage: Bacteria > Pseudomonadota > Alphaproteobacteria > Rhodobacterales > Rhodobacteraceae > Sulfitobacter. The sequence continues at coordinate 5,591 of JBDVSG010000074.1, read as the reverse complement.
TCGTGGGCGAGCGTGCCTCACAGTCGACATATGACGCTGTGTTCCTTGAGCTTGGGCTGGATAAGCCGCTCATTGTGCAATTTGGATATTACCTGTGGGACGTGCTGCACCTTGATTTCGGCACATCTCTTTTGAACGCGCGGCCAGTGTCTGAAGACATCGCGCGCGTGTTCCCAGCCACGCTAGAGCTGGCAACGCTGGGCATTTTCATCGGTGTCGTTCTGGGCGTGCCTCTGGGTGTTTTAGCGGCGGTGCGCAAGGGCTCGTGGATTGACCAGATCGCACGCGTTCTGGCGCTTGTGGGCTACTCAATGCCGATCTTTTGGCTGGGCCTGATGGGGCTTTTGGTTTTTTACGGTATCTTGGGGTGGGTCGGCGGACCGGGGCGTGTCGGCATCTTTTACGTCGATGTCGTGCCCTCCGTGACTGGACTGATCCTTATTGATGCTTTGCTTGATGGCAATTGGGACGTGTTCAAAGACGCCTTCAGCCACATCGTTTTGCCAGCCTCGTTGCTCGGCTATTTCTCACTGGCTTATATCAGTCGCATGACGCGGTCATTCATGCTCGAACAGCTCAGCGCTGAATACGTGACGACGGCGCGTGTTAAGGGCATGTCAGAATGGGATGTCGTGTGGAAACACGCCTTCAAAAACATCCGCGTTCAGCTGATCACCGTGATTGCTCTGAGCTATGCGAACCTGCTCGAAGGGTCGGTGTTGACCGAGATCATCTTTAGCTGGCCCGGCATTGGCAGCTACATCACAACGGCACTTTTGAGTGCTGACATGAATGCCGTGCTTGGTGGCACTGTCGTGGTCGGGTTGATCTTCATCCTGCTCAATATTTTCTCAGACCTGCTCTACAAGGTTTTTGATCCTCGTGCGAAATAAGGAAGGCCAAATAGATGGCTGAACAAACACTCCGCGGCTGGTTGTTGACAGATACGCCGACCTCTCGCCGCCATGCGAAACTGTCGGCGCTCTATCAGGGCTGGCTGTCGTTTCGCTCCAACACAATGGCCATGATCGGCTTGGGCATTCTGGTCTTGCTGGTCTTTGTTGCTGCCGCAGCGCCGCTTTTGTCGCCGCATGATCCCTTCGTTCAAAACCTCGCGAACCGCTTGGCGCCGCTGGGAACCGAAGGGCACGTGTTTGGGACCGATAGCTTGGGTCGAGACATCCTGTCGCGTCTAATCTACGGCGCGCGGATCACCCTTTATATCGTAGCACTGGTGGCTTTGATTGCCCCTATTGTGGGGCTTCTCGTTGGTACAGTGTCGGGCTATGTGGGCGGTTGGGTAGACCTTGTTCTGATGCGGATCACCGATATTTTCCTCGCCTTCCCACGCCTTGTTCTGGCATTGGCCTTTGTTGCCGCTTTGGGCGCTGGGATCGAAAATGCGGTGCTTGCGATCTCGCTTACGGCATGGCCGCCCTACGCGCGGATCGCGCGGGCCGAGACGCTGACCATCCGCTCGTCTGACTATATCTCGGCGATCAAACTGCAAGGCGCAGGTGCGCTCAGGATCATCACCAAACACATCTGGCCGCTGTGCATTTCGTCGCTCATCGTGCGGGTCACGCTGGATATGGCGGGGATCATCCTTGCAGCAGCGGGCCTTGGCTTCCTTGGGCTCGGAGCACAGCCTCCAAGCCCTGAATGGGGGGCAATGATTTCAGAAGGCCGCCGCTTCATCCTTGATCACTGGTGGGTTGCCACAATGCCAGGTTTAGCTATTTTCACCGTCTCCCTGGCCTTTAACCTGCTCGGCGACGGGCTGCGCGATGTGCTTGATCCAAAGGCAGGTGAATGATGGAAAACTTACTGGACGTCGAAAACCTCTGGGTCAAATTCCCCACTCGACAAGGTGTGTTTGACGCCGTGCGCGGTGTGTCATTCACCCTTGGCCGTGAGCGCCTTGGGATCGTTGGCGAGAGTGGCTCGGGCAAGTCGATGACAGGCCGCGCGATCCTTCGGCTGATCCGTCAACCTGGCATCGTTGAGGCTGATCAAATCAACCTTGATGGCGTTGATTTGTTGCAAAAATCTGAGAAGGAAATGCGGGCCGTGCGCGGGCAACGCATCTCGATGGTCATGCAAGACCCGAAGTTTTCGCTAAACCCGGTAACAACCATTGGCGACCAGATCATTGAGGCTTACCGGTTGCATAACAAAACGACAAAGTCAGAGGCCCATGCCAAGGCTGTCGAGATGTTGAAGGCGGTTTCCATTCGCGACGCCGAGCGCGTCATGCGCGCCTATCCGCATGAAATGTCGGGTGGCATGGGGCAGCGGATCATGATCGCAATGATGCTGATCCCGAACCCCGAAATCCTGATCGCCGATGAGCCGACAAGCGCTTTGGACGTTTCAGTTCAGCGTCAGGTTCTCGACATCATGGACAAACTTGTCAAAGAGCGCGGCATGGGCCTGATTTTTATCAGCCATGACCTGAGCCTTGTGGCTGACTTCTGCGACCGCGTTCTGATTATGTATGCAGGCCGTATCGTTGAGGTCTGCGAGGCCGACAAACTGCACGACGCCAAGCACCCCTATACGCGCGGGCTGCTCAACTCCCTGCCCCGTTTGGATGCGCCGCGCGCGCGCTTGGATGTGCTTGAGCGTGACCCAGAATGGTCAGTAGCCCCTAGCGTGAGTGGACGCATATGAATATGCTTGAGATCAACCAGCTGAACGTCTGGTTTGGCCGCTCCCGCGACCGTGTCGATGCCGTAAAATCCGCGACATTCGATGTTGCGCAAGGCGAAAGCTTTGGCCTCGTCGGGGAAAGTGGATCAGGCAAATCCACAATTCTGCGTGCGATCACAGGGCTTGCGCCCACATGGTCGGGCACAATCAAGGTCGAAGGTGAACCTGTCCCCAAGAAACGTCCCAAGGATTTTTTCAAGACAGTCCAGATGGTGTTTCAAGACCCCTATGCCTCGCTGCACCCACGACACTCGGTTGATCAGGTCTTGGGCGAAACGCTCCACTTGCACGGTTTCAAAGAAATCGACGACCGTGTTGTAAAACTGCTCGATGACGTGGGTTTGGGGCAGAAGTTCCGGTTCCGCTATCCGCATCAGCTGTCGGGGGGGCAACGACAACGGGTGGCGATTGCCCGTGCACTTGCGCCTGAACCAAAGCTGCTTTTGCTTGATGAGCCGACATCAGCGCTGGATGTGTCTGTTCAGGCCGAAATCCTCAACCTGCTTGCCGATCTGCGGCAGGAGCACAAGCTCACCTATCTGATGGTGTCGCATGATCTTTCAGTTGTGGGCCATCTGTGCGATCGGCTGGCCGTTATGAAAGACGGGGAAATCGTCGAAGTCATGAATGTGACGGAGCTGCGGGCCTTAAAGGCGAGCCATCCTTATTCTCAGCAATTACTGCAAGCCTCGCTTTGACACTGCGGGACCAGACCAATTGACTGACTGACGAGGCTCTGCTGATATCTCATGCCCGCTATCAGGCCCAAAACTCCGCTTTGTGTTGGTTTATGCGCCCTGCAGCAAAAGGCGGTTCGCCCAAATTTGCATGCTGCTGCGCTTTGCTCGAATGGCCACCTTGTCGTATCAGGAGCCAAGAAATACGCGGCTTCATGTCCAAAATGCAAACTTCACCACGTCCCCAATCGCTGAAACTGCCATGCGGCGCTACGTTAAAGAATAAAATCACCAAGTCCGCGATGGCGGTCTCTCTTGGCGAGGGCAATGGCAACTCAACCGACAAACAGATCAGGCTTTACGAACGGTGGGCCGAGGGCGCGCTGGTGCAGGTTGTTGAGCGTGGATATGCGGGAAGCTCATCGCGTAGAGTTTTACGTGGGATCGATGTGTTGAATGGTTGCTGTGCTTTTCAGCCAGTTCAATTCATAGGTTAAGGAGCTGTTAAGGCAACCTGCGTTTGAAGTTTCGCGTCAGACAAAACTGATCCAGCAAACATAGTCCCATAGCGGCAAGGGAGATGGATATCGCAAGCTGACAGACGACCTGCGGATGCTGGCCAACATTGCCGGCATCGCAGCGTAGATTGGTTGTAACACCGTCTAGGAAGCTATGGTGGCAAACAAGTCGTCAACGCGGATCCCCAGTTTGAAATCTTGCATAACCACAGATCTGCATTACCAGCATTATTTGCTGGGGATTAGCCGCGCAAACCAAAGCACAGGATCACGATGCATTCTGATCAAGGATCTCAATTCACAAGCAAAGAGTGGCAATCGTTTCTCAGCAAATACAACTTGGATGCCGGCCTTCACGGCAGCATGCTTTTCATACTCCTTTCAGGTGCGACATCGACAGCGGACGCCTGGCTTTGCGATGTGTCCAGTAAGACGACCATCCACATAAGATGCAGCAAGGCCCATGCGGCGAATGTTTCACAGACTGCGACCTATGGAACATTCGCCGCGATGGCGCTCCTGTCTGGTTTGCACCTCAAGTTAGCGAAGGAGGCTACCACCGCATCCGCCTTCTTTTGATGGTAGCCTTTCTAAGCCCCGGTTACGTGCGGTTCCATTCGCGGTCACCGTTTACGTCTTTTACACGCGTGGGCAGTCCGATGGTATCGAGCAGTGTAAACAGCGGTTTCGGGTCCAGCTCTTCGACATTGAGCATGGCGCCCTTGTCATACGTGCCGTCGGCAATCAACATCGCCATAGCGACGGGGGGAACGCCCGCAGTGAAAGAGATGCCTTGGCTCCCGACTTCATTGTAGGCGTCTTTATGATCGGCAACATTATAGACAAAGACTTCGACCTCTTCGCCGTCTTTGATGCCTTTGACCAGATCCCCGATACAAGTTTTTCCCGTGTAATTTGGTGCAAGGCTCGAGGGGTCCGGCAAGACGGCTTTCACCAATTTAAGCGGCACAACCTCGAGACCCTCAGCCGTGGTCACGGGCTGCTCGGACAAAAGGCCGAGGTTTTGAAGAACCGTAAACACATTGATGTAGTGATCGCCAAACCCCATCCAGAACCGGACGTCGGCCTCAGGATAATTAGCAGCCAGCGAATGCACTTCGTCGTGGCCCGACATATAGGCCTTTTGCTTGCCGACGACGGGCAAGTCCCATTCGCGGCCGACCTCGAACATCTTGTTTTCTTGCCACGCGCCTTGCTGCCAGCTGTAGACTGTCCCTGTGAATTCACGAAAGTTGATCTCAGGGTCAAAATTGGTGGAAAAATACTTGCCGTGGTTCCCTGCATTGATGTCAACGATATCGATCGATGTGACCTCGTCCATGAATTCATCCACTGCGAACCGAGCGAAAGCATTCACCATGCCAGGATCAAATCCGGCACCCAAGATCGCCGTCACACCTGCGGCGGCACAATCGTCGCGGCGTGTCCATTCGTAGTTGCCATACCATGGCGGTGTTTCGCAGATTTTTCTGGGGTCTTCATGGATTGCGGTATCGATATAGGCCACCCTGGTTTGGATGCAGGCCTCAAGCACGGTCATATTCACGAAAGGGGAACCGACGTTGATAACAATTTGCGCGGTTGTTGAATTAATCAACGCAACGACGGCATCTGTGTCCATCGCGTCAACCGCATGGGACTGGAAAACCCCATCTTGTTTCAT